>JAZBPT010000201.1:0-3738 GCA_036351755.1 Wenzhouxiangella sp. | reverse complement strand
CGCCAGGGCATTGCCGGAAATCACGTTGCGCGTGTCGGGGTTGGTACCGTCGAGCCCGACGATATTGTTGGACTGCACCGCAATGCCGCCAAGGCCGATGATCACCCCGACGCCGTTGCCGTTGGCCTGCATGCCGCCTGGCCCGACGCCGATCATGTTGTCGACGATGACGTTGTCGACCGACCCCTCGCCGATGATGCGGATACCCGCCGTCGCGCTCGACACTGCGTGGTCGGTGCCGTGACCCGAGATCACGTTGCCGCGACCCTCGGTACCGATCGAGTTCTCGGCGCTTCCGTTGACGACCACGCCCGAACTGCCGCCGCCGATGCTGAAGGCGCTGCCGTCGGGCCGGGTGCCGATGTAGTTGTTCTCGATGACGTGTCCGCCCACCGGCGGGGAACTGCCGAGGCCGCCCTCGAGCTCGATGTTGTGGCCCAGGTTGCCGGTGATCACGTTGCGGCCGTCGCTGCCGATGTACACGGCATTCGACTCGAGCACGTGGATGCCCGCCCCGTTGCCGGCTCGCTGGCCCGTGGTGGTCACGCCGATCCAGCACTCGTCGACGAAACTCTCCGCTGCATTCTCGATGTGGATGGCATCGCCGGGAAAGTTGATCAGCGAAAGCCCCTTAATCGAGGTATTGCTTGCGGTGATGTGGAAGCCGTGTCCCGAACCGATCGAGTTGCCGGAAAGCTGCACCAAAGGATCCCCGGCATAGCCCGGGACGGTCGATGCGTCGATGGAAACGCCTTCGGTAATCGTCGGCAGGGCCGACGACAGAAAGATCTGCCAGGGTGCGCTGCCCGCGAACTGGAACTCGATGGTGTCCACGCCGGCACTCGCATTCGCCTGGTTGATCACCTCGCGCAGCGTGCCTGAACCGCTGTCGGCGGTACTGTTGACCGTGAAGGTAGCCGCGGACGCCGGGCCCAGGAAGAGCAGCAGACCCAGCGCAGTGACTGTGCGTGGTGCGTTCATGAAGTCGTCTCCGAGCGTTTAGGATGGATTTGGATCACGGCAGTCGAATGACCGTTTCTCACGGGCAGGTCGTGCTGTTCTGGCACAGGTTGCCGCCCAGTTCGTTGCAGAGTCCGTCCCATTGAGCATTGTTGGAGTTGTTGAAGTTCATGACGACGTTATCCAGGCCGGAACCGCCGCCGTACTGGCACTTCACGCCGAAACCGACATTGCCGGTCACGCTACTGTCGGTCAGCGTGCTGCTGCCGTTGAACAACAGGACGCCGATAGCGGCGTTCTCCGTCACACTCACGCCTCGAACGGTGTTGCTCGCCAGTGTCGAGATCCCCCTTTCGCCGTTCTCGGATGAGGTGCTGTTGGAAATCACACAGTACCTTGCAGTGTCGATGCCGTGATTGCCGTTGCCCCAGGTACTGGAATCGCGCACGACGGAACGATCGGCTACGCGGATTCCGTGGATACCGTTCCGCTCCGCCTGACTTTGGACGACCAGTGAGTTCGCGCCAAGAAAGATTCCCGTGGAACCGTTCTGCTCCGCACGAACCCCGATGACCGTCGCACGATCACCAAGGCCGACTCCCTCTCCGGTAAAGCCCTTGACCTTGCCGTTCTTGACGGTAACGCCGGAGGACGATGCGGAGATGCCGTACTGGAATCCGGAACCCGTGCAATCGGTAACCGGCGTGTTATTGCAGGTCTCCGGGCCAATGATGGAAAAGCCGTTCAGATCGATCGTGACATTGCCGACAGACAGATCCAGACCACCGGATCCGACAGGCACGTTCAGCCCGCTGGTCAACACATAGCTGCCGTCGCTGGTGATCTGAACCGGGTATCCAGGCGTGTCACCGGCAAAGCAGCCGTCGTTGGCCGCACAAGTCTGGTTGATCTCGAGGCGCCCATCTTCCGCGAGCACCTGTGTGCTCGGAAACATGGCCACCAGGGCCAGGATGAGCCCTGGAATGGTCGCGGCAATATGACGCGTCCTTTCATTGATGTTCAGCTTCATTTCAACTCCCTTGAAATCGATCAGAAAAGATGGCATCGCCGACCGGCTCGGCGCTCAGAGAAACGATGTCGGATGTCGTGCCGCTTGCGTCAGAAGCATCGAACTGAACGCTGGCAAACGTGCCATCGCCGTCGATCAGCAGCAGGCTGCCGTGGTCATACGTTGTGCCCTGAATCCTGCCGCCGGTCCGGGTGGATATCACGATGCGCCCAGCCGACAAGCTGGTCGCGGCATCGACATCTGCATGGTCGGGAAGGCCTGCTGCGCCGGCATCGAAGTAGACGTGAAAGGCACTTCCATCGAAGCGAAACAGGTCGGCATCTTCGAAAACGATTCCATCCAGCTGGACATGCGTATCGACCGACAGAACGAGCTCGTCGTCCTGGTTTACGGCCACGGCGTCCACATCGATGCTTGCGGGCAAGTCTTCAGCACTGGCATCGAAAGCCAGAGAAAGGCCCTGGCTTTCGCTCAGCACGACATCTCCCGGCGCAACGGTTAATCCGTCCAGCTGGGCGTGCGTACTCGTAGAGAAGTAGTAGCGATCGGCGTCGAGTCGCTCGAAGCCGTCGATCTCCACGGGTGCTTCAGTCAAGCTGCGAACCGGTGCCGCCGAGCCGGTCCCCGGGTCGTAGGAAACGACTTCCTGCGGACCGGATTGCGTGCCGGCAACCGCATCGATCGGGTCGAAGGTGAGATACCAGAGATCGGCGACGGCGGCTTGCCCGGAGGGTGCGCCCGCCAGCGCCACGACAACGCCCAAGGCAACTGCAATCTGTTTCAATTCGGATCCTTCCGAGACGAACGAGCGACAAGGCTGGCCGAAGCGCCCGGTCGGGAACAACACCAACCGGTGTCCACTTCGTGTCCAGTTGTTCGCCCGGTTCGGCGATCAACGCTCGTCGGGATTCGACGCCGCACGCTCCCACTGCCACAGCTGCTCGGTGATCACCGAGATCGCCTCCCGCAGTCGACGCCGATACGTTCCGTATGCCAGGCCGGCCTCGTGGGCGGCTGCGCGCTGCTTGGGCTCCGGCTCCAGATAGGTGTGGCGGACCACGGCAACCAGGTCCCTTCCGCGCGAATGGTCGGCCAGGCCCTCGACGGCTCGGCGGAGCAGACTCGAAATCGCCTCTCCAACCGACCGCCCCGGTTCGTCCGCGATCGCCTTTTCCACCAGCAGGGTGCGCGCGAGCTCGAGCTCATCGAGAGGGCGGCGCCGGCTCATCGCCTCCAGCGCTTCACGCACGGCAGACTCGAAATCACGGCGCGTCATGACCTCCACGGACGAATCGCGGCCGGCCGGTTCGCCGTGCGTGACAAGGCGCCCCATGACGCCATCGATCCAGTCGGCGAAGGGCTCCACCCGCCAGTCGTGGCCCATGATGAAGAAGTCTTGTCCGTCCTGGTCGAACTCGGTTCCCGCAAGGGGACGAATACCGGAGAGCTTCGCCTGCAGCCGGTTGCCCTCGTTATCCGGCCGAACACTCCCGCTCAGCGCCAGGCCTTTGACGCCCACCGGCATGAACGCGTTGCGGCACTGCAATTGCGCCACGCCGGCAGGCAGGGTGCCGGACTCGTCGCGGGCCAGGAGGAAACGCGCCAGCATGGCCTTCTCCCCGCTCCTGAGCGGCGCGTGCCGTTCCACGTATTCACGGAAGCCACGGACGGCCGGATCCCGGGCCGCCAGGTCCTCGTCCACAGCCCCGACGTCCAGGTAGAAGGACATACCGATCGGCTGCTGCCGT
>JAZBPT010000200.1:0-18036 GCA_036351755.1 Wenzhouxiangella sp. | reverse complement strand
TTGCTCGGCAGGATGCCGCTGCCCAGGCGCTTGAGAATGATCAGGCCGACGTTGAGCTCCGGCATGGTGAAGCTGGAAAGCAGGCTCCAGGCGTGCTGCAACAGCGAGATGACTGCCGGCACGGCCACGGCCACCAGGATGGGTACTCTCGGCGCCCAGGAGGAGCAGAAAACCAGCCAGGCATACACCGGCAGCAGCCAGAGTCCCTGGATGACCAAGCCCAGCGCCATGACCGACCACAGCTTGGGCAGGCTGGCGGGTAGCCAGAAAGCGGTGAACGGGTTGATGCCGGCCATGAATCCGTACACGGTGGCGATCAGCAGCACGATGAGCTGGGTGATCACGACGATCACCAGGTAGATCGCCGGCGCCAGCAGGCAGGCCGTGAGGACCTTGGAGGCCACGGTCATCGTGTCCGATACGGGCAGGGACTTCCAGAACAGGATCGAGCGATCCTTGCGTTCGTCGTACAGGCAGCTGGAGAGGTAAAACAGCAGCACGAGCAGCAGGATCTGGAAGAACAGGCCCGAGACCGCGAACAGGGCGCCGGTCACGAACAGGCGCTTCTGGTCGGCCGGCACGTCGGCAAACTGCCGGATGGCGTCCAGGGTGAAGGCCATCTCGTTGTCGAAGCGCGAACCGAGGATGAGCCCGAAGACGATGAAGAACAGGGTCAGGCCCAGGATCGTGATCGGCGCCCACTTGAATGCGCCGGGGCTCTCCCAGAGTTCGCGTCGCATCAGGGTCCACATCGTGCTGATCGATCGCGTGCTCATGCCGCTTCCTCCGTGCTCTCGCCGTTCTCGTACTCTTCGCCCATCAGGGCCACGAACAGGTCGGCAACGCTCGGGCGGTGCAGTTCGCCGATTTCCTTGAGGCGTGCGATGTCGCCGCCGTCGAACAGGAAGATATGGCGGCCGAACAGCACGCGCTCATGTATCGGGTTCATGGCTCGCGCTTGTTCCACATGGTCGGGTTTGACCATGACTTCGCGATAGCGCTCGTGAACGGCATCCATCGTGGCGTTGAGCACGAGCTTGCCGTCCTTGATGAACAGCAGGTCGGTCAGGATGTGTTCGACTTCTTCGACCTGGTGGGTGGTGATCAGGATCGTGCGCTCTTCGTCGAAGTACTCGTTGAGAAGATTCGAGTAGAAGCGCTTTCTGAACAGGATGTCCAGGCCCAGCGTCGGCTCGTCGAGCACCAGTAGCTTGGCGTCGATTGCCATCACGAGCGCGAGATGCAGCTGCACGACCATGCCCTTGGAAAGTGCCTTGACCTTGGTGTTCTGCTTGACCTTGGTGTTCTTCAGGTAGTGCATGCAGCGCTCGCGAGAGAAACGCGGGTGCAGGCGTTCGGTCATCTCGATGACCTGCCAGACCCGCGCCCAGCGCGGCAGGACGGCCACGTCGGCGATGAAACACACGTCTTCCATCAGCTCGTCGCGATCCTTGTCCGGTTTCCGTCCCAGCACCTCGAGCTGGCCGTCGAAGCCGGTCAGGCCGAGAATGGCCTTGAGGGCCGTCGTCTTGCCAGCACCGTTGGGGCCGATCAGGCCGACGATGCGACCCGACGGGATCTCGAGATCGATGCCGTCGACAGCCCGGTTGCTGCCGTAATAACGTTTGAGGTCCCGGGCATGGATGGTCAGGCTCATGAATTGCTCTCCTCTTTCTTCTCGCGTGCGGCCAGCAAGTCCTCGATCGACAGACCGAGTTTCTCGATCCGCTCGGCCAGCCGCGGCCATTCTTCGTTGAGAAACCGGTTCCGCTCGCTCTCCAGCAGCTTGCTGCGCGCGCCCTCGCGCACGAACATGCCGACGCCCCGGCGCTTGTCGACGAGCTCGTCATCGACAAGGGACTGGTAGGCCTTGGAGACCGTCAGCGGATTGATCTGGAAATCCACGGCCACCTGCCGCACGGAGGGCAGGGGCTGTCCTTCTCGCAGAGTGCCGTCCAGAATGGCCGCAACGGTCTTTTCCCGCAACTGCCAGTAGATCGGCTGGTTGTCGTCCCAGCGCGCTTCCATCGTCAGTGCGTCAGCCCCGAGAACCAGGGCAGGAGGCTGGGATTGCCCCTGCCGCGGTTGGAGCGCGGGGCCTGGTCGGGATTGCCGACTGAGGCCGAGCCGCCGTTGACCGCCTCGATCTGTTCGATGGGCCGGTCCCCGTCGGCCTGGAGCGGGCCCTGAACGTCCCCGCGATCGGAGGTGAAGGACAGGGCCAGGCACACCGCGGCAGCGACCAGCGCCAGCCGGTGCGGGATGACGAGCGTGCGGTGCTTGGATATCGGCAACATGGTCAGCTCCTTTGGCTGTCGTGTTGGTGTATTAGTCTAGTAAAACACCACTACAGAGTCAAGCGAAATTTTAATCGACGACACGCGCTCGTAGCGCGCTTCCTCGATCTGGTAGACTTTTCGGTTGGAACTGACCGCCATTCGGCTGGTCACAGGCTCACTCAAGTTTCCCATTCCCAAGGAGTTCTATTCCATGAAGATTGCCCGAATTCTGGCCGGCTCCGTGCTGGCCGCGAGCGTTTCGACCGTGGCCCTGGCCCAGGACGAGTCCCTCGATACGCCCGAGGAGCGTCTCAGCTACACCATCGGCATGGACATTGGCGGTTCCCTGTCCGAACAGGACATGGATCTGGACCTGGACCTCCTGGTCGAGGCGCTTCGCGCCACCTACAACGGCGAAGAAACCCGTCTGACCCAGGAAGAGGCCCTGGCCGAGCGAGAAGCCTTCATGCAGCGCCGCCAGCAGCAGATGCAGGCCCAGCGACAGGAAGAGGCCAGCGCCAACAAGGAAGCCGGCGAGGCCTTTCTGGCCGAGAATGCCGAACGCGACGGCGTGATGGTGACCGACTCCGGTCTGCAATACCGTGTGATCGAGGAAGGCGAGGGCGCCAGCCCGGCCGCCGAAGACCGCGTCACCGTGCACTACAAGGGCACGCTGATCGACGGCACGCAGTTCGACAGTTCCTATGACCGCGGCGAGCCGGCCACCTTCGCGCTCAACCAGGTCATTCCCGGCTGGACCGAAGGCTTGCAGCTGATGAGCGAAGGCGCCAAGTACGAGTTCTTCATCCCCTCCGAGCTGGCCTACGGCGAACAGGGCCGTCCGGGCCCGATCGGCCCGAACTCGACCCTGATCTTCGAAGTCGAGCTGCTGGAAGTGGCCGACAGCGAATCCCAGGAATAAGACACAAGAGCGCTTCGTCATGGGGACATTGCAGGACGCCCTGCTCAAATCGGGGCTGGCTGACGAAGAGCAGCTGAAGAAGAGTCGGCGTCGGGGCAAGCCCGGCGCCGGCCAATCCGGCCCGAAGAAGGCTAGCAACAGCGCGCCGGCCAAGAAGAAACGCACCGCGCGAAAGAAAAAGGCCGCGGACTCGGATCTGGCACGGGCCTACGCGGCCCGGCGCAAGGCCGAGGTGCGCGAGAAGGAGGCCGAGAAGCAGCGCCGCGTGGCCGAGCAGGAGGAGCGCCGCCGGCGCAACCTCGAGCTCGACGGGATCATCAAGGGCAATACCCTCAATCGCAAGGACGCCGAGGTGCCTCGATATTTCGAGCACATGGGCCGCATTCGTCGGGTCCTGTGCACCCCCGAGCAGCGCGATCAGCTCAACAACGGCGAAATCGGCGTGGTCAACCTGCGCGGCTCCTACCTGCTGGTCGCCCTGGAAACCCTCGAGAAATACCGCGAGGTCGCCCCGGACCTGGTCCCCGGCCTGGAAGGCCGCGACGAACCCGAGGACGACGGCAGTCACTACCCGCCGGTGCCCGACGATCTGGTCTGGTAGCTCCGACGTCATGGGGTGGTGCCGGAAATGGCATCACGCAGAGCCGCAGAGGAGCGGAGTTCGCAGAGGAAAATCCAATTGGGCAGCCGTTGCCCAGAGCATAGCCAATCCATGGCCAGGGCAGTCCTTTTGGAGGCTGCTCGCGCTCTTCTCTGCGATCTTTCCTTTTCTCCGCGTCTCTGCGTGAATCAAGGGCTAACGGCAACGGATCTCGAAAGGGCGATTCTCAGTAATCGAGATTGGGCCGCAGGTACTTCTCCGCCTCGGCGACGCTGATGCCCTTGCGCTCGGCGTAGTCTTCGACCTGGTCTTTTCCGAGCTTGCCGACCACGAAGTACTTGCTTTCGGGATGACCGAAGTAGTACCCGCTGACGGCGGCCATCGGTTTCATGGCGAAGCCTTCGGTGAGCTCCACGCCGATCCTGTCGGTGACTTCCAGGAGTTCGAACAGTTTGGTCTTCTCGCTGTGGTCGGGGCATGCGGGATAACCCGGTGCCGGACGGATGCCGCGGTACTTCTCGCGGATCAGCTCCTGATTGTCCAGGCCCTCGTCGGCGGCGTAGCCCCAGATCTCGCACCGGACCTTTTCGTGCAGCGCTTCGGCCAGTGCCTCGGCCAGGCGGTCGGCCAGTGACTGCAGCAGGATGCGGCTGTAGTCGTCGGTTTCGGGGAATTGCTCGAGGGCTTCTTCCAGGCCGATGCCGGTCGTTACCGCGAACAGGCCGGCCCAGTCGGCGATGCCGCTGTCGGCGTCGGCCACGAAATCCGACAGGCACAGGTTGGCCGACGGCTTGTCGGCTTGCTGGCGCAGCATGACCAGTCGTTCGGCCACTTCCCCGCGCGACTCGTCGGCGTAGAACAGCACGTCGTCGCCGTCGCGCGCTGCCGGCCACAGGCCGCAGACCGCGCGGGCGGTCAGCCAGTCGTTGTCGATAATGCGCTGGAGCATGTCCTGCCCGTCGCGGAACAGGTTGCGGGCGGCCTCGCCGGCTTCTTCGTCCTCGAGAATGTCCGGGTAGCGACCCTTGATCTCCCAGGTCTGGAAGAAGGGCGTCCAGTCGATGTAGTCGACCAGGTCGGCGATCGGCCAGTCCTCGAAGACGTGCAGGCCGGGCTGCTTCGGCGCCTCGGGCCGGTGCTCGCTCCAATCGGGGCGGAAGGCGTTCTCGCGCGCGGCTTCGATTGAAACCAGGGATTTGCGCCGGCGGCCCTTGGCGCTGCGCTCGCGGTATTCTTCGTAGTCGGCGCGGATGTCTGCCGCGTAGCCGTCGCGGTGCTGCTTCCTGGCGAGCTTGCGCACCACGTCGACCGAGCGCGAGGCGTCCTTGACCCAACAAACCGGCCCCGGGTAGGCCGGGTCGATCTTGAGTGCGGTGTGCGCGCGAGAGGTCGTGGCCCCGCCGATCAGCAGCGGCAGTTCGAGCTTGGCCTCGTTCATCGCCTCGGCGACGTTGACCATCTCGTCGAGCGAGGGCGTGATCAGTCCCGACAAGCCGATGATGTCGGCTTCCGAGCTGCGCGCTTCTTCGAGAATCTTCTCGGCCGGCACCATCACGCCCAGGTCGTGGACGTCGAATCCGTTGCAGGCCAGAACCACGCCGACGATGTTCTTGCCGATGTCGTGGACGTCCCCCTTGACCGTGGCCAGCAGTACCTTGCCCTTCTTCTCCTTGGTGGTCTTTTCGGCCTCGAGATAAGGCACCAGGTAGGCCACCGCCTTCTTCATCACGCGCGCGGACTTGACCACCTGGGGCAGGAACATCTTGCCTTCGCCGAACAGGTCGCCAACATAATTCATGCCGTCCATCAACGGCCCCTCGATGACCTCCAGCGCCGTGTCGAACTGCTGGCGGGCTTCCTCGGTGTCCTCGGTGACGTGCTTGTCGATGCCCTTGACCAGGCTGTACTTCAGGCGTTCGGCCACGGGTTTCTCCCGCCAGGCCTCGTCCTTCTCTTCCTTCTTGCCGTCGCCCTTGTACTTGTCGGCGGCTTCGAGCAGGCGCTCGGTGGCGTCGGATCGCCGGTTGAGGACGACGTCCTCGACCAGCTCGCGCAGTTCGGGGTCGATGTCGTCGTAGACGGCCAGCTGGCCGGCATTGACGATACCCATGTCCATGCCGGCCTTCGTGGCGTGATAGAGGAACACCGAGTGCATGGCTTCCCGTACCGGGTTGTTGCCCCGGAAGGAAAACGACATGTTCGACACCCCGCCGGAGACGTGACAGTCCGGAAAGCGCTTCTTGAGTGCCTTCGTGGCCTCGATGAACTCGACCGAGTAGTTGTCGTGCTCCTCGATGCCGGTCGCCACCGGGAAGATGTTGGGGTCGAAGATAATGTCTTCCGGCGGGAATCCGGCTTCTTCGGTCAGCAGCTTGTGGGCGCGCGACAGGCACTCGACCATGTGTTCGGCGTTGTCGGCCTGGCCCTCCTCGTCGAAGGCCATGACCACCACGGCCGCACCGTAGCGGCGGATCTTGCGCGCCTCTTCGAGGAAGGCCGCCTCGCCTTCCTTGAGGCTGATCGAGTTGACCACGCCCTTGCCCTGCAGGCAGCGCAGGCCGGCCTCGATCACGCTCCACTTGGACGAATCGATCATCACCGGCACCCGGGCGATGTCCGGCTCGGCCGCGATCAGGTTGAGGAAGTCGACCATCGCCTGCTCGGAGTCGAGCAGGCCTTCGTCCATGTTCACGTCGATGATCTGCGCGCCGTTTTCGACCTGTTGCAGGGCGACCTCGACGGCTTCCTCGTACTTTTCCTCGGCGATCAACCGCTTGAAGCGCGCCGAGCCGGTGACGTTGGTGCGCTCGCCGACGTTGACGAAGTTCAGCTCGGGCGTGATCACCAGCGGCTCGAGGCCGCTCAGTCGCGTGTGGCGCTTGTGCTGTTCGGTATCGCTCATGCCGCTTTCTTGCTTCGGATTGGACGGGGTGAGAGGCCCTCGATCGCCTTGCCGATCGCGGCCAGGTGTTCGGGCGTCGTGCCGCAGCAGCCGCCGATGATGTTGACCAGTCGATCGCGGGCGAAGCCTTCGATGATCTCCGCCATTTCCTCGGGCGTCTGGTCGTATTCGCCGAATTCGTTGGGCAGTCCGGCGTTGGGATGCGCCGAGACCAGGCAGTCGGCCACGCGCGAGAGCGCCTTGATGTGCGGCTTGAGCTGGTCGGCCCCGAGGGCGCAGTTGAAGCCCACCGAGAAGGGCTCGGCGTGCTCGACCGAGTAGTAGAAGGCCTCGGGCGTCTGGCCCGACAGGGTGCGGCCGGAGGCGTCAGTGATCGTGCCCGAGATCATCAGCGGCCAGCGTTCGCCGCGGCGCTCGAATTCCTCGTAGACGGCGTAGATGGCCGCCTTGGCGTTGAGGGTGTCGAAGATGGTCTCGATCAGGATGAGGTCCGAGCCGCCGTCGAGCAGGCCGCGGGCGGCCTCGGTATAGGCCTCGACAAGCGTGGCGAAGTCGATGTTGCGGTAGCCGGGGTTGGTTACGTCCGGCGAGATCGAGGCCGTGCGGTTGGTCGGGCCGATCACGCCCACCACGTACCTGCGCTGCCCGGTCTTCTCGCTCCAGGCGTCACAGGTCTGGCGAGCGAGCCTGGCGGCCTCGCGGTTGATCTCCTCGGAGAGATCCTCCAGCGCGTAGTCGGCCTGGCTGATGCGGTTGGCGTTGAAGGTGTTGGTCTCGACCAGGTCGCAGCCCACCTCGAGAAACTCGTCGTGGATGCGCGTGACGAGCTCCGGTTTCGTGAGCGTGAGCAGGTCGTTGTTGCCCTTGAGGTCGTCGGGGTGGTCGACGAAACGTTCGCCGCGGAAGGCGGCCTCGTCGAGCTTTTCGTTCTGGATCATGGTGCCCATGGCGCCGTCGAGCAGCAGGATGCGCTCGCCCAGCGCGCCGAACAGCGTCTCGACGCCGTCGGGATCGTGCCATTGCAGTCGGGTCATGCTTTCTCCGCGAGGAAGGTGATGATTTCGAAATTCGGTGTCTTGCGTTCCACGGAAGTCACGTCGCAGAAGGCGGCTTTCAGCCCGGCCTTCTCGATCAGGCCGGCGAGCTGGCGCGGGGTGAAGCCGTTGTTGGCGTGCCCGAAGGTCTTCACCTGCGCGCTGTGGCGGTGCTTCCTTAGCGTGGCGCCGACCAGTCGTCCACCCGCTTTCATGGTCCGCGCCGCCTCGGCCAGCGCGGCCTGCGGGCGATCGCTGTAGGTCAGGGCGTGCATCATCAGCACGCTGTCGAAGGCGCCGTCTTCGAAGGGCAGGGCGTGCATGTCGCCGAGATGGAACTGCACGTTCGTAAACGGCTTGACGCGCTCGCGCCCGGCGGCGACGACCTTTTCGGAAACGTCCACGCAGTCGATGCGCTCGGCCTGGCGCGCCAGCAATTCGCCCATCACACCGTCGCCGGAGGCCACATCCAGGACCCGGCCCAGCGAGAGCAGCTGGACCAGTGCCCGGGTCGTGGCCTCCCAGGTGCGGCCCGGCGAGTAGTGGCGTTCCATGTCGCCGGCCACCGAGTCGGGCCAGTTGCGGCCGGCCGCGCGCTGCGCCATGATCTCGGGCAGGCGCTCGGCGTCGGCGGAAACGACCGCATCGTCCAGGCCGTCCCGGAAAAGCGCCCAGAGCCGGTGCAGCTCGGGATTGTCGTCGGCGTTGCCCAGCCGGTAGTAGACGGACACGCCGTCGCGCCGGTCGACCACCAGCCCGGCCTCGCGCAGGCGGGCCAGGTGCGTGGACACGCGCGGCTGCGCCAGGCGCGTGATCTGCGCCAGCTCGGCGACCGTCAGTTCCTCGGTTTCAAGCAGCGCCAGCAGCCTCAGCCGGGTCGCGTCCCCCAGCAGGCTGCAGTGGCGGCCCACGCGGTCCAGGTCGATGACTATATCCTTTTATCGCGATTGAAGGATATAGGTAGCCTATCCGGATGCCGCTCCGGATTCAAGAGAAAGCGGGAATGGGCTGTACGCGAGCCAGTGGCGGGCGACTCAGTCCAGCCACATCCGCATCAGGTTGTTGAAGCACTTGCTCAGCCGGTCGTACTGATCGGTCTTGCCTCGGGCGTCGTATTCGCTGCTCATCGCCCTTTCCAGGTCGAACAGGAGTTCGCGCTGCTCGGCCGAGCGCACTCGGCTTTCGATCCAGCCGACGACGGCGAGGCGTTCGCCGCCGGTGACCTCGGCAACGCGGTGCAGGGTCGTGCTGGGGTAGAGCAGCAGGCTCCCGGCAGCCGGTTTCCAGGCGCGCTCGCCGCTGCTGTCTTCCATGATGAGCTCGCCCCCTTCATAGCTCCCGGGGTCCGACAGGAAGAGCGTGAAGCTCAGGTCCGTGCGCCGGCCCTGCATCAGGGCGTTGTCGACGTGGCTGCCGTAGGCCATGCCCGGTTCGTAGCGGCTGAGCAGCAGTTTCACGAAGGCTTTCGGGCGTGCCGCTGACTGGACGAGCGGGTTGGCGCGCAGGCGCCGCTCGACGAGCTCGAGCAGGCCGCGAATCTCGGCGGAGTCCTCGGCCTGCAGGTTGTGCTTGACCGTTCGGGCCACCCGCCCGGCCGTGCTGTGTCCGGACGTGAAGCCGGCGCGTGCCGCGGTCTCGACAACGGCCTCGAGGTCGGGGGCTTCGAGGCAGTCGGCAATCTGGAGAAGCATGGGCGAGTCATCGGGTGGAAAACCGCCCGTGATTCTGGCTGAGTTGGTATTGAAAATCAATCGCATCTATGCGAGCCTTTTCCCTTTCCCGAATCATCCCCGGATCAAGCATGAACGAACGCAGGAAACTCTGGATCAGCATGAGCGTGGCCCTGTTCGGCACTTCGGCCGTGGCGGCCGACCAGGACCCGGGGCTGGATCCCAGCGCGGCTTCGACCGTCGTGGTCCAGGACAGTGCGCAGAGCGCCGGTGAAGGCGAGGGCAGCCAGGTCTATGCCGGCGAGGGCGAAGGAGAAGGCGAAGGAGAGGGAGAAGGGTCCGCACCCGTCGACATCAAGACCGACGACCCGGCCTACCTGACCCGCCTGGGCCTGATCCGGGGCCATCTCATGGTCGGGTTCACGCTCTACTCGCAGGGCCGGGCCGACATGGCGCGTACGCACATGAAGCACCCGCGCGACGAACTCTACGCCGGTCTCGTGCCGGCCATCGAGCATCGCGGCGGACAGGCCTTCGACGAGCAGCTGTCCGCGCTGGCCACGGCGGTCGAGAACGACGCGGAGCAGTCCGAAGTCGAGGCCGCTTACGAAACGCTGGTCGATGCGATCCGCGCCGCGGAGGACGCGGCCGATACGACCCTGGCCGAGGAACTCTTCGGCGTGATGGGCCTGCTGCGCACGGCCGGCGAGGAGTACGCCATCGGCGTGGAGGACGGTCGCCTGGTCAACGCGCACGAATACCAGGACGCCTGGGGCTTCACGCAGATCGCGATGAAGCGCCTCGAAGAGCTCCCGCAGGATTTGCGGGACCAGGCGCCGGAAGTGGTCGAGCGCGTCGAGTCCATCGTCGGCGACCTGTCCGAACTCTGGCCCGAGCTGGCGCCCGGCGATTCGGTCGAAGGCGAAGCCAGCCGGCTCTACGGGGCCGCTGCGCGCGTCGAACTCGCCGCGCTCGGGCTGGAGTAAAGAGAGCCATCCGACCCCGCCGCCCGGCGGGGTCGATCAACGGACCTGCGCCAGCCTCTGGTTGGTCCGCGTCACCGCCCGCCGCTCGTTGCGGTCGTTCCACGGCTGCCCGACCGTCTTGCGCATGAGGCCGTCGACGGTGCGCAGCACCAGCAGGCTGCGAAGCCCGCGCGCCAGAATTCCCGGTTGGTCGTGGGGGGTCAGCTTTCCTGGGCGCGGTCGGTCGATTGCCTTGTTCGATTTGCTTCTTCAATGAGGAGTTGGAAGCCGCGAACCGTGAAGAGGTATAAGGCGAGAACGAAGTTGGCTACACCAAAACCAATTAGGCCGCCGTCCCGACTCGCTCCAGTCAGGTACACGAGGGACATGGCAACACCTAAGGTAAGAAAGACCAAAGGAAGCAGTTTCCCTATTCTTTGACGGGTGAGCAGTTCCGCCCAATTTCTGCTGGCTGATGTCATAATCGTGATTACCTCCTATTTGATAGCAAGGCTTTGATCAAGAGACGCACCCCGGGGCAATTTAAGTCCTGGGGTGCGTGTTGGTGAGGGGTTGCTTCAATAGCCTACCAATTTAACTTGGTCCGGTACTGGAGCTTGAGACTCACTCATCATCTTCTTCGTCGTTCTGCCTGTGAATTATGATTGCGATAATCTGAAAGCCTGCGCCAACTACTGCGAAGGGGCCTCCGCCCGTTGACACTGCGATCCCCAAGGCGTTGAATGCGTAGGCAACATCTCTGGAGGGAACGACAACTTGATCCGGCGGCGGGCACGACGGTGCACCACATCCAGGAAAAGGCGGCTGTGGGCCCATGGGTAGGGGAGCTTGCTCGTCATAAGGCTCCTTCCCTTGGCCAGGAGCTGAATAAGGATCAACCGGCGGATTGGGATCAGGATCAATGGGATTTCCTGGCGCCGGCGGCCAGGAGTGGCTCGGCGGAGTGTACGCTGAATCAGCTTGGCCCAGCCAAGTTAACACCGCAGTCGTGTAGTCATATACTTCATCTGCGCTTGCCCCAGAAGCGTACATGTCCTCCACTGTTTCATAGAACTCCCACCAATGCTGTTCAGTAAACACGAAGCCCTGATTGTGAACGTTATTTGATACTCGCGCGACAACAGGCTCGGGCCACGCGCCCCCAACAACAAGGGCGAGAAAGACTGTAAGGAAGACATTTCTCATATGAACCATAAGGTTTTCCTCCTATCGTCTAATACGTTCCTGAATGTCATGGCGGGCTGTTAAAGCCCGGAGCAATTGAAACTTGCAGCGGTGGGCCAAGTAAATCAGAAATACGCCATTCTTCAGGTAAGAAACTTCTTACCTGACCACTATCAAACTTGGCTCCTTGTAACGTTCATGCGTCTCTCCAAAAGAGATGAGATACAGAGTTATCTTTGGTGGCTTGAGCTAGCAACCCCCGAAAGTCGTGCGTGAGCCTTCCTGACTGCGACCCGCTCGTTGCGGTCGTTCCACGGCTGCCCGACCGTCTTGCGCATGAGGCCGTCGACGGTGCGCAGCACCAGCAGGTTGTAGATCATCCGCGAGAGGTTGCGCGGCGTGCGCGGGAAGGCGCGCAACGACATCGAGAAGCCGATTTCCCGGTATTCCACGAAGTGCCACCAGCCGGGCGGAATGTAGAGTACGTCGCCGTGCTCGAGATCGGCGACCTGTCCTCGAACCTGCCGCAGGGCCGGGTATTTCTCGTAGTCGGGTTCGTCCACGCGCGCGTCGAACAGCGCGCTGAAGGAGAACGGGACGCGGTAGAGCCATTGCGTCTGCTCGGGCGAGAACAACAGCACGCGCTTGGGTCCGCCGAAATGGCAAAGCATGATGTCGGCCAGGTCGATGTCGAAATGCAGCTGCACCCGCGATCCCTTGCCGCCCATGAACAGCACGGGCAGCTTCCGGAAAAACTTCAGCCCTACATCCGGGTACTCGAAGTCCTCGGTCAGGTCGGGGATGGTGTTGAAGAAATTGAAGAAGAACAGCCGCAGGTCGTTTTCACCTTTTTCCAGCAGCTCCATGTACTCGCCCAGCGGCATGCGCGCCGCCGGCGCGTGCTGGTGCTTGTGGTCGCGCGAGGGCTGGCTGTCGTAGAGCGGCACGACCACGTCCCCGGCGCGTTCCTTGAGATGTTCGACCGTCCACTTGCGTCGGGCCGGCCAGGATTCGGTCAGCCGCTCGACGACCACTGGCCGGGCCGCTTTCTTGTAGTCGGCCTGGAAGGTGGCGGCGTCGACGTTTTCGATTCTGGGAACGCGGGTGAGATCGACCATGTTCAGAAGTCGTCCTTCCAGCGCCGCAGGGCGGCGAAGACCTCGACCGGGTCGCTGCCGCAATCCGGGTCATGCGCCCTGACGGCCTCGACCACGGCCGGTTCGCGGGTACGAAGGAAGGGGTTGAAGCGGCGTTCGGCACCGATTCGCGAGGGCAGGGTGATCTCGCCCTTTTCGCGCAGGGCCGTGGCTTCGCGAGCGCGCTCACGAAGGTCTTCGTTGTCGGGCTCGACGGCCAGGGCGAATCGGCAGTTGGCCACCGTGTACTCGTGGGCGCAAAGCACCCGCGTGTCGGCGGGCAGCTCGGCCAGCTTGTCGAGCGAGGCCAGCATCTGCTCGGGCGTGCCCTCGAACATGCGGCCGCAGCCGGCCGAGAACAGCGCGTCCCCGCAGAGCACCATGCGGTGGCCGAAGAAGGCCAGGTGAATGCTCGTGTGACCGGGCACGCTCAGCACTTCGAAATGCGCTTCCGGCGTCTCGATGTCGACGTGATCGCCCTCACGCAACGGGTGATCGACCTGGGGAATCCGCCGGTCCTCGGGTCCGTAGACCGGCACGGCGTGCTCGGCGAGGATGTCGTCGATGCCGTCGGTGTGATCCCAGTGATGGTGGGTGATCAGCAGCGCCTTCAGGGCCAACCCCTTCTCCGCCAGCCATCGCAGCGGGGCGGCGGACTCGCCGGGATCCACCAGCAGGGCGTCACTGCCGTCGTGCAGGGCCCAGACGTAGTTGCTTTCCAGGGTGGGAATGGCGTCGATTGACAGCGGCATCTCGGGCTCCGTCTGGTATCCTTTTCGCGTGTCCGAGAAGCATTCTAACGCGCGCCGCATGCCGGCCGGTTTTTCCGGCCTGCAGGCCCTCGAAACCCGCCTCGTCGAGGCCGGGTTCGCGAAGCCGCGCCCCAACTGGGTCCTGGAAGTCGCCCCCACGGCCAGTGCTTCCCCGCAGATCGAACTGCGGCGCAGTCGCGTGCTGGTCGACGCGTCGACGTGTTGCTGGCCCTTCCGGGCCGAACTCGATTGCTGGCCACTCGACGACGACAGCGTGCCGGCGATCCTGCTGCGTCACGTCTGGCAGCCGGCCATCCGGGGCGACCTGCTCGGCGAAGCCGCGAGAGTGCTCAAGCCCGGCGGCGTGCTGGTATCCGTTTCGGCCAATCCCTGGCATAGACTGGCCTGGCGCGAGCTGGGCCGGTCGGCGCTGCGCCTGCCCAGCTGGCCGCATTTCCAGTGGCTGCACGCGCGCTGTGACCTGCAGCTTTCGGTCTCGGCCAGTCTCCAGGTACGCGGGCTGGTGCCGGGCCTGGTGCCGGTCCTGGTCGTGGTGGCGCGCAAGCCGGCGGAACCGGCGCGCGTCGAGCCGCTGCGCTTCCGCGAGCCGCGCCTGGTCGGCGGTTCGGCCGTGCCCAGCCAGTGCCGCGCTGCATGAGCGAGCCGGTGCACATCTGGACCGACGGCGCCTGCCTGGGCAATCCCGGCCCCGGCGGCTGGGGCGCGTTGCTGCGCTGGAACGGTCACGAACGCGAATTGTCGGGCGGTGAAGCCGAAACGACCAACAATCGCATGGAGCTGATGGCTGCCATCCAGGGCCTCGAGTCGCTCAAGCGTTCTTGCCGCGTCATTCTCACGACCGATTCGCAGTACGTGCGCAAGGGCATCACCGAGTGGATGACCAACTGGAAGAAGAACGGCTGGCGCACGGCGGCCAAGAAGCCGGTCAAGAACGCCGAACTCTGGCAGCGCCTCGACAAGGCCCGCGAACGCCACGAGGTCCAGTGGGACTGGGTGAAAGGGCACAGCGGCCACCCGGAAAACGAACGCGCCGACGAGCTGGCGAGTGAGGCGGCCCGCGGTCAAACATGAAAAGACGAACGGGTTTTCACTTTAGCAGGGCACTGAAATGAGACAGATCGTTCTCGATACCGAAACCACCGGCCTCGAGCCCGAGGAAGGGCATCGCATCATCGAGATCGGCTGCCTGGAGATGATCGAGCGGCGCCAGACCGGGCGCAGCTTCCACGTCTATATCAATCCCGAGCGGGACGTGGAGGACGGTGCGCTGGCGGTGCACGGCATCACCAACGAGTTCCTCGCCGACAAGCCGCGCTTCGCCGACCTGGCCGGTGACTTCATCGAGTTCATCCGCGATGCCGAGCTGGTCATCCACAACGCGGCATTCGACGTCGGCTTCCTCGATGCGGAACTGGCGCGCCTTGACGAGCCCACCCGGGTAGGCGAGCACGCAACGGTTCTCGACACCCTGATGCTCGCGCGCGAGCTGCATCCGGGGCAGCGCGTGAGCCTGGACGCGTTGTGCAAGCGCTACGAGGTGGACAACTCCGGTCGCGACCTGCACGGCGCGTTGCTCGACGCGGAACTGCTGGCCGAGGTCTACCTGGCGATGACCGGCGGCCAGGTCGACCTGGCACTGGATCTTTCCGGAGAGCGGGACGGTTCGGATGCCGGCAGCGAAACGGTGGTCGATGTGGATGTGTCGAAGCTGGTCGTGCGCCGGGCCGACGAGGCCGAGCTTGCCGCGCACCGGGATCGCCTGGAAGCGATTCGCGAGAGCGCCGGTCATTGCCTCTGGCAGGAGTCCGTTTCCGGGGACTGACGACCCCGCCTCGCACGGCGGCTACCGGGCGTCCGCGTCGGATTCGCCGGCTTCCTCGCCTTCGTCGGCGGGCATCGCTTCGGGCGAGTCCACGTCGACCAGGAGCGGGTGGTCCCGGCCTTCCATCCACAGCAGGATTTCGAAAAACGTCCGTATGTTCTCGACGTACTGCACGGGCTCGTAGCCGCGCGCATACCCATAGCGAGTCTGGCTGTACCAGCGCTCCTGGGTGAGCAGGGGCAGGGATTCGCGCACGTCGACCCACCGGTCGGGATCGCCGCCGCGAATTTCGGTCAGGACGCGGGCATCTTCGAGGTGGCCGTAGCCGATGTTGTAGGCGGCCAGGGCGAGCCACAGGCGGTCCGGGTGCTCGATGCGGTCGGGCACGCGATCGATCATCGAGCGCAGGTAGCGCGCCCCGCCCATGATGCTCTGCTCCGGATCGACGCGATTGTCGATACCGAGCTGGCGGGCGGTTCGGCGGGTCAGCATCATGACGCCGCGCACGCCCGTTCGCGAAACCGCCGACGGATCCCAGTGCGACTCCTGGTAGCCGACGGCCGCCAGCAGACGCCAGTCCAGGTCGTGCGCCCGGCCGGCCTCTTCGAACAAGGGGCGCAGTTCCGGCAGGCGCTCGCGGATCTGGCGCATGAAGGTGAACGTGCCGACCGGCTCGTAGTTCTCGATATGGCCGTAATGACGTTCGCGCAGGTCGGCCAGGACGGCGTCGGCTTCGGCCACCAGGAAGAACTCGCGCATGACTTGGACCAGGGAGTCGTCGTCGGATCGTTCCGTCGCCCAGGCCAGCGGCTGGGGTTCGCCAAGCTCGAAGGCCGGGCGGATGGCCGGGAAGAAGCGGCGGTTGAGCTCGAGGATGTTGGAGTCGATGATCGTGTAGTCGATTTCCTCGTTGCTTATCGCCTCGAACAGGTCCTCGATACTGGCGTGCGGCCTGATCTCGGGATCGAGGGCCACGTCGTGGCGGGCCAGCAGCGGCAGGTAGACGGTGCCTTCCATGACCGCCAGGCGGCCGTCGGCGAGTTCCTCGACCGAGCGCGGACGCGGCGAACCGCGTCGGTACACGACGGTGGGCACGACGTCCTCGTAGGCCGGCCCGAAGCGAAGCTGCGACTGGCGATAGGCGGTGCGCGTCAGGTTGGCGGCCACGAAATCCCCGCGACCGTCGAGCAGGGCCGGCACCAGGTCGCCCACGCTGGGCACGGTGACCACCTGCAGCGGCACGCCGAGGTAGCGCGCGAATTCCAGCGCCAGCTCGTACTCGAAACCGGTCTCGCCTTCGGCGCCGAGGTAGTAGGTCGAGGCGCCGTTGACGGTCAGCATGACCAGACTGCCGCGCGCCTCGATACGCTCGACCCGGCTCAGGCCGCTGTCGCCGGAGGTCGTCGCGACGACGATGGCCAGCGCGATCAGCAGCAACCGGCCCAGCGCACTGAGTCGCCCGAGCAGGATGGGCTGCCAGTCCGTCGCGCCGGCATGGTCGTGCGCTGCGTTTCCGTTCATGGGGCCGTTCGGGCGCTGGGCTGGGATCGGTGGCGAAGGTAGGTCATGCGGTCGCCGCGAGGTGAGTCACGATGCCCTTTATAGCGGATTTGGCGCCCGAGCTTAAGCCGTTCGCCTCTGCTAGAATAGCCGGCTTTTCTCCCTTCGAGCGTCCTGCCCATGGCCCGCGATACCCGACCGATTCGGACCCGTTTCGCCCCTTCGCCCACCGGTTTCCTGCACATCGGCGGCGCGCGCACGGCCTTGTTCTGCTGGCTCGCGGCCCGGGCCACGGGCGGGCAGTTCGTGTTGCGCATCGAAGACACGGATCGCCAGCGCTCAACGGCCGAATCGGTGCAGGCCATCCTCGACGGCATGGCCTGGCTGGACCTGGATGCGGACGAGGGGCCGTTCTACCAGAGCGAACGCATGGCTCGCTACCGCGAAGTGATCGATCGGCTGCTGGAAAACGGGCAGGCCTACCGCTGCTATTGCTCGAAAGAGCGCCTCGAGAAGCTGCGCGAGCGGGCCATGGACGCCGGCGAAAAGCCGCGCTACGACGGGCACTGCCGCAACCTCGAGCAAGCGCCCGAGGGCGTCGAGCCGGTGATCCGTTTCCGAAACCCGCTCGAGGGTTCGGTGGCCTTCGACGATCGGGTCCGTGGACGCATCGAAGTATCCAACGCCGAACTCGACGATCTGGTGATCATGCGGGCCGACGGCTCGCCCACCTACAATTTCGCCGTGGTCATCGACGACCTCGACATGAACATCAACCTGGTCATCCGCGGCGACGACCACATCAACAACACGCCGCGACAGATCAACATCTACCGCGCGCTCGACGTCGAGCCGCCGGAGTTCGGTCACGTGCCGATGATTCTCGGCGACGACGGCGCGCGCCTTTCCAAGCGCCACGGCGCCGTCAGCGTGATGAGCTATCGCGAGCAGGGCTACCTGCCCGACGCCATGATCAACTACCTGGCCCGACTGGGCTGGTCGCACGGCGATCAGGAGATCTTCTCGCGAAAGGAACTGATCGAGTTGTTCGACATCGCCGACGTCAACCACAAGGCCTCGCGGTTCGACACCACCAAGCTCAACTGGCTTAACCAGCACTACCTGCGCGAAGGCGACCGCGACCAGGTTCATTCCGAGCTGGTCTGGCACCTGCAGCGCGCAGGGCTCCACGCCGAGAGCGGCCCGCCGCTGGCAGACCTGATTTCGGTCCAGGCCGAGCGCGTCGA
>JAZBPT010000199.1:0-5684 GCA_036351755.1 Wenzhouxiangella sp. | reverse complement strand
GGCCGAGAAGACAAAACGCAGGCCGGCCACTTCACAGGCGACCTCCTCGGTGAATCCGGCGTCCACGAGCTCGGCCTGGCGCTGGTCCAGCGCTTGCTTGAGTTCACCGTGGAGCATTTCGGGCAAGGCCTTGCGGTAGCGCTCGATACCGGGCGCGAAACGCTCAACCTTGCTCGATATGTCGATGGAGTACCCGCCGGGCAAGGTGATGACGCGGCGGGTGACTTGTCGAAGGAGGTTCCACATTTCCAGCTGGGCCTCGAGCTGCACCCGGGCGGGAACCTTGTTGTCCAGCGACTCGATCTTCTGCCAGAAGTCGCGGGCCGCGAAGATCTCGCGCGCCACGGTGTAGGCCTTCGCCACCATGGCCGAACTGGCACCCGTATCCTCCCGAATGCGCATCACGAAGGGCGCGCCCATACGGTTGACGATGCTGTTGGTCACCCGGGTCGCGATGATCTCGCGCCACAGGCGATGCTCGGGCATCAGGTCGCTGAAGCGTTCGCGAAGCGGCGTGGGGAAATAGTCCTTGAGTTCGGCCGAGAGGTACGGATCCTCGGGCACGTCGGACGCCAGCAGGTCCTGGTAAACCGTAATCTTGCTGTAGGACAACAGCAGGGAAAGCTCCGGTCGTGTCAGGCCCTGGCCGCGCGCCACGCGCTCACGCAGCTCCTCGTCGTCGGGCAGTTGCTCCAGATCGCGATCGATAACGCCCTGGTGCTCGAGCACCGCGATGAAGTGCGCTTCGGCCCCGAGGCGATCGCTGGTGATCGATTCCATCATGCTCAGGGCCTGGTTCTGCAGGTAGTTCGAGCGCAGCACCAGGTCGCTGACCTCGTCGCTCATGTCGGCGAGCAGCTCGTTGCGCTCGTCGAGCTTGAGCATGTCGCGCTCGACTGCCTCGTTGAGCAGAATCTTGATGTTGACTTCGTGGTCGGAGCAATCGACACCGGCCGAGTTGTCGATGAAGTCCGTGTTGAGACGACCGCCCTTCATCGCAAACTCGATGCGTCCACGCTGCGTCAGGCCGAGGTTGCCGCCCTCGCCAACGACGCGGGCGCCCAGCTCGCGGCCATTCACGCGCACCAGGTTGTTGGCCAGGTCGCCGACATCGGAATGCGCTTCGACTTCACCCTTGACGTAGGTGCCGATGCCGCCGTTCCAGAGCAGGTCCACGGGCGCCTTGAGCAGGGCCTTGATCAGCTCGTGGGGCGCAAGCGATTCTTCCTCGACGCCCAGCCATTCGCGCACCTCGTCGGACAGCTCGATCGTCTTGGCCTGGCGCGAAAAAACGCCGCCGCCGGCTGAGATCAACGCTTCGTCGTAGTCGGCCCAGGTTGTGCCCGGCGTTTCGAACAGCCGCTTGCGCTCCTCGAAACTCCGGGCCGCGTCGGGATCGGGGTCGAGGAAGATGTGCATGTGGTTGAAGGCCGCCTTCAGGCGGATATGTTTGGACAGCAGCATGCCGTTGCCGAACACATCGCCGCCCATGTCGCCGATGCCCACGGCCGTGAAGTCTTCGTTCTGGGTATCCAGGCCGAGCTCCCGGAAATGGCGCTTGACGGATTCCCAGGCGCCCTTGGCGGTGATGCCCATCTTCTTGTGGTCATAACCGTTAGAGCCGCCGGAAGCGAATGCGTCGCCGAGCCAGAATCCGTGCTCGGCGGAGATCGCGTTGGCGATATCCGAGAACGTGGCCGTGCCCTTGTCAGCAGCAACGACCAGATAGGGGTCGTCATCGTCGTGGCGAACGACATCACGGGGCGGCACCAGATCCTCGCCCTCGAGATTGTCGGTGATGTCGAGCATGCCGTTGATGAAGCTTCGGTAGCAGTACACGACCTCGGCCATCATCGCGTCGCGGTCACCGCCTTCGGGCAACTGCTTGGCCACGAAACCGCCCTTGGCACCGACCGGCACGATCATCGTGTTCTTGACGTTCTGGGCGCGCATCAGGCCCAGGACCTCCGTGCGGAAGTCCTCGCGCCGGTCCGACCAGCGCAGGCCGCCGCGCGCCACCTGCCCGCCGCGCAGGTGGACCCCCTCGACCCTCGGCGAGTAGACCCAGATCTCGCGGTAGGGTCGCGGCTGCGGCAAGTCGGGTACTCGCGCCGAGTCGAGCTTGATGCTGAGGTAATCGTGGTATTCGCCGCGCGGGTCGCGCTGGAAGGCGTTGGTGCGCAGGATGGCGCGGATCAGGTCGCAGAAGCCGCGCAGGATGCGGTCCTGGTCGGCGGAGCTCACCGAATCGAGTGCGCGCAGGATGGTCTTGCGCAGATGGAACTCCGTGTCCTCCGAGGGCTCGGACTCGCGCGACTGGCAAACCTCGTCGAGGTACTCGCATAGCACGTCGTCGTTGAACGTTTCGCGCAATTCACGGCACTGCGCTTCGAGCAGCTTGCGTGCGCTGCTGCGATGTTTGCGGCCTTCGTCGCGGCGGGCCGGATCAAAGCGCATCTCGAAGTACTCGACCAGCAGGCGCGCGACCAACGGCCAGGCGGCCAGGGTCTGTTCCATGTAGTTCTGGGAGAACGGCATGCCCGTCTGCAGCAGGTACTTGCAGCAGGCGCGGAGCAAGTTGACCTGGCGCCAGTCCAGGCCGGCCAGCATGACCAACCTGTTGAACCCGTCGTTCTCGCAGCGCCGGCGCCATATCTGCTCGAAGGCATCCTGGAACTTGTCGCGCACGCGGTCGAGATTGATTTCGGCGTCGTTGGGCGGACGCATGTCGAAATCCTGGATCCAGACGCGATGGCCGTCCGAAACCGTCAGCTCATAGGGGCGCTCCGAGACGATGCGCATGCCCAGGTTCTCGAGCATCGGCAGAACATCGGAGAGCGGCATCGGGTCGCTGTGCTTGAAGATCTTGAAGCGCAGCAGACCGGTGCCCCGCCGCCGCGGCTTGTAGAGGCTCATGCGCAAATCGTCGAGATCGCGCAGCCTGGAGACATTGACCACGTCATAGCTGGCGACGTGCGGCGAGACGTCGTCGGCATAGGAGACCGGAAAGGCTCGACCGAAGCGCCGGGCCAGTTCCAGCCCGTGCTCCTCGCCGTGCTCGCGCACCAGTATCTCGGTCAGCTCGTCTTCCCAGGAACGGATGGATTGCTTGATCTTGTCCTCGATGGCCTCGATGTCGAAATCTACCGCGGCGTCGCCCTTGGGCCGGACGACGAGGTGGACGCGCGCCAGCTTGGATTCACCGACCTGGACGGCGAAATCGAGCCGCTCGCCCTTGAGCGCGCGCTTGAGGATGTTCTGGATCTTCTCGCGATTCTCGGTATTGAAGCGGTCGCGCGGAATGAACACCAGGCAGGAAAAGAAACGGCCGAAGCGCTCGCGCCTGATGAACAGCCGGGTCTGGCTTCGCTCCTGCAGGTCGAGAATGCCCATCGCCATTTCCAACAACTCTTCACTGGAAGCCTGGAACAGTTCATCGCGCGGCAGGGTCTCGAGGATGTGCATCAGCGCCTTGCCGGCATGGCTGCCGGCCTGAAGCCCCGACATCTTGACCACCTCGTCGACCTTGCGCCGCACCAGCGGGGTGTCCTGGCAACGGCGGATATAGGCGCCCGACGTGAACAGCCCGATCAGACGCTTTTCGCCGGTGACCCGGCCTTCGTCGTCGAAGTACAGGACCGAGATGTAGTCCATGTAGCCACCGCGATGCACGCTGGAGGTGGCATTGGTCTTGGTGATGATGATGGGATCGTCGGCGGTGGGTCGGTCACTGCCCCGACCGAGCTCGCTCAGCGGCCGAACCGGTGCCTCGCGATGCTCGGGGTGCATGATGCCCAGTCCGCTGTCGGCGACCGCGCGCAACACGCGCCCGTCCTGACCGTTTTCGATGACGTACTCGCGGTAGCCCAGGAACGTGAAGTGATCGTTGGCCAGCCACTCGAAGAAGTCGTGCGCTTCCTCGCGCGCTTCCCCGGACAGGGCCTTGTGGGTTTCAGGCAGCTCGCGAGCGATCTCATGGGCGCGATCGAGCATCGGCCTGAAATCCGACACCGCCCGCCGCACGTCGCCCAGGGCAGCGAGGATGCGCTTTTCGATCTTGGCCAGCATTTCGGGGTAGTTCTGCCGGTCGACCTGCAAATGCATCATCGACTCGGCCTGCCCGTTTTCGGCCTTGCCCTCGCCGTCTTCGGCCAGCTGCATCAGATGGCCGCCCTGATCGCGGACTACCCGCATGACCGGGTGGATGATCAGGTGCGCCGAAATGCCCAGCTCCGAGAGGGCCAGCACCACCGAATCGACCAGGAAGGGCATGTCGTCGTTGACGATCTCGATGATCGTGTGACTCGACTCCCAGCCGTGCCGGTCGGAATGCGGGTTGTAGACGCGGAAGCGAATTTCGTTGCCCACCCGCTGGCGGGCGAAATCCAGAAAGCCGGTGGCCAGGGCGGCCAGGTCCTCGACCGAACAGTCCTTGAGCTCGGCAACCGGCACGCGCCGGAAGAAACGCCGGACGAATCCGGCGCCCAGTTCGCGACCCTCACCCCGCGCCACGATTCGGGTGACCTGCTCCAGGACCTGCTCTTTCTTCTCGTTGTTGTGACTCATCCCATCGCTTCCCGTTGCTGACTACCCTACCCCGCGTGGATCAACGCAAGCCGGTTTCGGTTCTGGCGATCACCATGCGCTGGATTTCGCTGGTACCCTCGTAGATCTCCGTGATCTTCGCGTCGCGGAAATAGCGCTCGACCGGCATTTCCTTGCTGTAGCCCATGCCGCCGTGAATCTGCACCGCCTGGTGCGTGATCCACATGGCCGCTTCCGATGCAAACAGCTTCGCCATTGACCCGTCAAGCGTGAAACGCGAGCCGGTCTCCATGGCCTTCATCTTGGCCCAGGCGGCCTTGAGCGTCAGCAGTCGGGCGGCTTCCAGCCGGGTCTTCATGTCCGCCAGCTTCGACTGGATCATCTGGAACGTACCGATCTCCTGCCCGAATGCCTTGCGCTCCTTGGCATATTCCACGCTGGCCTCGTAAGCCGCCTGCGCGATACCCACGGCCTGCGCGGCGATGCCGATCCGGCCGGCGTCGAGTACGCCCATGGCGATCTTGAATCCCAGACCCTCGTCGCCGAGACGATCCTCGACGGGGCACTTGTAGTCGGTCAATTCGATCTCGCAGGTCGCCGAGGCACGAATGCCAAGCTTGGGCTCGAGCTTGCCGCGGTGGAACCCTTCCTTCTCGGCATCGATGATGAATGCCGAGACGCCCCGCGCGCCGGCTTCCGGGTCGGTCATGGCGAACAGCACCAGGTAACGGGCCACCGGACCGGAGGTAATCCAGGACTTGCGGGCATTGATCACGTAGTGACTGCCGTCATCGCTGAGCACGGCGCGCGACTTCATGTTGGCCGCGTCCGAGCCCGATGCCGGTTCGGTCAGGGCATAGGCGCCGATCTCCTCTCCCGAAGCGATCGCCCGGACGTACTTCTGCTTTTGGTCCTCGGTGCCGTGCTTGAGGATGCCGTTGCAGAACAGGGAGTTGTTGACCGACATGATCGTGCCGTGGGCCGCATCGGCCGCCGAGACCTCCATCATGGCCAGCGTGTAGCCGATCGTATCCAGGCCGGATCCGCCGTAGGACTCCGGCACCTCGATGCCCATCAGGCCCAATTCACCCATGCGCTGGATGGTCTCGAGCGGAAATTCGCCGGAGGCATCGAATTCG
>JAZBPT010000198.1:0-3177 GCA_036351755.1 Wenzhouxiangella sp. | reverse complement strand
CCAGGGACGATTCGAAGGCCTGGGAAGCGCCCTCCGAGGTCACCAGCCCTGTCAGGCTACGGCGGTTGGGGCCGATGACCCTCACAGGCCCTGTCATAGGGGGCCTCGTGAGCATTTTTCACTCAGTAGCCTAATCAGTTGTAATTTGCAATCCAGTAGTGACAACTTTTATAATCCAGTAGCGCTTTCTGATGTTGAGAGTACCACAAGTGATTGATTTTGACATCCATAAGTAGCTGTTATTAATGTAATTGACAGGGGCTCGAAACCGCGTCCCGGCGAGATTTCCCTGGCGCACGGCGGCGTGCTTTTCCTCGACGAGCTGCCGGAGTTCTCGCGCCACGTGCTCGAAGTGCTGCGCGAGCCGCTGGAATCGGGCCGCGTTGTGATCTCGCGCGCCGCGGTGCAGGCCGAGTTTCCCGCCCGCTTCATGTTGGTGGCCGCAATGAATCCCTGCCCCTGCGGGTACGAGGGCGACCCGTCAGGCCGCTGCGCCTGCACGCCCGACCAGATCCGGCGCTACCGCGACCGCATCTCCGGCCCCCTGCTCGACCGCATCGACCTGCACGTCGAAGTGCCGCGCCAGTCGCTCAAGGACCTGCCCGAAGGCGAGTCTTCCGGCAAGGTTCGGGAACGCGTGCTCGAGGCGCGTACCGTGCAGCACGCGCGCGGGGAGGTCAATTCGAGACTGGATGTACGCGGCATCCGGGAGCACTGCGGGCTCGACGGGCACCAGGCCGCGCTGCTGGAAGCCGCCTGCGAGAAGCTGCGCCTTTCCGCGCGCGCCCACCACCGCATCCTGCGCGTGGCCCGCACCATCGCCGACCTCGACGCCAGCGACCGTATCGAGGCACGGCACATCACCGAAGCCATCGGCTATCGGCAGCTCGACCGGCGGCGGGACGATTTCGCGCGCAGCGCCTGAACATCGCGCCGGCACCACTGTCGGAGGGGTACCATAAGCACAGGAATTCCCGGGAGATTGCATGGCGGCCAGACTGCTGCCGGTCGTGCTCGGACTGGCCGCGCTGCTCGGCAGCGGCCAGCTTGCTGCGGCCACCGTTGCCACGGAAATCAACGGCGTCGAAGGCGAGTTGCTCGACAACGTGCGTGCGTCGGTGTCGCTGGTCCAGGCCGAGCAGCTCGACGAGCTGTCGTTGTGGCGCCTGCGCCAGATGGCCGAGGACGCCCGTTCCGAAATCGAGCAGGCGCTCAGGCCTTTCGGTTTCTACCGACCCGGCATCCAGGTGCGCCTGATCGAACCCGAAGGCGACAGCCAACACTGGCGCGCCCGCCTCGAGATCAAGCCCGGTCCGCCGGTGCTGATCGGCGAGGTCGCCATCGACCTGCGCGGCGACGGGCAAGACGACCCCGAGTTGTCCCGGTGGCGCGATGAGTGGCCGCTGAAGCCCGGCGATCGACTCGACCATCCCACCTGGGAAGAAGCCTGGCAACGACTCGAGCAGCTGGCCGAGGAACGCGGCTATTTCGAGGCGCGCTTCGAACAGCGGCGCGTGACGGTCGATGCAGACCGCGAGGAGGCCGACGTGCGGATCGTCTTCGAGACGGGACCGCGCTATCGTTTTGGCGGCTACCGTGCCGAGGAGCAGCCGTTCAGCGAATCGCTGATGGAGCGACTGCACGTTCTCCGGCCCGACGAGCCCTACAGTGTCGACCGGCTCGATCGCCAGCGCGAGGCCCTGGTGCGCTCCGGCCTGTTCGATCGCGTGGTGATCGACACCCAGCGGGATGACGAGGAAGACCGCGTCGACCTCGACTATCGCCTGGAACCGAGACCGCCGAACACCTGGCGCGCCACCGTGGGCTTCGGCACCGACACCGGCGCGCGGATGCAGCTCGGCTGGACGCGCCACTACCTGAACTCCGGCGGCGACCGGCTGGAAGCCGCGCTCGGCGCCCAGCAGACCAACCGCGAATACGTGCTGCAGGCCGAGTACCGGCATCCGCGCGGCGACCAGCCGTCGGAGTTCCTCACCGCCGGCACGACGCTGCGCAGCGAACAGGACAACTTCCGCTTCTACGACCAGGACCGGATCGAACCGGTGTTCGAGGCCTTCGAGGGGCGTCGCGAGCAGGCCGAGCTGACCTTCGGGCGCCTGCAGGAGAGACGCCTGTGGCCGGAGCATTACCAGGGGCTGGAAGAGCGGCTGTTCGTGTCGATCCTCAACGAGAGTTTCGATGCCTTCCGCGAAGGTTCCTTCAGCCCCGAAAACGAGGCCCTGCTCGAGGCCAACCCCGAACTCCGTCCCTACCTGGATACCGAAAGCCGTGTAATCGCCCTGGGCGGGCGCTGGCGCCTGCCGCGCATCGAGGGCAGCGGTTTCGGTACCCACGGTTCGGTCTGGCGTGCGCACCTGCTCGGTGCGCACGAGTCGGCCGGCTCGGATGTGAGCTTCGCCCAGGCCTGGGTTAGCGGGCGCTGGCACTGGCTGCTCGGCGAGCGGCACAAGTTGCTGCTGCGCGGCGAGGCGGGATACACCGAGGCCAACACCCGGCGGCTCGACATCGCCCTGGGCGATCGCAACCTGGACCTGACCATCACCGACCTGCCCGAGCGCTACCGGTTCAAGACCGGCGGCGACCGCACCGTCCGCGGCTACGGTTACGAGGATCTCAGCACCAACCGCAACGGCGCCAATCATCTGCTGGTCGGCTCCGTGGAGTACGAATACCGCGCGGGAGAGAACTGGTCGCTGGCGGCCTTCGCCGACATCGGCAACGCCTTCAACGATTTCGGCGACCCCAAGCTCAAGCGCGGCGTGGGCGTGGGTTTCCGCTGGTATACGATGATCGGGCCCTTGCGCATCGACATCGCCCAGGCGCTCGACGATGTGGATGAGCCCTGGCGACTGCATTTCACAATCGGCACGCAACTGCTATGAAGAAGTGGCTGGTCACCCTCTGCATCGCCCTGCTCGTCCTGTTCCTGCTGGCGGGATCGGCCTGGCTGTGGCTCACGCGCAGCGAAAGCGGCGCCCGCTGGGCCCTGGCCCGTGCCGCCGGCGCCGTCGAGCGCCTGCAGTACCAAGAACTCTCGGGCGGCCTGGCCTCGGGCATCACGCTCGGGGGCGTCGATTTCGCCCACGCCGGCACGGCCGTCAGCGCACAGCGCCTGGAACTGGCCGCGGGGATCGACCTGTTCGCCGGTCCGCTGGT
>JAZBPT010000197.1:0-2571 GCA_036351755.1 Wenzhouxiangella sp. | reverse complement strand
TCCTGAAGGCGCCCGACGACGCCGCCGAGCCCACCGAGGCCGATTTTCTCCGCCCCGGCACCGAACAGGTGGCCGCCGGATACTGCCTGTACGGGCCATCGGCCATGATGGTGCTGACCACCGGCGAGGGCGTGAGCATGTTCACCCTCGATCGCGACATCGGCGAATTCCTGCTCACGCGCGAGAACGTGACCATCGACGCCGATACGAAGGAATTCGCCATCAACGCTTCCTACCAGCGCCACTGGGACGATCCGGTCCGCCGCTACATCGACGAATGCCTGGCCGGCGAGGACGGCCCGCGGGGCAAGAATTTCAACATGCGCTGGGTCGCCTCGATGGTCGCCGAGGTCCATCGCATCCTCACCCGCGGCGGCATCTTCATGTACCCCTGCGATCGGCGCATCCGCGCCCAGGGCAAGGCCGGCAAACTGCGCCTGATGTACGAGGCCAACCCCATGGCCATGATCGTCGAACAGGCCGGCGGGGCGGCGTCCACGGGCACGCAGCGCATCCTCGAAATCGAACCCGAAGAACTGCACCAGCGCGTGCCGGTCATCCTGGGCTCGCGCAACGAGGTCGAGCGGGTCACGAGCTACCACGGCTGATTCGCGGGGAAAGCCCCCGGAAAACGAAAAAGGCCGCCCGGTGAGGCGGCCTTCTCGTCGTGACGCGTGCCCCGAAGGTCAGTCCAGCGACCACAGCGCGGTGAACGCCGGCACTGGCATGCCCTTGAGCGAGTCGAACTGCTCGGTCGCGGCCATGATCGCGCCGGCCTTGCGCGCGGACAGCTGCCCCGCGATGGCCCGGGCGAACTTGTCCTCGAGCAGCGGAATGCCCTCCTCGCGGCGGCGGCGATGGCCGACGGGGTAGTCGATGGAAACCTTGTCGGTGCTCGAGCCGTCGGTGAAGAACACCTGCACCGAATTGCCGATGGCGCGCTTGTCGGCGTCGAAGTATTCCTCGGTGAAGCGCGGATTCTCCTTGACCGTCATCTTCTCGCGCAGGGCGTCGATGCGCGGATCGGCGGCCACGTCGTCGGTGTAGGAGTCGGCGGTCAGCTCGCCGAAGATCAGCGGCACGGCGACCATGTACTGCAGGCAGTGATCACGGTCGGCGTAGTTGTTCAGCGGGCCGGTCTTGTCGATGATGCGGCAGCCCGCTTCCTGGGTTTCGAGTTCGATCCGCTCGATTTCGTCGAGCCGATCCTTGACCTCGTCATGCAGCTTGTAGGCGCATTCCACCGCGGTCTGGGCGTGGAACTCGGCCGGGAAGGAGATCTTGAACAGCACCTGTTCCATCACGTAGCTGCCGAGTTCGCGTTCGAGTACGAGATCGTTTCCCTTGAACAGCACGTCCTGGAAGCCCCAGCCCTTGGCCGTGAGCGCCGACGGATAGCCGATCTCGCCCTTGAGGGTGATCAGGGCCAGCTGCACGGCGCGACGGCAGGCATCACCCGCCGCCCAGCTCTTGCGCGGGCCGGTGTTCGGGGCGTGGCGATAGGTGCGCAGCGCCCCGCCGTCGATCCAGGCCTGGCTGACGGCGTTGACCACGTCGTCGCGGTCGCCGCCGAGCATCTTCGTGACCACGGCGGTCGAGGCGACGCGCACCAGCAGCACATGGTCGAGGCCGACGCGGTTGAAGCTGTTCTTCAGCGCCAGGATGCCCTGGATTTCGTGGGCCTTGATCATGGCCTCGAGCACGGCCTCGATCTTCAGCGGCTCACCGCCTTCCGCGACATTCCGGCGCGAGACGTAGTCGGCCACGGCCAGGATGGCGCCCAGGTTGTCGGAGGGATGACCCCATTCGGCGGCCAGCCAGGTGTCGTTGAAATCGAGGTAGCGCACGAGCACGCCGATATTGAAGGCGGCCTGCACGGGATCGAGCTTGTAGGGCGTGCCCGGCACGCGCGCGCCGGATTCGAGTTCCATGCCCGGCACCACCGGCCCGAGCAGCTTGGCGCACTCGGGGAACTTCAGCGCCAGCATCGAGCAGGCCAGGGAATCCTTGAGGCAGTAGTGGGCCGTCTCCCAGGCTTCCTTCGAGGTGATCTCGTAGTCGACGACGTAGTCGGCGATGTCCTGGATCAACTGGTCGGGGTCCGGGCGCGTCGCCGAACGAATATCGATCTCGCCACTCATGGTGCGGGCTCCTGATGGGTTTGCGGGAAAGCCGGCCATTTTACCGCATGGGCCAGGTTACGGCATATTCGGTTCACGCCAAGGCGCAAAGGCGCCAAGTTCGCCAAGAAAGGACAAGAGAACCGGTAGGGCAGAGTTTTCAGGATCCGCTTGATCCAACCGTTTCGCGGTTCGTAAACAGCCGATCGTTTAGTTCTTCTGTTTTCCTTGGCGACCTTGGCGCCTTTGCGTCTTGGCGTGAGGCCGAATTTACTCAGCCGAAGCCGCCCAGGTCGCGAGGTGCTGGCGGCGGATCTTGGCGTTGTGGCGGATATCGACGGGGAAGCCTTCCTTGAACAGCACGCGGCGGATTTCGCGGGTGAGCCAGTGGCGCGACAGAACCTCGCGCACGGCGGCCTCGACCGCCGAGCGGTCCGCGTCCGGCTCGGGC
>JAZBPT010000196.1:0-2637 GCA_036351755.1 Wenzhouxiangella sp. | reverse complement strand
GCGTAGCCGCCGCCGTCAGTCGAACTGCGCCCGGATGCCCTCGAGCCAGGGCGTCACGGAATCGACGGCCCGCCGCGTGGCATTCAGCGAGGTGAACTCGATCTGCTCGACCGGCGAGGCGCCCATCTGGCGCATGGCGTGAAGGTCGTAGGTGATCGCCTCGAGTTGCGCGATGAACGCCGTCTCGACGCGGTTGTAGTACTGAAGCTCCCGCTCGCCGGCCGGCAGGGCGCGGGCGACGACGACATAGCGGGCGCCGGCATCGAGGGCGGGCCCGGCCAGTCCGGCCAGGTCGACTTCCTCACCCTGGACATAGTTGCGGTAGCCGCTGACGAAGCCGCGCTGCACCAGCGGGTGGCTGCTGCCGCGCAGGGCCGACTCGATTTCGCGCACCATGGGATCGGCGATGACCGGGTCGCCCACGCCGATGACCACGATTCCGCGCGGCGGCGGAGGGGGCGCCGACGGCCGCGCAGTCTCGGCGGGCGCGGCGTTCATGGCTGCCGCAGTCGACTCGCTGTCGACCACGGCCACTTCCCGACCCTCTTCGGCGACGGGTGCTTCCGGGGAACCGGACTGTTCGCCTGCGTCTCCCGCAACCGCTTCGGATTCGCCCGTCGCAACGGCCTCGCTGGCCGAGCCGCTCGACTGAGCTTCATCCTGTGCAAGGCCCGTGGCCGCAGTGTCCGGCTCGCCGACGGCGTCTTCCGGGACGGCCGTCCCGCCGTCGGCTCCGCCCTCACCGGCGGCCACAGCCTGACCGGCCCGCAATGCGCCGGCGGCATCGGCCGCCGGGCCGGGCTGCTCGAGCGAAGCCTCTTCCGAGTCGGCCTTCGAGGCAGACGCGGCCGGCGTGGTTGCGGCGTCGTCTCCTCCCGGCCACCAGGCGGTGACTCGGTTCCAGGTGGACGAGTCGAGCCGGGCCAACCCGAAGCCGGCCGCCGCCAGCGCCACGACCAGCACGACCAGCATGGCCGCGGTCCGACCCCGCCGCTTCGGCGCCTCGCGCTTGACGGGAACGGGATGTTGCTGCGCGGTTTCGGTCTGAAGTACAGCGGTAACCTCGGGCGCGCTGGCGGCCGGCGCCGCCTGGGCGGCGGTGCGAGCCGTTGCCAGCGCCTCGGTCACTTCACGCTCGGCGGTGGAGGGCCCCGTGTCGCCGCGCTGCACCGGACCGGTCCTGCCGGTCTTGAGGGGCTTCATGTCGGCGAGCAGCGCCGACCAGTCGGCGTATCGATCGGCCGGCTTGACCGCCAGCAGCTTATCGAGGATATCGACGACCCGCTCGTCGACCTTGCCATCGAGCTGGGACAGATCGGGAAACCCGCCGGCGGCGAGCTGCTTGAACGTTTCCTTGAGATCGCGCCCCGGCATCAGGCGATCGCCAGTGATCATCTCGTACCAGACCGCCCCCAGCGCGAACATGTCGCTCCTCGAATCCACCGGGCCGCCGCTGAGCGCCTCGGGCGCCAGGTAGCCGGGCGTGCCCATGATGGACTGGCTGCCCTGGCCGGACTGTTCGGCGGCGATGCAGGCGATGCCGAAATCGGTGAGCACCGCGCGACCGCGTCGATCGATCATGATGTTGCCGGGCTTGACGTCGCGGTGGACGATGCCTTCGCCGGCGGCGGCGGCCAGTGCGTTGGCGGCCTGTTCGGTGACGCGACGAGCCATTTCCGGCGAGCACTGGCCCTCGCGATCGATGAACTCGGCCAGCGATTCGCCGTCGACGTATTCCATGACGAAGTAGGGCTTGCCGTCGTGCTCGTCGGCAACGAAGATCTGGGCGATGTTGGGATGGTTGAGCGCGGCGACGTTGCGGGCCTCGCGCAGGAAGCGGGCCACGACGATTTCGTCGGCGCTGAGTTCGTCGCTCAGGCACTTGATGGCAATGAAACGTTCGAGCTTGGGATCGAGCGCCTTGTAGACCACGCCCATGCCGCCGCGGCCGAGCTCGCTGATGATGTGATAGCGTCCGAGAACTTCGCCCATGTCCGTCACCTCCCGGCTGGATGGGTCGCCGAGGCCGGCCACAGACCGCCCTTTCGGCCGAATATACCAAACCTAACGATGAATCCGCCCTGAACCGGTCATCGAGAGGGCAGGCCGGTCGGAGGCCGGCCCGCGCCGGATTCAGTCGACGTCGACGTAGACGCTGACTTCGCGCGTGGCGCGGAAGGTGATCTCCGGGTGGCGCTCTTCGGCCAGCTGCAGGTTGACGCGCGTCGGCGCCAGGTAGACCAGGCGGCCACCGCCGTCCTCGGCGAGATACTGCTCGTTCTTGTTGCGGAACTTCTCAAGCTCGCGATCGGATTCTGCGCTGACCCAGCGGCAGGTGGCAACGTTGACCGCCTCGAAGGCCGCCTCGCAGTTGTATTCTTCCTGTAGCCGGTAGGCCACGACGTCGAACTGCAGCATGCCCACGGCGCCGACGACCAGGTCGTTGCCGATCAGCGGCTTGAAGAACTGCGTGGCGCCTTCCTCGGAAAGCTGGGTCAGCCCCTTCGTCAGCGCCTTGAGTTTGAGCGGATCCTTCAGCTGTACGCGGCGGAACAGTTCGGGTGCGAAACTGGGAATGCCCGCGAACTGCAGCTTCTCGCCCTCGGTGAAGGTGTCGCCGATGCCGATGGTGCCGTG
>JAZBPT010000195.1:0-11120 GCA_036351755.1 Wenzhouxiangella sp. | reverse complement strand
CTCGCGGCAAAGCCGCCCAACGAGACAACCAGCTGCCGAACCAGCCAACAAGCTAACCAGGTAACCAGCGAACCTGGCGACGTGCTCATATAATCAATAGCATGCCCACCCTGGAGGCCACCATGTTCAGAACCACTAACATCATTGCCATCCTGTTCCTCCTCGCCGGCTGCGCCACCAACCCGGTAACCGGCGAGCGCGAATTCAATCTCTACGGTGAAAACTGGGAGCGGCAGGTCGGCGAGCAGCAGTACGCGCCGATGCGCCAGGCCCAGGGGGGCGACCTGGTCATCGACCGCTCCGTGGTCGACTACGTGCAGTCGGTCGGCCAGCGTGTCGCGCAGCACGCCGACCGGCAACTGCCCTACGAATTCCAGGTGATCAACAGCTCGGTGCCCAACGCCTGGGCCCTGCCGGCGGGCAAGATCGCCGTCAACCGCGGCCTGTTGACCGAACTGGACTCCGAGGCCGAGCTCGCCGCCGTGCTGGGCCACGAAGTGGTTCACGCTGCCGCCAGCCACAGCGCCCAGTCGGCTTCGCGCGCCGCCCTGACCCAGGGCGCCGTCATTCTGGGCAGCGTCGCCGTGGGCGCAGCAACGGAAGACGATCAGTACACCCAGGTCGCGCTGCTGGGCGGCATGCTCGGGGCACAGCTCATCCAGCAGCGCTACTCGCGCGACGCCGAGCGGGAATCCGACTACTACGGCATGCACTACATGAAGCGCGCCGGCTACGACCCCGCCGCCGCGGTCGACTTGCAGGAGACCTTCGTGCGGCTTTCGGAGAACCGCCAGCAAGGCTGGCTCAACGGCCTGTTCGCCTCCCACCCGCCTTCGCAGGAGCGCGTCGAGAACAATCGCAAGACGGCCGACGAGCTCGGACGGGGCGGCCGCATCGGACGCGAGGAATACCGGGAGCAGATGGCCTACCTCCAGCGTCTGCAGCCTGCCTACGAGGCGCACGACGAAGGCCGCAAGGCGCTGCAGGAAGGCAATGCCGACGAAGCGCTGCGCAAGGCCGATGAAGCGATCTCAATCGAGGACGACGAAGCGCTCTTTCACGCCCTGCGCGGCGACGCCCTGGCCACGCGTAAGGACTTCGGGGCCGCCGAGCGCGCCTTCACCGAGGCGCTGCAGCGCGACTCGACCTGGTTCTATCACCACCTGCGCCGGGGCATGGTGCGCGAAGAGCGCCGCCAGTGGTCGGGCGCCCGCACCGACCTGCAGGCCAGCCTGGAGCTGCTGCAGACCGCCGACGGCCACCTCCACCTGGGCAACGTCGAACGCGCCAGCGGCAACCGCCAACAAGCAATCGAACACTACAAGACCGCGGCCCAGTCCGATACCCCGGCCGGCAAGCGCGCCCGTCAGCACCTGGTGGATATGGGGGTCGCGCAGCCCCAGGGGGGATGACGGGGGTCGGAGGTCGGAGGTCGGAGGTCGGAGGTCAGAGGTCAGAGGTCAGAGGTCAGAGGTCAGAGGTCAGAGGTCAGAGGTCAGAGGTCAGAGGTCCGAAAACAGTACTCAGGGTGGGCGCCACCTGCGGACTTCCGACTTCCGACTTCCGACTTCCGACCTCCGACCTCCGACCTCCGACTTCCGACCTAAAAGGCCACCATCAACCCAACGCCGGAAAACGTCAGACAAATGCCCGCCACCCGCCGCCAATTCATCTCTTCTTTCAGGAACAGCCAGGCGAAAAGCACGATGAACGCGGCGGCGGTTTCGTTGAGCACCGAGGCGACCGAGGCCTGGGTCAGCTTGTAGCCGGCCAGCCACAGCATCATCGACACGTAGCTGCCCAGCAGGCTGCCGACGACGATCACCGTCCACGGCTGCTTCGATCGGTAGTGCAGCATGGCGCGCGCCCAGCCGCGGGTCATGTAGAGGAACAGGAACATGCCGATGGTGCCGGCGGCCAGGCGCACGCCCATCGTCCACATGAACGACTCGCTCTCGAGCACCGGTTTGACCATGACGATGCCGGTGGCCATCATCAGCACCGAACCGGCGCCGAAAGCCACGCCCAGGCGGATCGACCGTAGCGAGACGTCGCGCCGGTTCTGCCGCCAGGTCACCAGCAGGATGCCGCCGAGCACCAGCACGAAACCGAAGTACTGCCACCAGATCAGCACTTCGCCGAGAAAGAGGATCGACATCACGATCACGAACGGCGAGTAGAGGCTGGCGACCACACCGGTGCGCGAAGCGCCCATGAGGTTGAGGGCGCGCAGGTACCAGGTATCGGCCACTGCGATGCCGACCACGCCCGAGACGACCACCACCAGCCATTCCATCGACGAGTAAGCCGGCCAGCTGATGCCGTCCACCAGCAGAATGGTCGGCACCATCAGCCCCGTGGCCAGCACGTTCTTGAACAGATTCAGCTCGAAGGCCGGCAGACTTTCCCCGGAGCGTCGGAACAGCACGACCGCCAGCGCCCAGCAGGCCGCGCAGGCGACCGAAAAGAACTCACCCACGCCGGGCCACCACGCGCCAGGGAACGAGAAGGGCCAGGGCAATGGCCACCTTGACGCCGTAGTCGCCCACCGCGAGTGTCACCCAGGGCATGGCCGTACCGGCGAAGGCCAGGGCGAAGAACAGCGCCGTGTCCACGGCCGAGCCGATCACGCTCGAGAACAGCGGCGGCTGCCACCAGGCCCGCTTGCGCAATCGGTTGAAAATGGCCACGTCCATCAACTGCGAAACTAGGAAGGCCGTGCCGGAAGCAATGGCGATACGCGGACCCGCCAGCCAGATCGAGGCGAGCACCGCCAGCGCGAAACCGATGTAGACCACCTTTCTCGCCGCCGCCGGCCCGAAGCGGCGATTGGTCAGGTCGGTCACGAAATACGACACTGGATAGGTCAGCGCACCCCAGGTCAGCCAGTCGTTGACCGGGAACTGGACGAGATAGTTGGCGCTGGCGACGACCAGCACCATGGCAAGAATCAGCAGGGGCATGACATCTGGGCACGAACGATCCGACAGGCGGCCATTCTACCGGTCCGCGCGGCGCGCCATCCAAGGGAATTCCTAGGGACGATGCGGTATGCTCGGCATGGAAACCGAGGGAGGGTTGCGCACTGCCATGATGAACTGGCTGATCGTGTTGCTGGGCCTTATCGCGGCCTGGGTCGTGTTCTGGCTGCTGTGGCCGCGCCCACTGGCGCGTCTGTTCATGGCCGCCGAGCGCAGGCAGGGTCGTCTGTCGGTTCGTCGCATTCACCAGGACGGACTCGACTGGCACATCCTCGAGGGCGGGCACGGCGAGCCGCTGGTCCTTCTGCACGGTTTCAATGGCGACGGCTACCATTTCGCCCGCGTCTCGCGCTCGCTGGGCGCGCACTTCCGCGTCATCGCACCCGACCTGCCCGGCTTCGGCCAGACCGCCTTCGAGGGCGAACTCGACTATGACGTGGACTCGCAGGCCCGTCGGGTCCTGGCCTTGCTCGACGAGCTAGGCATCGAACGCTTCTACCTCGGCGGCAATTCCATGGGCGGCTACGTGGCCTGCGCCCTGGCCCGGCTCGCGCCGGAGCGCGTTCGCGCACTGTGGCTGATGAATCCCGGCGGTCTCCAGACCGCGCCGCTGTCACCGCTGTTCGAAGTCGTCTACCAGGGCGGGCACAATGCGCTGGTCGTGCGCGACCGCAAGGACTTCCAGGGCCTGATGGACTACTGCTTCGTGCGCCCGCCCTGGCTGCCCCGGCCGCTGGCGCGAGAACTGGCCGATCGTGCCGCGCGAAACGCCGGGCGGGCGCAGGGCATATTCGATGCCATCCGATTTCACTCGACGCCGCTGGAAGAACTCGCCCGCGGTCTCGACATGCCGGCCCTCATCGTCTGGGGCCAAGCCGACCAGGTGCTGCACCCCGACGGGCTCAAGCTGCTCTCGGAGTCCATGCCGAAAGCCCAGACCTTGTTGATGCCGGCGACCGGCCACCTGCCAATGATCGAGAAGCCCCGACAGACGGCCGAGGCCTGGATCAGTTTCGCCGAGTCGGTGGCGCGCCAGGAGACGCGCGAGGCGACGCGAGTGTAGTATGACCAGAGTTCACGGGGGATCGAAAAACACGGGAGGCAACATGAAAAAGCATCAGCGAGGATCGTGACGTGGCCCGGCACGCGATTCCACCAGAGCGCCTGCGTTGGCAGCCCGACAGCGACGACATCCCCGGAGATTCGACCCGCGACATCCCGGTGCTGGAAGGCACCCTGGGCCAGGACGCGGCGCTCGAGGCCCTCCATTACGGCATCGCCAGCCCGGGCCACAACCAGCACGTCTTCCTGCGCGGTCCACGCGGCAGCGGACGGCGAAGGCTGCTCGACAGCCTGTTCGGCAGCTTGCGCCCCAAGGCCCGGCGGAACCGCGACTTCTGCTTCGTCCACAACTTCTCGAACCCCGACCGGCCGCGCCTGATCATCCTGCCGCGCGGCGAAGGACGTCCCTTTCAGAAGCAGATGCACCGGATCGCCCTGTTCGTGCGCGAGCGGTTGCCCGACATCCTGGCCAACGACCCGATTCGCGGCCGGCGCGAGGCCCGCCGCGAGGCCGCCGAGCGCGACATCCGCCTGCTGCTGCGGCCGCTGGAGAAGAAGCTCGAGGCCGAAGGCCTGGCCCTGATCCGCAGCCAGGCCGGGCCCAACGCCCGCCTGCAGGTTTCGGTTCGCATCATGGGCAAGCCGGTCTCCCAGGAGGAATTCCGCAACATGGTGGCGCGAAAGCAGGCCACCGAGGAAGATCGCAAGAAGTTCGAGGAGCGCATCAAGTCCTACGACGAAGAGATCAACAAGATCTCGCGCCAGATCCGCAAGAAGTGGCAGCAGGCCCAGCAGCACATCGAGCAGATCGATATCACCGAAACCGCACGGATCATGGGCGAAATGACCGCCGAGGTCTCGCAGCGCTTCAAGGCCGAGGGCATCGAGGTCTACCTGCGCGAGGTCATCGACGACGTTCTGGAAAAACGCATCGGGCACGAGACCAGCCAGCTTGCCGACCCGACCGTGCTCTACGGCGTCAACGTGCTCAACATGGGCCGCGAGGACAGCGGCGCTCCCGCCATCTCGACCAGTTCGATCTCTCCGGCCAGCCTGTTCGGCACGGTCGATCCGGCCTGGCGAAGCGGCGGCCGGGCCGTGGCGTCCTTCCAGGGCATCCGCTCGGGCACCCTGATCCAGGCCGACGGCGGCTTCCTGATTCTCGATGCCGAAGACCTGGCCAGCGAACCGGGCGTATTCCGCCAACTGCTGCGCATCCTGCGCGCCGGCGAAGTTTCCATCGCCGCGCCGACGGCCGACTGGAGCCAGGCGGCCCAGTCCCTGCGGCCCGAAGCCGTTCCGATCGACGTCGGCGTCATCCTGGTCGGGGATGCGGCCGCCTACACGCAACTGGAATCCATCAGCCGGGAGTTTTCCCGGCGCTTTCGCCTGCTGGCCGATCTCGAAGCCAGCGTTGAGCGCGATGCCGACGGCATCGACCGAACCTGTCGGTTCGTCTCCGCGGTGGTCCAGCGCGAAGACCTCTTGCCGCTCACACGTCCGGCGCTGGCCGCCGTGGTCGAGATCAGCGCCCGCCTGTCCGACCAACCGGGCCGGCTGACCACGCGCGTGGGCAGGCTCGCGGAGATCATTCGCGAAGCCGCCTTCCTGGCTGCCGAGGACGACGAGACCGAAATCGGCCGCGAACACGTCGAAGGTGCCTTCGGCAGGATTCGCCACCGTACCGGGCTGCCGGCGTCGGGGAGAACCCAGCACAGCGTCGACAGTGGGCTCATCCGCCTGCGGGGCCGCTCGGCCGGCCAGCTCAACGTGATCACTCGGGAAAGGCTCGCCGACGAGATGTTCGGCGTGCCCGCCCGCCTGAGCCTGACGGCCGCCCGGGGTACCGGCAGCGGCATCTCCCTGGAAAGCGGTGACGGCGAACTGCCGGTTCGCCGCTTCTTGCTGCCGATGATCACCGAGCTACTCCATCTCGAAGCCTTGCCCGAGCTGCGCGTGGCGATGACGCTTGACCCCACCGTTGCGGCCGACGATGCGGCCTCGACTCTGCTGGGCCAGGCCTGCGGCCTGATCGCCGTGCTGGCCGGCCTCTCCGTCCGGCAGGAGTTGGCCGTGATCGGCAGCATCGACGCCCGCGGACAGGTCGGACGCGTCAATTACCTGAACGAACGAATCGAGGGATTCTTCGACGCCTGCAACCGGGTCGGCCTCAACGGCCAGCAGGGCGTCATCATCCCGGCAGTGGACAAGGACCGCCTGGCCCTGGACAAGCGCGTCATCAAGGCCTGCACCAACGACCAGTTCCACGTCATGGCCGCCGCCAGCATCGCCGAGGCCCTCGAACGCCTGACCGGCAAGACCGCCGGCATCTGGAAGGACGACGGCTTCCCAGAGGACTCAGTGCTGGGCATGGCGAGCAGAAGCCTGCAGGCCTAGAGAGCGACGCAACGACTCTGCACCGTCGAGCACACTCAGTGCTGATCAGGTTAGTTCAGTCCCACCGTCGCAGCAATTTCCGCTGGCCGGAGATTCCCAGCTTGTCGAGCGAGCGCTCGAGGCGCTTCAGCATCGGTTCGGGATCGACGGGCTTGTTCTTGATGCGGGCGCGGTCGAAGTCGATGACGTGCCAATGGCCGTCGCCGTCGATGAGCAGGTTGTGGGCGTTGAGGTCGGGGTGGATGACGCCGGCGGCGAAGAAGCGCTGCAAGGTTCGGCCCAGGCGGCGCCAGTGAAACTCTTCGAGGATGTCGGCCGCCTGCGGCAGACTGATGGTGTTCTCGATCAGCCGCGTCAGTATGGCGGCGCGATAGGTCAGGCCCAGGCGCTGGCAGCCGGCGATCAACGGTACCGGCACCGGCAGTTCGAGTTGGCGCAACCGTGCGAGGATCCTGAACTCACGGAAACTGCGGCTGCGCGCGTAACCGGTGAAAAAATACCGCTCCTTGCTGACGCGCGCGACCATGCCGCCGCGCAGGTAGCGGCGAAGAACGGCCGGGCCGGCGTCGGTGGTGACAGCCAGGGCCTGGCCGCGCCCGCCGAATTCCGCCAGCACGGCGTCCCGAATTCGCCAGAAGCCGGGCTCGAGCCACTCGGGGCTGACCACGTCGAGGGCCGACGGGTCATATAGAATATGCAGTGAGCCTGCTTGCAGTTCCGTTTCCGGCATATTGCCCCGGTCGCTTTCCGATTGAGTTTCGCCGTATCGTGCCCGATCCACAGACGAACGAACCGCCCGGATCCGTCTGCCTCTTGCGCCTTTCGGCGCTCGGGGACGTCTGCAATACGGTTCCGCTGGTGCGGGCCATCCAGCGCGCTTGGCCCGAAACCGCCCTGACCTGGATCGTCGGCAAGGCCGAGCATCGCCTGGTGCATGACCTGCCCGGCGTCGAGTTCATTGTATTCGACAAGCGCGGATCATTTGCCGGCTTCAGAAAAGCCCGCAGGCAGCTTGCGGGGCGCCGATTCGACACCCTGCTGCTCGCGCAGGTTTCCCAGCGTTCATCACTGGTCGCCAGCCTGGTGCGCGCCGGCCGCCGGATCGGCTTCGACAAGGCGAGATCGCGCCCCGGACACGGGCTGGTCACCAACGAACACATCGACGCCGTGCCCTTCCAGCACCAGGTCGACGCTTTCCTGGAGTTCGCCCGCCATCTTGGCCTGTCCGCCGACGGTCTGGATCGACGACTGCCGGTGCCCGAGGATGCCCGAGCCTTCGCGCGCGAGCACCAACCCGAGGCGGGAAGGGCGGTGATCATCAGCCCTGCTTCGAGCCACACCCGGCGCAACTGGCACGCGCAAGGCTATGCCGCCGTGGCCGACTGGGTGGTCGACAACACCGGGCGACCCGTGATCCTGATGGGCGGTCCGGGCCCGGCGGAAAAGGAGCTGGGGCAGTCCATCGAAGCGCGGGTGCGCAACCCCGTGGTCAATCTAATCGGCCGCGATACGATCAAGCAGGCACTGGCCATGTTCGAACGAGCTGCGTGCGTGGTCGCCCCCGACTCCGGCCCGGCCCACTTCGCCGACGCCATGGGCACTCCGGTCGTGGGGCTCTACGCCGCCACCTGGGCACGCAGATCGGGCCCCATCAACAGCCTGGACCACACGGTCGACCGCTTTCCCCAGGCCGCGCGTGAATTCGCCGGCCGGGAACCGGAAGAACTGCGCTGGGGAAAAAGACTCGAGCGACCCGGGGTAATGGCGCTCATCACCCCGGAGATGGTCATCGAAAAGCTCGGGCCCTTGCTAGTAAGCTGAGCAAACCGGGGAATGCAGGCAGGATCGACCCGTATCGAGCGATCACCGCAACTGGCCAGGCTGTCTAGCGATAGTCGCTGTAGGACTTCTCTTCAACGATTTCAGAACCCAGGCGCTCATTGACCCGCTTCTTGAGCACGGCGCGCTCGTCGTTGTGCAGGTAGACCGACCGCGCCAGTTCCACGAAGCGGTCGCCAAAACGCTTCTCCCGCTCTTCGTCACGGATGGCGTCCTCGATCTCCCAAAGGCTCTCGTTGACCTCGCGCAGGCGCCTTCGCAGGGCGTCGATTTCTCCGTCGTTCAGCCCGGAATCCCGCCACACGCGAGAAAGCAGTTCATGCTCGCGTCGCACGTTGACCAGCTTGGCTTCGTCGTCGATGCGCTCGAGCTTGATTTCGAGAATGGAAAGCTTGTCGAGCAATTCACCCGGCGAGACGGGAATCAGCAGTTCCATGGAGAACCCTCGGCTGTTCTGGCGAAAAAGCTAACCCAGGAAAAGAGAAACCGCAAAGACGCAATGAGCGCAAAGTCTAATGAATGAAGTCTCATCCATCATCCCTTCCTTGCGTTCTTCGCGCGCTTTGCGGTTAATCGGTTTTCAATTCAGCAACCGCCCGGTGTCCGAGCGGTCGCCAGACTTCGATCAGGACTCGCCTTCGCCTTCCTTGAGCGCTTTCATGCTCAGGCGGATGCGGCCCTGTTTGTCGACTTCGAGCACCTTGACCTTGACCTTGTCGCCTTCGGCCAGCTCGTCGGTGACGTTCTCGACGCGTTCGTCGGAGATCTGCGAGATATGGACGAGCCCGTCCTTGCCCGGCAGGATCGTCACGAAGGCACCGAAGTTCATGATCTTGGTGACCGTACCTTCGTAGATCGCACCCACTTCGACGTCGGCGGTGATCTGCTCGATGCGCTTGCGCGCGTCGTCGGCGGCCGCCTGGTTGACGGAGGCAATGGTCACCGTGCCGTCGTCCTGGATGTCGATCGTGGTGCCGGTCTCCTCGGTGATCTGGCGGATGGTTGCGCCACCCTTGCCGATCACGTCGCGAATCTTGTCCGGATGCACCTTCATGGTGAACAGGCGCGGGGCATACTCGCTCATCTCCTCGCGCGGCTTCTCGATGATGCCGTTCATCTGCTCGAGGATGTGGTTGCGGCCGGCGTTGGCCTGCTTGAGCGCGACTTCCATGATCTCCTTGGTGATGCCGGTGATCTTGATGTCCATCTGCAGCGCGGTTACGCCGTTGGCGGAACCGGCCACCTTGAAGTCCATGTCGCCGAGGTGATCTTCGTCACCCAGGATGTCGGTCAGCACGGCGAAGCGATCGCCGTCCTTGATCAGGCCCATGGCGATACCGGCCACCGGCGCCTTGATCGGCACACCGGCGTCCATCATGGCCAGCGAGGAACCGCAGACCGTGGCCATCGAGCTCGATCCGTTCGACTCGGTGACTTCCGAGACCAGGCGCAACACGTAGGGGAATTCCTCGCCCTGCGGCACGACGGCTGACAGCGCGCGCTTGGCGAGCTTGCCGTGACCGATCTCGCGGCGCTTGGGCGCCAGCATGTGGCTGGTCTCGCCGACGCAGTACGGGGGGAAGTTGTAGTGGAGCATGAACGGCTCCTTGTACTCGCCCTCGATGGCGTCGATGATCTGCGCATCGCGACCCGTGCCCAGCGTGACCACGCACATGGCCTGCGTCTCGCCGCGGGTGAAGATCGCCGAACCGTGGGTACGCGGCAGGAAGCCCACCGACATGTCGAGCGGACGCACGGTGGTCAGGTCGCGGCCGTCGATGCGGTTCTGACCCGACAGGATGCGTTCGCGAACCAGGTTCTTCTCGATCTTGCCGAAGGCATCGGAGACATCGGCAGCCGAAAGCGCGCTTTCGTCTTCCTCGTCGCAGAGTTCCTCGATGACGCGGTTCTTGACCTCGGAGATCGCGTCCTTGCGCTCGACCTTGTCGGTGTGCGCGTAGGCCTTCTCGAGGCCTTCACCAATGGCAGCCTTGACCTTGTCTTCAACACCTTCCGGCGCTTCCGGCGCCTGCCAGTCCCAGCGCGGCTTGCCGGCTTCGGCGGTCAGTTCCTCGATGGCCGTGATGCAGGTCTGCATCTCGTCGTGGCCGAAGGTGACCGCACCGAGCATTTCCTCTTCGGTGAGCTGGTCGGCTTCGGATTCGACCATCAGCACGGCGTCCTTGGTGCCGGCGACGACCAGGTTCAGGCGCGATTCGTCGAGCTGGGTGGCCGAGGGGTTGAGCACGTACTCACCGTTGACGAAACCGACGCGAGCGCCGCCGATCGGACCCTGGAACGGGCAACCGGACAGCGACAGCGCGGCCGAAGCGCCGATCATGGCCGGAATGTCGGCATCGACTTCCGGATTCGACGACATGACGGTAGCGATGACCTGGGTCTCATTCAAAAAGCCCTTGGGGAAGAGCGGGCGAATGGGCCGGTCGATCAGGCGCGAGGTCAGGGTTTCCTTTTCGGTCGGACGCCCTTCGCGCTTGAAGAAACCGCCGGGAATGCGGCCGGCGGAATAGAATTTTTCCTGGTAGTTGACGGTCAGCGGGAAAAACGGCTGACCCGGCTTGGCCTCCTTCTTGGCCACGGCGGTGACCAGCACCACGGTGTCGGCCATCGTGACCATGACGGCCCCGTCGGCCTGGCGCGCGACGTGCCCGGTCTCGAGCGTGACGTCGTGTTCGCCGTACTTGAACGTTTTACTGAACTTCTTCACTTTTCACTCCACTTTTGCACTTGCAATAGAAAACACCCCGGAACAGCTCGGGAGCTGCCGGGGTGTCGATCTCAATCGGAATCGATCCGCTCTTAGCGGCGCAGGCCAAGGCG
>JAZBPT010000194.1:0-13032 GCA_036351755.1 Wenzhouxiangella sp. | reverse complement strand
ATATTCCCCACTGCTGCCTCCCGTAGGAGTCCGGGCCGTGTCTCAGTCCCGGTGTGGCTGATCATCCTCTCAGACCAGCTACCGATCGTCGCCTTGGTAGGCCTTTACCCCACCAACTAGCTAATCGGACGTAGGCTCATCTAGCAGTGTGAGCTTTCAAGAAGAGGCCCACTTTCCTCCGTAGAGCGTATGCGGTATTAATCCGAGTTTCCCCGGGCTATCCCCCGCTGCTAGGCAGATTCCTACGTGTTACTCACCCGTCCGCCACTCGTCAGCAAGCTAGCAAGCTAGCTCCTGTTACCGTTCGACTTGCATGTGTTAGGCATGCCGCCAGCGTTCAATCTGAGCCAGGATCAAACTCTTCAGTTTAAAAGCAAAAAGCTTTAGAACTTCGAGCAGATCCCGCCCTGGAATCAAACGTATTAACGTAATTCTAGGACAGGTCGCTCTCAATTGGCATCGCACCGATTGAGGGCGCCCACACAAATTACCTGCATTTATTTGTAATGAACGTTTTGTTCGTTGGCCGCGTTTCGCTGACCAGGCCGGCCATTATAAACCGGATTTCGTGGCGGTCAATACCTTTCGGTAATTTTTTTCGCGACCGCCGCGTTGCTTCGTTTCGAAGCGCTCGCCTGTTGTCCAAGCGAGGCGCGCATTATAGAACAGCATTTTCAGGCGTCAACAGCTTTGTGCAACTTTTTTGAAATTAAATTCCCGGGGGCGCCTAAGGCGTTGATTTTGCTGGAGGTGGGGGAGAGGGCGTGTTGCGGGTTGGGAGCGGAGGGGTTTCAGGTTTCAGGTTTCAGGGAAAAGATTGGGGTTCCGGGTTCCGGGTTCGGGGTTCCGGGCGGGCGCTTTAGGGGGTGCGGGGCGGTTGGGCCTCGGGTGGTCTGCTTGTTGATTGGGGGACCGTGGGGCCTCAGAGGCCGGGCGGGTGCGGGATTGTGCGCTGAGGGCCTCGCCACGCGTCGAACTGAAGCGCGCGATCCCGTGCTCGCCCGGCCGGTCCAGAGAGTGCACCGAGTCAGCGTTGGCTTCGAGGCCGGACGAGCATGGGAGGGCTCGCCTCAGTTCGACGCGTGGCGAGGCCTTTGGCGAACCCTCCCATGCTCGCCCGGCCACCCCCTAGTCCGCCTTCAGTGTCTGAAGCCGTTCACGTAAGCGGTCCAACAGCAAATTGGCGTTGCCGCCGGGTGATACGCGGGCCTGAAGGCTGGCCTCCGGGGTACGGCCCGCCAGGTCTTCGATTTCGGCCGCCGCTTGCCGGTAGGCTTCGCGGAAGGGCCGGCCCTGGCCGACCAGTTCGTTGGCGCGGTCGGTGGCGTGCAGTGCGGGGGCGATGGCCTCGCGCATGCGCGTCTCGTTCCAGGAGATGCTCTCGAGCAGCCCCGGCACCAGCGCCAGACCGGCCAGGCCGCGTTCGAAGGCCCGGATCAGGGGCGGCTTGGTGTCCTGCAGGTCGCGCTGGTAGCCCGACGGCAGGGACAGGACGCTATCGAGCTCCGCTCGGGCGCCGACGATGGTGGCATGCAGGGAGCGAAGCAGCTCGACGGTGTCGGGGTTGTGCTTGTTGGGCATGATCGACGAGCCGGTGCAATAAGCGCTGCCGATCTTCAGGAACCCAAACTCCTCGCTGGCGTAGAGACTCAGGTCCCAGGCGAGGCGACGAAGGTCGCCGGTGGCCGCGGCCAGGGCGTCGATCGCGCGCAGCTCGATCTTGCCGCGGGCGTTCTGCGCATACTGCGGGTTGACCACCAGGCGGGCGAAGCCTAGCTCCGCCGCCACGCCGTCGCGATCGAGCGGCAGGTTGACCCCGAACCCGGAGGCGGTGCCGAGCGGGCTCGCATCGATCCACTCGGCGATCCGCTCGGCGAGCTCGGCGTTGTCGATGAAGGCTTCCGCGTGGCCTGCCCACCACAAGCCCAGCGACGACGGCATGGCTTGTTGCAGGTGGGTGTGCCCGGGCAGGGGCAACATGGCTTCCGATTCCGCGCGCTCGAGCGCCACGCCGGCGATGGCGCAGCTGCACTGCTTGAGCAGCTCGAGCCGGTCACGAAGATATAGTCGGATGGCGACGGCGACCTGGTCGTTGCGACTGCGGCCGGCGTGGATGCGCCCGCCGACCTCGCCGAGTCGTTCGGTCAGCCAGGACTCGATGGCCGAATGCCCGTCCTCGAATCGCTCGTCGAGGACGAACTCGCCCGAGGTGAACGCATCCTGCAGTTCGTCCAGCGCGGCAGCCATGGCCTCGGCCTGGTCGTCTTCGAGTACCCCGATCCGGGCCAGGCCGCGGGCATGCGCGCGGCTGGCGCGGACATCGAAAGGCAGCAGCTCACGGTCGAGGAGGACATCCTGGCCGGCCAGAAAGCGCATCACCCGCTCGTCGACCTTGCCGCTCGAATCCTTCTTCCAGATGTAGTCAGGCATCGGGGGTTCCTTGTTTTCGGGGCGGCCGGGCGGACAAGGGCGCATTCGCTTCAGTTCGACGCGTGGCGAGGCCCTCAGCGAATGCGCCCTTGTCCGCCCGGCCTTCGTGCTTTTTGTTGTTCATTGGGTGGTTTCGATCACGCCCGTCAGTTCGTCCAGGCCGAGCGCGATGTTGATGTTCTGCAGCGCCTGGCTCGCCGCGCCCTTGAGAAGATTGTCCAGCGCGACCACGAAACTGGCGCGCATGGCGTCGCGCTCGTCGACGGTGAATCCGCCGATGGCCAGGCGCGGCGTGCCGGCCACCTCGCGTATCTCGGGAATCTCCTCGCTGAGCCGGATCAACGGCTCGCCTTCGTATTGCTGCCAGTACATCGCCAGCAACTCTTCGCTTGAGAGCGGCTCGGTGAGCATCACCGAGACGGTCAGGGAGATGCCCCGGAAGAATGGGGCGACGTGGGGGTGGAACCGGACCGGTCGGCGAAGATGGGCCGAGATTTCCTGTTCGTGGACGTGGCCGGTAAGCGCATACGGAATCAGGTTGTCGGCCAGCCGCTCCGGATCGTTGCGCGGCGAAGGCGTCCGGCCCGCGCCGCTGTAGCCCGACACCCCGAACAGCACGGGCGGCGCGGCCAGGGCACGGCGGATGGGCCACAGGCCGAACATCCCGCCGGTGGCGTAGCAGCCGGGGTTGGCGATGCGCTTCGCCGAGCCCAGCGCTTCGCGATTGAGCTCGGTCAGGCCGTAGGCCCAGTGCGCATCGAAGCGCCAGTCGGCACCCAGATCGAGCACGACAGCATCCGGGTGCGCCTGGCCGATGGCGTCCACCCAGGGCTGACTCTTGCCGTTGGGCAGGGCCAGCACCCAGACGTCGGCATCGACCTTGCCGACGGCGTCGGGCTCGAGCGCCTCGAAGACATCGTCCGTTTCGGGCCATTCGGGTACGGATTCCGCGATCGCCTGTCCGGCCTGGCTGTCGCTGGTCGCCACCGCCAGTTCGATCTCCGGATGCCTTGCGATCAGCCGCAGCAATTCCGAGCCGGTATAGCCGCGGCCGCCGATCAGGGCCAGTCTGTGCATCAAGAACCTCCTGTCAATTCGGGCGCGAACCACCTGAGCGCCAGGCCGACGGCCACGACCTCGCTGACGCTCAGCAAGGTGCCGATGACGAAGTACTCGGCATGCTCGCGCCGCTTGCGAATGCTGTCGAAACGAAAGACGGACTTGGCGGCCAGGACCAGGCCGAGGACGGACCAGGCGTCGATCAAGACCGCCGAGAACATCAGGAATCGTTCGAGCCAGCCGATGTAGAGGCCGGCGCGCGCCAGCCCGGACTGCGAGTCGTCCGAATCGGGCAGCAGCGACTGCAGGGCTACGCGATTGGCCCAGCCGAACGCAACGACCACGAGCAGGTAGCTGGCCAGAAGCACACCGAGTCGGCCGGCATTCGGCCGCCACCATTCGGCCACCGACGCCGCCCAGTCGGGACGGCCGGACAGCCACCAGGCCGCCAGCAGCAGCACGCCGAAATGAACGGCCTGGTCAAGCACGAACACCGCCAGACCCGCTTGGCCCGGCAGACGGTACTTGGCCAGGTCGGTGAGCAGGTGCAGCACGACGATCACGCCGAACGCGATCGCCACCGCGCCGGCGCCAATGCCCGGAGGCGCGAACAGCAGCCAGGCCACAATCAGGCAGGCCAGGTGCCAGGCGCCGTGCTCGAGCAGGGCGCCGGGGCGTCCCTCGCGCTTGCCGTCGATCACGGCCCGGCGCTGCAGGACGAAATCGCCGAACAAGTGCGCAATGACGAGTGCCAGGAAGACCTGCATCAATCCGGTTCCGTTCCAGACGAGGCCACAGTATGACCCAGCGGCCCCGCCAGCAACTCGCCCAGGTCCCTCAGGCTGGCCTGCAGTTCCCAGTAGCGCGCGCTGGCCAGGCTGCGCGAGACGGTCGACTCGGCCACGTCCAGCTCGGCGGCCACTTCCGTCTGCTTGCCGCTGCGCTCGTAGCGCTCGATGACCTGCCACTGCCGGTCGGTGATGTCCTGCACGAGTGCGTCGACCAGGCGAAGGATGCCGTTGCAGGCCGCCGCTCGCTTGTCGTCGGGCGCGCCGACGCGAAGGCGCACGCGGCTCATGCCGTGCCGGGGCGCGTCCAGCCGGTCCATGGCCTCGCGGGCACGATAGAAGGCATCACCGGTCACCGCCTGGTTGAGCGGCACGTCGGCGTCCGCGCCCGCCACGCGTTCGACCGCGCCGATGCCCGCCGCCAGGCGCAGGGACCACGGCTGGAAGGCGCGCCAAAACTCCCAGATCACGCGCGGCAGCGCCTCCGGCCTGTCGATCAGGCCCTGGAACTCGTCCCAGGCCGTCACGGCATAGTCGAACCGCGTCCAGCCGCTGTCTCGGTGCCGTTTGGAGAGTTCGGCCAGGAGTCGATCGCGCCGCTCGGGAAAATCGGCGATCCGGCGCGAGTCGGCGACATCGGCGATCAGCGCAATGCGGTCGGGCATCGGATTCACCCTAATTGCCTATAAAGATGCATTTTTAACAATTTGCGCCTGATCATGCAAGATAGCTGCCCTGGCCCGGACTCATCCCACCCAACCCGAGTCGCGCCGGCGGGCGTCCGCCGTCAAGCGCCCCAGCAACTCGAAATCCTCGACCCCGATGCTGTAGACGATCCATTCTCCCTGCCGGTGGGTCGTGTGGGCCTGCTGGAAATACCAGCCGGCGATGGGGTTGCCCGCTCGCGCTCGCCAGTACAGGGTCGGGAATCGCTGCCGCAGCGCCTGCCACAGCGCCGCCCCCAGGCCTTCGCCCTGGGCTTCGGGCGTGACCACGAACTTGTCGAGGTAGGGCACGCCCTCGACCCCGGCGGTGACCAGCGCGGCGGCGCGCCCGCTCTCGGCCCAGAGCAGGCCGGCCAGTTCACGCTGTTCGAGCCAATCGGGCCGCAGGTTTCGCCCGAAGCTGTCTTCGAGCAGGATCTGAAGCTGCTCGCGATGCTCGGGCGAGACGGTCTCGAACCAGTCGATGGCCTCGCCGCGCCGGATGAGCGTGCCGGCACCGGTATGGGTGAACAGTTCGCGCGTGAGATTCTCCGCCGAAGTGATCGACACCGAGGTGTCCGGCGGCAGTCGATCGAGCATCTCCTTGATCTGCTGGAGCTTCAGGCGCATACCCGAGTGCACCCAGTCCTGCGCCAGCAAGTGGTCGTAGTCGGTGCGCAGGCTGATGGCCGAGATCACCCGGCCGCTGTAATCGAGCAGGCCGCCGGTGCCGGTCAGGAAGATCACCTTGTGGGGTTCCACGGCCCAGACCAGCTCGCGCGCGGCAATGTCGGCGTTGATGTTCATCACCTGGCCAGCCGGCGATTCGCCCAGGCAGGCCACCACCGGCAGCGAACCCGAGGCAATGGCGGTCTGAACCGGCTCGAGCTCCACGCGCTGGATCTCGCCGACCAGGCCGAGCCGCTCGCGGTCGGCCAGCTGGGCCTCGAACACCCCGTGCAGGATGCCGCGGGCGCGAACGCCGCGCGCTTCCAGGGCATCCACCAGCGCGGCATTGGCGCGATAGATCACCGGTCGGGCCACGGCCATGACATCCTCGGTGGTCACGCGCAGGCCGTCGCGCTTCTCGATCGGCACGCCGGCGGCTTCCATCGCCTCGTCGAGCTGCGGGCCCGCCCCGTGCAGAACGATCGGCGTCAGCCCCAGACGGTGCAGGAAGGCCAGCGCGGCGGCCATCTCGTCGAGGTGGTCGCGCATCACCGCGCCGCCGACCTTGACCACGGCGAAGCGCGACTCCTCGATGCGCGAGAACTGCTTGAGATACTGGCGCGCCTCCCGGCTCGAGCCGAGCTGGCCGAGCAGTTCGATGACGGTTCTTCTTACCTCGGGCATGTCGGTTTCCATGTCGGATGCTCTGATTTCGAAGCGCCGGAAACGAAAAAACCCAGCCGGCGGGGCTGGGTTTGGTCGCGTTCGGTTTGATCCTGCTATTTCACACTAACGCGCATCCCAGCCATTCGTCGGCGAACGGCGCGGGCGTCGCGGGCACGGGCGAAGCGCCGGGCGAGCGGCGTTCGTCGAAGATGCGATTGCTGCGAATGCGTGGTTCATGGCTGAAATGTGCCACAACCCTTGACCCCACGCAACACTGCCGGCGGCGCCCGCTCGCTGGCCATCGGCAGAGGGGGCCGATAGACTACCGGCCTTCGCTCGCCCTTCGACCCCACCAAAAAGAACAAAGGAACGCCCGATGTTTTCACGCAAGACCGGTTGCCTGGCGGCAATCCTCCTGTCGCTGGCCGCACCGGCCCTGGCCCAGCAAGTCGGATCGGGCGCCGTTTCCCTCACGGCTGCGGGCGCGCAGGAGAATTTCGACACCCTGGCGCAATCGGGCCAGTCGGCGACCCTGCCGACCGGCTGGTATTTCCACGAGACCGACAGCAACGCCGACTCCACCTACCGTGCTGGCGACGCAAGCGGCAACAGCCTGCCCGGCGACACCTACAGCCTGGGCGCGACGGGCAGCGGCGAGCGCGCGCTGGGCGCCATCCAGTCGGGCTCCCTGGTTCCGACCTTCGGCGCGCAGCTGACCAACGACTCCGGCCAGCTCGTCGACGAAATCGACATCGCCTACACCGGCGAGCAGTGGCGCCTGGGCAGCGACGGCCGCACCGACCGGCTCGAATTCCAGTACAGCCTCGACGCGAACGCGCTGCTCGACGGCAGCGCGACCTGGATCGATGTTGCCGCGCTGGACTTTGCCGCGCCGGTCTCGACCGGCACGGTCGGCGGCCTGGACGGCAACGCCGCGGCCAATCGCCTGGCCATTGCCGCGACGATCTCCGGGCTGGCGCTGGCGCCAGCGGATTCACTGTGGATTCGCTGGGTCGATGAGAACGCTTTCGGAGCGGACGACGCGCTGGGCGTCGACGACCTGTCCGTATCGATCGGCGGCGAGCCACCGGTGGATGTCGCACCCGAGGTGAGTACGACTCAGCCGGCCGACGGCGCCACCGACGTCGACCTCGGCGCAAGCCTGGAAGTGAGCTTCACCGAATCGGTCTCCGTCGCGGCGGGCTGGTACCAACTGAGTTGTGGCGGCACGACGGTGGCGGCGAGTTCAAGCGGCGGTCCGGCCAGCTACACCATCACGCCAGACTCGGCGCTGCCGGCCGACCAGTCCTGCGAGCTGACCATCCTGGCCGGCGCCGTGACCGATCTCGACGGCGACCCGGACAACCTGCCCGCGGATGTGACGGTCCAGTTCACGACCCTCGATCCAAGCACGCTGCCGCCGCCGGCCATCGAGACGGTGCAGCCGGCCGACGGCGCCCAGAACGTGCTCACGACCGCCGCGGTGGCGCTGACCTTCAGCCAGCCGGTCACCGTGGCCGGCGGCGCGATCAGCCTGGCCTGCAATGCCACGCCGGTGGCCGCCAGCCTGGGCGGGAACGATACCCAGTGGACGCTCGAGCCGGCCGGCCCGCTGCCGTACGACGCCGACTGCGTGATCGACGTTCAGGCCAGCGGCGTCGTCAACCAGTACGGCCACGCCCTGGCCGCCGACGCCAGCTTCTCGTTCTCGGTGATCGCCGAAGGCGACGATGGCTACTACTCGCAGGTCAACCCCTCCAGCCCGGAACAGCTGCGCTGCACGCTGAACCTGACCATCCGGGGACACACGGCCTATCCTTACAGCGGCGGTGGAACCGATTCCTGGGCCATCCTGGAAATCGCACAGGAGGATCCCGGCGACTCGAACCGCGTGATCGACTCCTACCGCAACCACAGCTACGACAAGGTCAGCGACCGTTCCGGGCAGGGCGGCTCCGGCCCCTGGTACAACCGCGAACACACCTGGCCGAACTCGCTGGGCTTCCCCGATCGGACGGATTCACAGGGTCGCCCCAACGCGCCCTACACCGACGTGCACATGCTCCACCTGACCGACCAGAACTACAACTCCGACCGCGGCAACCGGCCGCTGGCCTACTGCGATGCCAGCTGCAGCGAACGGACGACCGAACTCAACCAGGGCGTCGGCGGCGGCTCGGGCGTCTACCCGGGCAATTCCAACTGGGTGCGCTCCCCCGACGGCAACCAGGGCGCCTTCGAGGTCTGGGACCACCGCAAGGGCGACATCGCGCGCGCGGTGCTCTACATGGCCATCCGCTACGAAGGTGGCAGCCACCCGGTGACCGGGCAGGCCGAGCCCGACCTGGAACTGACCAACAACCGCGGCGACATCCAGACCGGCTCGGGCGCCGGCCCGCACTACATGGGGCTGCTCGACGACCTGCTCGCCTGGCACCAGGCCGACCCGCCCAGCACCGAAGAACTGGCCCGCAACGACGTCATCCAGTCCTACCAAGGGAATCGCAATCCCTTCGTGGATCACCCGGAGTGGGCGAGCCTGGCGCTGTTCACCTCGGAATCGCCGGCGGTCTGCCAGCCGGGCCAGGCGGACGCGCTCTTCTCGGACCGGTTCGAGGCCGCGCCCTGACGGGAGCGGCATTCGCAAGGCCCTGCGATATCGGACGAATTACTGGACGATCGCCCGGTAGAGCGCGGCCGCGCGCTCGAGCTGCTCGAGCGTGACCCATTCGTCGGCCGTATGCGCCTGGGCGATGTCGCCCGGGCCCAGCACCATGGCCGGCATACCGGCGGCCGAGAACAGCGAGGCCTCCGTCCAGAAGTGGACGGGTTCGCCGAGCGCGATCCCGTGGCGCTGGCAGAAATCGCGCACCGGCGCCTCCTCCTGGCCGGCGGCCGGCAGCGGCGGGCCGGAGAAGGGCACGTGCCAGGTGGCGCAGGCCTCCGCACCGCCCAGCGACGACAAGTGGGCCAGCAACTGCTCATTGGACTGCCCCGGACCGAGCCGGGCCGAGTAATGCACGCGGGCCTCGCCGGCGATGACGTTCGACTTGGTGCCGCCCGAGGCCAGGCCGACATTGAAACAGGTGGGCCGGCCGGCGGCTTTTTCGCCCTCGCAATACTCGACCGCGGCGTCGATCCAGCGCGCCATGCGGTGGATGGCGCTGTCGGCGAGCGCTCGGCCTTCCGAGGAGTGACCCGCGATGCCGTCGAAGCGCCCCTTGACCGAGAGGTAGCCGCGGTGGGCCAGCACGGCCCGGCAGCCGGTCGGCTCGCAGACGACAACCTGCTCGAAGCCGCAATGATCCGGGTCTTCCAGGAAATTGCGCACGCAACAGCCGCCGGCGCCTTCCTCGTCGGACGAAAACAGCACGGCCATCGGCGAATCGGTCGACTCGGCCACCGCCAGCAGCGCGGCCGCCGCACCCTTGATGTCGCAAACGCCGCGGCCGTAGGCCCGGTCGCCTTCGATGCTCAGCTCGAGCGGCGGCTTCGTCCAGCCCTCGCCGACCGGCACCGTGTCGAGATGGCAGTTGAACAGCACCGCCGGCTCGCCGCGCACGGCATACAGGTTGACGTGGCCCTCGCCGTAGTCGCTCATGGCGACATCAAAGCCCGCGGCCTCCAGTACCCCGCGCGCATGCACGAACATGTCCGCATCGGACGCGATGTCCCGCGGCGGATTCTGGCTGTCGCACTCGATGAGCCTGGCGAGGTGGTGGAGTAGTCGTCGTTGCTCGGGCATCGTCGTGCCTCGTCTGTCTCACGCCAAGGCGCCAGGGCGCCAAGGTCGCAAAGAAAACATTCCATTCATAATCATTTCCTGGCGTCCTTCGCGCCTTGGCGCCTTGGCGTGAACCGAATTTCTACGAGCCCCTGATCCGCGCCGCCAGGGTGGACGATTGGCCGAGGAGCTTGACGAAGCCTTCGGCCTCTTCGGGCGTCCAGCCGGCGGACTGGGCGTAGACGGCGCCGGGGTCTTTCAGCAGATAACGCGAGCCCAGCGCCACGGCCTGGACGCTGCCGCCGTCGGTGGCCAGGCGGACCACGCCGGTGACGTACTCGTTGGCCGATTCGAGATAGGCCTCGAGGTCGGCCTTGTGCGGTTCGAAGAAGAACCCGGTGTAGACCAGCTCGGCCCAGCGCTGGGCGATGCTGGCGTGGAACTGGTTCTGGAGCTTGGTGTTGACCGCCTCGCGCAGGGCCCGTTGGGCGACGAGCAGCCCGTCGATGCCCGGGCATTCGAACACGATGCGTCCCTTCAGCCCGATCGAGACGTCGCCGGTATAGATGTGCCGGCCCACGCCGTAGGCGCCCAGGCGGCGGTTGAGCTCGGCCAGCAGTTGCGGGCCTTCCATGGGCTGGTCGTCCAGGCTGACCGCGCGGCCTCCCTGGAAACCGATGGTCAGCTCCAGCTTGCCGGCCGGCCATTGTTCGCGCGGCTTGCACCACACGTGCGTGTCCTCGCCGGGCACGCCGAACTCGTCGATCTCCTGGCCCGAGAGCGTCACGCCGAGCAGGTTCTCGTTGATCGAATAGCGGCTCGACGACTGCGGCACCTCGACGCCGGCCTTCTCCATGAGCTCGAGTTCGTGAGCGCGCACGTTGCTGGTCTCGCGCTGCAGCTCGCGGATGGGCGCGTGGATGACGTAATCGCCGAGCGAGCGCACCGACTGATCGAAACGCAACTGGTCGTTGCCCATGCCGGTGCAGCCGTGCGCAAAATGATTCGTGCCGAGCTCGTCGGCCAGCTTCAGGCACTGCTCGACGATGACGTAGCGGTCGGAGCACAGCATCGGGTACTGCTCGAGCATGCGCGCACCCGACCACAACAGCGGCACCACGAACTGGTCCCACAGCGGGCCGGCGGCGTCGAGCTCATGATGTTCCACCGCGCCCAGCGCGCGGGCGCGCTCGGCGATCCAGGCCTTCTGATCAGCGGCAATTCCGCCGGTGTCGACGAAGGCGGTGTGCACTTCGAAGCCCTGCTGCTTGAGCGCGAGCACGCAGTAGCTGGTATCCAGTCCGCCGGAGAAGGCGAGTACGACGCGTTCGGTCATCGTTCCATCATCCTGTGTTCGTTGTCATTCCGTTGCAGAGCACGAAAAAACCAAAAAACCAAAAAACCAAAGAACCAAAGAACTAAAGAACCACCTAACCAATCAATTCCGCCATCAAAGCCTTCTGCACGTGCAGGCGATTCTCGGCCTCGTCGAGGGCGACGCAGTAGTCGGCGTCCATGACGCCGTCGGTGGCCTTGATGTTTCGCCTGAGCGGCAGGCAATGGCTGAAGCGGGCGTTGTCGGTCATCGCCATCTTGGCCTCGTCGACGATGAAATGGCGGAAGGGTTCGCGCAGCTTCGCTTCTTCTTCGGGGCGGCCGTAGAAGGGCAGCGCGCCCCAGCTCTTGGCATAGACGAAATCGGCCCCGGTGTAGGCCGACTCGATGTCGGTCGTGACGGTCAGCGAGCCGCCCGATGCCTCGGCCTGGCGGTCGGCGGCATCCATGAATTGTTCGTCAAGCCGGTAGGCCTCGTCGGGGATCAGCATGGTCACGTTCATGCCGAACTTGCTCGCGATCAACAGCGCGGAGTTGGCCACGGCGGTGTTGAGCGGCCGCGGGTGCCAGGTCCAGGTCAGTACGAAGTTCTTGCCGTCGGGCTCGCCGAGGTGGTCCTGGATGGTTCGCATCAGGGCCAGCTCCTGGCAGGGATGCACGATGGTCTCCATGTTGATGACCGGCACGCGCGCGTACTGCGCGAGCGAACGGATCACCTTGTCCTGCCGGTCCTCCTGCCAGTTCTTGAACAGGGGAAAGGCCCGCAGCGCGATGGCGTCGCAATAGCGCGAGAGCACGCCGGCGACCTCGGCGATGTGCTCCTCGGCGTCGCCGTCCATGACCACGCCGGGTTCGAACTCGATGCCCCAGGCGCCGCGGCCGGGCTCGAGCACCACGGCGTGTGCGCCGAGCTCGAAGACGCCGACCTCGAAGGAGGCGCGCGTGCGCAGCGAGGGGTTGAGAAAGAGCAGGGCGACCGAGCGCCCGGCCAGGGGGCGGCCGGATTCGCCTTCGCGCCAAAGCCGAGCGCGGTCGAGCAGGGGCTGCAGTTCGGCGCGCGACCAGTCGAGGGTGGAGAGGAAATGTCGCATGGCTTCGTCGTGGGTCAGTTCGATGATCCGACGATAGCAGGTTTGTTCAGGCGTCGGGCCCCGGCGCCACGACGACGCGATCGCGGCCCTCGCGCTTGGCCCGGTAGAGCGCTTCGTCGGCCCGGGAAAGCCACTGCCGCACCGGCTCGGCCGGCTCCAGTTCGGCAACGCCCATGCTGGCGGTCACCGGCCCGCCCGGCCCTTCGAGCTGGGTCGCCAGGGTGCGCTTTATGGTGCCGGCCAGGCGCTCGGCCCCCTCGACGCCGGTGCCCGGCAGCAGCACGACAAACTCCTCGCCGCCCAGCCGGAATATGCTGTCCTGGCCGCGAAGGCGCGACGTCACGACTTCCACCAGGTTGACCAGGATCCGGTCGCCGGACTCGTGGCCGTAGACGTCGTTGATCGACTTGAAGTGATCGAGGTCGAGCAGGATCAGGCTCGTCGGGCTTTCGTAGCGGACCTTCATGCGCTCGGCTTCGTCCAGGGCGTAACGCAGGGCCCGGCGGTTGCCCGCCCTTGTGAGCGGATCGCGGCTGGCGATCTCGCTCAACTGCCGCTGCTGCAGT
>JAZBPT010000193.1:0-27626 GCA_036351755.1 Wenzhouxiangella sp. | reverse complement strand
TCCAGGCGGCTGCCGAGAAGGCGGCGTGCCCGCACCAGGGCCTCATGGATGGATTGCGGGGTCTCGCCGTCGTTGTTCGTAGTCGATTGCATCAGACAGCGCATCCCGCTTCGTGATAAAGCCCTCAAAGGTGATCGGTCCGGGCTTGTGAACATTTTGTGACCGCGGCATGATACTAAGCCAAACCAGCTAGGGCCGGGCGGAAGCGCTACCTTCCGGCTTCCGCATCGATGCGTCCAAGGGGAAAAATGACCGACCGGTTGCGCCACGGGCGACACGTGGTGACCGTCGTGCTGATCACGCTGGCCGGGTTCGCTTATTCGCCGACCCGGGCCGCGCAGTTGAATCTGCATCATTACGACACGCGCGACGGCATTCCCCAAATCCAGGTCAGCAGCGTACACCAGGATCCGGCCGGCTATCTGTGGATTGGGACCTACGGCGGACTGGCCCGCTACAACGGCAATCGATTCACCGTGTTTCGCGGCGAAAGCGGGCTGTCGACCAGCTATATCAACGTTGTGGACTCCGCGCCGGACGGCACCGTCTGGGTCGGCACCGCGCGCGGGTTGTGCAGGAAGACCGGAGCGACCTTCGACTGTTTCACGCCCACGGGCATGGACCAGCTCATGGTCAACGATGTCCTGGTCGCCGGCGATAGGATCCTGGCCGCGGCCGACGAGGGCGTGTTCGGGTATGGGGACGGTCGGCTCGAACCGCTCGAGCAGTGGACGGCGACATCCGAACCCGGGGCGACGTATTCGCTCGCTGTCGACGCTCTCGATCGCGTTTGGATCGCGGCGCAGGCCGGGTTGTTCGTTCTTGAATCCGGTCGCGCCGAGCGCGTTTCGCTGCCGTCCAAGGATCCGCCCGTATACGACCTGGAAGTTCACCGCGGGCAACTGTGGGTCGGAACGGCCGGTCGGCTGTTCGCGCTCGATACCGAATCCCGCGCCGTGGTCGAGCACGAACTGCCGTTGCCCGAAGGCGCGCGTATCAGCGACATCGAGTTCGATGCCGACGGACGACTCTGGCTGGCCACGCCGGAGGGGCTCGTCAGGGGCTTTCCCGGCAGCATGGAGCGGTTGACCACGCGTGAAGGCCTGCCCAACAATCGAATGCTCGGCGTCATCCAGGACCGCGAGGGGCTGGTCTGGCTGGCGACCGACCAGGGACTGGTCAAGATTCTGCCCGGGCCCTTCGAGGGCTACTCGGCCGACAGCGGCCTGCTGGCCTCGTTTGTCAGAACGATCAACGAGGACGATCGCCAGCGGCTTTGGCTGGGCACGCGGGAGGGGCTGCAGATCGTGCCGCGGATCGACGGACGATGGGACTTCGGGGCCGCCACGATGATCCTGCGCGAGGATGGCCTGCCCGACAGCCGCGTCTACAGCGTCGCGTTCGGCGAGCCCGGCACCGCCTGGATCGCTACCGCGCAGGGCGTGGTCCGCTGGCAGGAAGGGCAGGGCGTGACCGGCCTGATCGACCGCGAGAGCGGTCTGCCCGAACAGGAAGTCCACGCGGTCCTCATCGATCGCCGGCAGCGATTGTGGATCAGCAGCACGCAGGGCATCCGTTATCGGGAAGACGGCGAGCTGCGCACGCCCGATAACCCTGAACTGGCCGGCGCCTTTGCGCTTCGCATTCGCGAGGACGCCGCCGGCCGGCTGTGGTTCTCGACCCTGCGCGACGGCCTGCTGGTGCGTTCGCCCGGCGGCGAGGTGCGCCAGTACCTGGCCGACGACGGCCTGACCGACGAGATGCTGTGGGATCTCGCCCCCTCGGCCGACGGCTCGATGTGGGTGGGCAGCAACGGCGACGGCATTTTCCGGGTATGGCCGGACGGCCGTATCGACCAGGTCACTTCCGAGGACGGGCTGCCCGACGATTCGGTCTGGCAGGTGCTCGAAGACGACGAGGGCCGCGTGTGGGCGTACACCAACCGCGGCCTGTCGCGCATGCACGAAGGCGAGTTCGTCAATTACACCGAACGCGATGGTCTCCTGCATCTGGAAGGCGGCGCGACCGGCGCTTTCCAGAGCAGCGACGGGCTGTTGTGGTTCGCGTCGGCCGACGGGTTGATGCGCTACGACGCCCAGCGCGAGTACCGCAATACGCTGCCGCCGCCGGTGGTCATCGAGTCGGCCAGGCTGGATCGAGAAGCCGTTCAGGCCGGCGAGCGACTTCCCTATCGATCCGGCAGCCTCTCCTTCGACTTCGCCGGGCTGAGCTTCCAGGACGAGGACGCGGTGCGGTTCCGGTACCGGCTGGTCGGGGCCACCGATCAATGGTCGGAACCGACCGACAACCATCAGGTTACCTACGCGAACCTCGGTCACGGCGACTACGTGTTCGAGGTGACCGCGGCCAACCCCGACGGTGTGTGGAGCAGGGAACCGGCCCGGTTTCCTTTCCGGGTGGCGACCCCTTTCTGGGCCAACGCCTGGTTCTTCGTCGCGGCCGCCGTGGCGCTGGCCATCCTGGTCTGGTTCGGCGTGCATTTGCGCCTGCGCCATATCGAAGCGAATCGACGGCGGCTGCAGCAGGTGGTCGATCAGCGCACCGCCGAGCTCAGCGAGGCCAACCGCAGGCTCAAGCGCACGGCGCGAACCGATCAACTCACGGGGCTGCCCAACCGCCGTTATCTCTTTGATCGCATCGGGGACGACGTCGCACAAAGCCGGCGGGCCCATTTCGAAGGCGAGTTGACCAACGGGGACGTCGCATTCCTGATGATCGACCTCGACGACTTCAAGCGCATCAACGACGATTACGGACACGATGCCGGCGACAGCGTGCTGCTGTCTTTCAGCAAGGTGCTCTCTTCGCGCCTGCGCGAGAGCGACTACATGATCCGCTGGGGCGGCGAGGAGTTCATGGTCGTGGCCTGCCGGACCGAGGCGGGCGAGGCCTGCCAGATTGCCGAGCGAATCATGAGCGCGGTACGCGCGACCGAATTCTCGCTCGGTGAAGGGGGCGAGCGCATCGCCGTGACCTGTTCGGTGGGCATCGCCTGTTATCCCTTCGGCGAACCCGCCGACGCACTCGACTGGGGACAAGTCGTCAAGCTGGCCGACGTGGCGGTCTACCAGGCCAAGGCCGACGGTCGCGACTGCTGGGTCCAGCTCTCGCCGGGCGAGCGCTTCGAGATCGCCGACGGCGAGGACTTCGTTCAGGCGGTCAAGGCCGACGCCGAGGCATTGATCGACCGTGGTGTGTTGCGGCGCTCGCGAGGCGGCTGAGCGTAATCCTTACTGCGCGTCGTCTGCCTTTTCAGCGCTGCCGTGCGCTGCCGTAACCCCGGTTCTCGGTCCGTAACCGGTCGGCGCGTCGAAGCTGACGTGTGCCTCGCCGTGATCGAGCAGGTCGCGTAACAGCACGACAATGCCCCCGACGCAGAGAAACAGCCCGTAGGTCAGGGCCACCGTCTGGAAGTGACGCAGCAGGAACAGCCCCGAGGCCGAGCCTTCGGGAATCCAGAGGATGGGTGCCATCAGGCCGAGCAGGGCGACGAACGAGTAAACCATGAAGCGGATGAAGTCCAGCGGCACCTTGCGGATCGTCAGGCCGTAGACCAGGGTCGCCACGATCAGCACCGAGGCCGTCGCCTGAACGGCGATCATGGCCCGCTCGCCGATGAATACGAAGCGGCTTTCCTCGTAGTGTGCATCCCCCATCTGCGCGCCGAGCAGGCTCACCATCAGCAGGTTGCCGAGCAGGTAGGCCAGGCAGAGCACGAATGGGATCCACAGCAGGCGGGTGGTCCGCAGCAGCGAGTAGCCGTCGACCGCGTACCAGATCACCAGCCAGAGCGGAATGGCCAGCGCATAGATCGATTCTGAGAGTAACTCGGACATGGATCGGCGCAGGGTACACGACGATTGCGCCGGGTGCCAGACGATTCGGTGGAATACGCGTTAGGTGAAGCGGCAGGGATCGTGGCCGGGGACGGAACCGAAGGTCGCTGACCTTGCGTCAGCAATCCAACCGCCGCGCGAAGCGCGATGGGCAGTTCGAGGGAAAGCCTCGAGCCATCGCGGAAAACCTGGAAGATGCGGGGATGGTGGCCGGGGACGGAATCGAACCGCCGACACGGGGATTTTCAATCCCCTGCTCTACCAACTGAGCTACCCGGCCTTGCCGTTTCTGGCTGCTCCCGGCCCGTGGCCGGGAAGCCGCACATTAAACCTTTTTCGGGCTCGGAAGTCAACCGCAATCGGACGGCACTTTTCGCCTTTCCCGGCGTCCATAAGGACAGCACTCAACACGAGGAGGCTTGACCATGCGCAAGTTCATGCTGATTCTCCTGCCGCTTTTCATCGCCGCCTGCGCCGCTTCGGGCGAGCAGCGCGACAAGTTCGATGAAATGGCCGTCTACGACCGCCACGCCGGCGCCACGCAGAGCTGGGTGCGCTACACCAGCATCCGCAACTGGTACGCCGTCGGCTTCCATGCCGTGGTCTTCGAAATGGACCGGAACCGGCACTACCTGGTGGAGCTGATCGGCCCCTGCGACCTCGACCTCGACAGCGCCATCGCGATGCGGCTCGTCAACACCAGGCGCAACGTGCTGAGCGAGTTCGATCGGGTGGTCGTCGGCGGCCAGCAGTGCCAGATTCAGTCGATCCGCCGGCTCGATCTCGAGGCGGTGCAGGCCGAACTCGAAGACAAGGACCGGTCGCTGCCGGACGGGCAGGGCAGCCTTGAAACCGAAACGGATCAGCCCTCGGGCGGAACGTAACCCTCCGCCTCGTCGACCTCACCGCCGAAGAGGAACGCCTCGGCCTGCTCCTCGAGATACCTGCGATGCTCGGGGTCGATCGGGCTGAGGCGTTTTTCGTTGATCAGCATCGTCTGGTGCTGCAGCCACTTCTGCCAGGCTTCCCTGGAGATGTTCTCGTAGATGCGTTGCCCCAGCTCGCCGGGCAGGGGCGGGCGCGGCAAGCCTTCGGCCTCGCGTTCGAGATATTGGCAGTGGACCGTTCGTTCGCTCATTGCGGCAATTCCTCCGAAACGGGGTAATGATAACCGGGGAGCCTCGGCTCAGTCCGACTGAAGGCTTTCCACGGCTCGACGGACGGGCTGGGGCAGGCCGCTTTCCAGGGCCTTTTCGGCGCTGAGCCAGCGGCGGTCCTCGCGATCGGTCACGACCGAGTCCGAGTCGATGCGAATGCGCTCGAAGCGAATGTCGAGCGTGAAGTGGGTGAACTGGTGGCGTACGGGCGCCGGAGAGGCGAGGGTTTCGCCGCCGGACAGGCTGTCGAATTCCTCGCGCTCGGGCAGCGACCAGAGGCTGCCCCAGATCCCCGCCGGCGGACGCCGCTGCAGGAGTATCTGGCCCAGTTCGTTTTCGAGAATGAGCAGGGTCGCGTCACGTCTCGGCCGCGCCCGCCGTGGCTTCGATGCGGGTATTTCATCGATGCGGTCGGTCAGCCGGGCGACGCAGTCCTGCGCCTCGGGGCAGTCGCTGCAATCCGGGTTTCGCGGCGTGCACACGGTTGCGCCCAGGTCCATGATCGCCTGCGTGTAGTCCCGGGCGCGATCCGGGGGCGTGCGCGAGTCGGCTTCGGTCCATAGCTTCCTGAGCACCGCGGATCGGCCCGGCCAGCCCTCGATGCCGGCGTGCCGGGCGAGCACGCGCTTGACGTTGCCGTCGAGGATGGGGGCGCGACGATCATGCGCCTGGGCCACGATGGCGTTGGCCGTCGAGCGCCCGATGCCGGGCAGGGCTTCCAGCGCGTCGGCGCCGGCCGGCAGCTCACCGGCGTGTTCTTCCAGGCAGTGCACGGCCGCCGCGTGAAGATTCCTCGCCCGCGCGTAGTAGCCCAGTCCGGACCAGTGCGAGAGCACGTCGTCCAGGTCGGCCGCCGCCAGGCTGGCCAGGTTCGGAAACGATGCCATGAAGCGCTCGAAATAGGGCACGACCGTCGCCACCTGGGTCTGCTGCAGCATGATTTCGGCGATCCAAACGCGGTAGGGCGTGCGGTTTTCCTGCCAGGGGAGGTCGTGGCGGCCGTTGCGCTCCCACCATTCGAGTAGCCGGTTGGCGAAGGTGTTTGTTGATCCGGGTGGGGGCACGTTTCTGTCTTGGGTTTCAGGGTTCAGGTTTCAGGTTTCAGGCGGAAAGGGGTTCGGGGTTCCGGAAAACCCGCTTGGCGAAGAAGCCATCATTCGACGGGCAGTATCGCGTGAACGAACGTTCCCGCGTCGAAGGGTCGCAGGTCGGCCGCCGTTTCGCCCACGCCGATGAAGCGGATGGGGATCTTCATTTCCTCGGCGATGGCGAAGAGCACGCCGCCGCGGGCCGTGCCGTCGAGCTTGGTCACGGTGATGCCGGTCAGCTGTGCGGCCTCGTTGAACTGGCGCGCCTGTGACAGGGCGTTCTGGCCGGTGCCGGCGTCGACGACCAGCATGGTCTCGTGCGGCGCCTCCGGGTCGATCTTCTTCATCACTCGGATAATCTTCGACAACTCGGCCATCAGGTTGGCCTGCGTGTGCAGCCGGCCGGCGGTGTCGGCGATCAAGACGTCCACCCCGCGCGACTTCGCCGAGTGCAGCGCGTCGTAGATCACCGCAGCGGTATCGGCGCCGGAGGCCTGGGCCACGACCGGCACGTCGTTGCGCTCGCCCCAGGCCTGGAGTTGCTCGACAGCCGCCGCCCGGAACGTGTCGCCGGCGGCCAGCATGACCTTCTTGCCCTCGTCGAGATAGCGGCGGGCCAGCTTGCCGATCGTGGTCGTCTTGCCCACGCCGTTGACGCCGACCATCAGGATGACGAAGGGCTTCTTGTCGGGGTCGACGGCCAGGAAATCCTCGCAGGGCTCGATCAGGTCGTAGAGTTCGGCCTGGACGGCCGGCAGGACCTGCGAAGGCTCGCTGATCACGCCCTGGCGCACCCCGTCGCGCAGCCGTTCGACGATGCGCGTGGTGGCGGCCACCCCGACGTCTGCGGTCAGCAGCGTGGTCTCGATTTCCTCGATCAGGTCTTCGTCGATCCGCTCGGCCGAGCCGATCAGGCCGAACAGGCTTCCCAGGCTGGATCGGGTGCGTTCGAGCCGCTCCTCGAGCGGATCGACGCCGGACTGCTCGACCGGGCGAACCTGGGTACTCTCGACACCCTGGCCGGACTTCTTGCGTTTGAAGATGGAAAACATGTTTTCTGCGTTTCAGGGTTCAGGTTTCAGGGACTCAAACGTAGGTGCGGGTTCGGGGTGTGGAGTCAAGGGGTTCCGGAACCCCGAACCCCTTGTTTCCGAATCGAATTCGGAGCCTTTGGTCCATGCGCGCCCCGATCGGCGAAAGAAGCCGTATCCTAGCACCCGTATGAGCGGCAGGATTCGTATTATCGGTGGTCAGTGGCGGGGGCGGAAGTTGTCCGTGCCTGACTCCGCAGGTCTGCGTCCGACCGGTGATCGGGCCCGCGAGACCCTGTTCAACTGGTTGCAGGCGCAGGTGCCGGGTGCGCGCTGCCTCGACCTGTTCGCCGGCACCGGGGCGCTGGGCCTGGAAGCGCTTTCCCGTGGTGCGGCCTCGTCGGTGTTCGTCGAGCGCGACCGGCGTCTCGTCGAAGGCCTGCGCGAGATCTCGGGCACCTGGCCGGGCGGCGAGCGCATGGAGGTCGTGCAGGGCGACGCGCTGCGCTGGCTCGGGAGCGACGATCGCTCGTTCGATCTGGTCTTCATTGACCCGCCGTTCTCCGAAGGCCTGCAGGGGCGGGTGCTCGAAGGGCTGGCTGATGGTGGGCACCTGGCTGCGGGCGCCCGCGTCTACGTCGAGCAGGACGCCCGCGACCCTGAAATCGATCCGGGCGAGCGCTACGAACTCCTGCGCAGCAAGACAATGGGCGAAGTCCGACTGACCCTGCTTTCCTTCTCCTGATCCCGGTGCGGCCGGCCCTCCCGGGATGGCAATGGCTCGGGCGTTATAATGCGCGTCCATCCAGTCCGAGACGCATTCGATGCCCCAGCCCGATTACGGCCTCGCGGTCTATCCCGGAACCTTCGATCCCCTGACCAACGGTCATACCGACCTGATCGCCCGGGCTTCGCGGATGTATCGCCGCATCATCGTGGCAATTGCCGAGAGTCCGCACAAGAAACCGTCCTTCGGCCTCGGCGACCGGATCGGGCTGGCCCGCCAGGTGCTCGAGGAGGAAGGGCTGGACAACGTCGACGTGGTCGGCTTCAACAACCTGCTGGCGCATTTCGTCGAAGAGCACGATGCCGGCGTCATCCTGCGCGGACTGCGTGCGGTGTCGGATTTCGAGTACGAGTTCCAGCTGGCTTCCATGAATCGACACCTCATCGAGGACGTGGAAACGGTCTTCCTCACGCCCGCCGAGCAGTACAGTTTCATTTCGTCGTCGCTGGTCAAGGAGATCGCGCGCCTGCAGGGCGACGTCAGCCGCTTCGTGCACCCCCGGGTTTCGGAAGCGCTGAAGGATCGCTACGCGTGACGCGCGGCAATCAAATTCAAGGATTTTCAACGGGATCCGCTATGTTTCGAAGAGTCTCTTTCGTTCTCGCCTGCCTGCTTCTGGCGCTGGTCTCCGCGGTTGCGCCGGCCGCTGACGGCCCCGGCAAGGCAGCCGTCTCGAGTGCCCACGAGCTGGCGACCAATGCCGGCGTCGAGATCCTGCAGAAGGGCGGCAACGCCTTCGACGCGGCCGTGGCCGTATCGGCCGCGCTGGCGGTCGTCGAGCCCGAGTCCTCCGGCGCCGGGGGCGGCGGCTTCTGGCTGCTGCACCGCGCCTCCGATGACTTCTCCGTGATGGTCGACGGCCGCGAGACCGCGCCGGCGGCGGCCACCGAAGACATGTACCTTGACGAGGAAGGCGAGGTGGATCGTGATCGTGCCATCAACGGCGCGCTGGCCGGCGGCATTCCCGGGGCGCCTGCCGCCTGGGTGCACATCGCCGAGACCTACGGCACGCTGCCGCTGGCCGAATTGCTGGCGCCGGCCATCCGGCTCGCCGAGGAAGGCTTCCCGGTCGATGCCAAGTACCAGGCCCTGTTGAACTGGCGGGCGCACGTGATGATGCGCTGGCCCGAAACCGCCGCCATCTTCATGCCCGGCGGCGAGGTGCCGGCCATCGGCGATACCATCCGGCAGCCGGACCTCGCCAATACCCTGCGCGCGCTGGCCGAGAAAGGAAAGGAGGGCTTCTATGCTGGCGAGGTGGCGCGCAAGCTGGTCGATGGCGTCCAGGCCACTGGCGGCCTCTGGACCCTGGAGGACTTCGCGAACTACGAAGTGGTCGAGCGCGAGCCGGTACGCACGAACTATCGCGGCTACGAACTCGTGACCGCCGCGCCGCCGTCCTCCGGTGGTATCGCGATCGGCCAGATGCTCGAGATCGTCGAGCCTTTCGACCTGGCTGGGATGAGCCGGGCTGATCGCGTCCACGTGCTGGCCGAGGCTATGCGCCGGGCCTACCGCGATCGGGCGCTTTATCTCGGCGATCCGGATTTCGTGGACATCCCGACCGAGATGCTGCTGAGCGAGAACTACGCCGCCGGGCTGCGCACGACGCTGCGCCTCGACCGGGCCACACCGTCTTCGATGCTGGCCGCCGACCCCGACCGCCTGGGCAAGGAAAGCAGCGACACCACGCACTTCTCGCTGATCGACGCAGATGGCAACATGGTTTCCGGTACGCTGACGGTCAACCTGCCTTTCGGCGCCGCCTACGTACCGCCGGGCACCGGCGTGCTGGTCAACAACGAAATGGACGATTTCTCGGCCAAGCCCGGCGAGCCCAACGCCTACGGGCTGATCGGATTTGCCGCCAACGCGATCGAGCCGCACAAGCGCATGCTCTCGTCCATGAGCCCGACCATCGTCATGGGGGACGACCGAACGGCCGTGCTGGGCACGCCGGGCGGTTCGCGCATCATCACGATGGTGCTGCTGGGCATCCTCGACTTCATCGACGGTAACGGACCGGAGAGCTGGGTCTCGTTGCCGCGCTTCCATCACCAGTACCTGCCGGACGAAATCTCGATCGAGCCCGACGCCCTGAGCGACGCCGAGATCGAGGCCCTGGAAGACAAGGGTCACACGGTGACCGTGCGCAACCGCACCTGGGGCAACATGCACGGCGTGATGTGGAACCGGGAAACGGGCGAACTCGAGGCTGCGCACGACCCGCGCTGGAATTCGGGTGGGGCGGTTGTTGTTGATATCGACAAGAAATAGGTTTCAGGTTTAAAAAGAAAAAGGGGTTCCGGGTTCGGGGTTCCGGAATACGGAACCCCGAACCCGGAACCCCTTTCTTTACCTTTCCCATTTAATCGCAATCCGTGACGGGCTTCACGGAAACGGTCGGGCGCTTTGGGCTAAAGTAACGTCACGCATCCGGATTGCCGCTTATGGACAGCAATACCGGGGGGACCATGCGCGATGCCGTTCAGGGGAGCGGTGATCGCATCTTTTCCGACCGCTACGAGGACAGCTCAAGCGCGTCTTCCGACTTCGCTCTTCGAGTGCTCGAACGCGCCACCTACGGCGCTCGGCCCGAGGATCTAGATCATTTCCTGTCGCTGGGATCCAACGACCAGCAGCGCCTGAATGCCTGGCTGGACGAGCAGCTGGACTGGCAGGGTCTCGACGACAGTGGGCTCGAGCAGCGCCTGGCGGCCGCCGGCTACCTGACCCTGGACAAGACGATCACCGAGCTGTGGGCCGATCACGTCCAGGGCGACGCGGATCGCTACCTGCCCGCCGCCGAGACCGAGGCCGCCCGCATCCTGCGCGCGGTTTATTCGCGCCGACAGGTCTACGAGGTGATGACCGAGTTCTGGCACGACCACTTCAGCGTCGCCGGCTGGGATTTCAGCATCGCACCCGTTTTGGTGCAGTACGACCGCGACGTGATCCGGCCGCATGCCCTGGGCAATTTTCGCGAGATGCTCGAAGCCGTGGCGCGCTCGACGGCGATGCTCATCTACCTGGACAACAAGGACAACCGCGCCGGCGGTTACAACGAGAACTGGGCGCGGGAACTGATGGAACTGCACACGCTCGGTTCCGACGCCTACTACCCGGGTGCCGCGCACGGCGAGATTCCGCTCGGCGACGACGATCTGGCGATCGGCTACAGCGATGCCGATGTCTACGACGTGGCGCGTTGTTTCACCGGCTGGACCATTCGAAGCGGGCACTGGGAAATGCCCGATACGCCCGAGTACGACAACGGCGACTTCATCTTCTTCGTCAACTGGCACGAGGGCGGCAACAAGTACGTCCTGGGCAACTTCATCTTCGGCCCGACCGACCAGATGGAAGCCGAACTCGCCATGGACTACCTGTGCATGCACCGGCAGACGGCCAGGCACCTGTGCGAGAAGATCTGCCGTCGCCTGGTCGACGACGAGCCTCCCCAGTCCCTGGTGGAGTCCGCGGCGCAGGTATGGCACGACAACTGGCAGGCCGGCGACCAGGTCGCAAAGGTCGTTCGCCACATTCTGTCCTCCGCCGATTTCGTCGACGGCACCGGAACGAAGATTCGACGCCCGTTCGAGCTGATGTGCGCTGCCTTTCGCAAGACCGCTGCCGAAATCGAACCGCAGCCGACCGGCGGCTGGGATCCCTGGGGCGACCTGCTCTACCGGTTCCGACAGACCGGGCACGGCTGTTTTCGCTGGCCCTCGCCGGACGGCTATCCCGACACGGCCGACCGCTGGACCTCGGCCTCGGTGATGGGCCAGACCTGGCGCCTGCTCAGCCGAATGGTCGAGCTCGACGACGATAGCGACCGGTTCCTGCTGTGCATTCACCAGGAGACCGTCGCCGGACTGCCCGATCCCGCGCAGCGCAGCGCCGAGGGCCTGGTGGATTTCTGGCTCGAACGCCTGGTGGGCCGACCCGTGGCCTCGGGCCGCCGTTCGGAGCTGATCGACTTCATGCGACAGAACGCCGCGGCCGACGCACCGCTCGACATTACCAGCGGGCTCCCCGACGGGGACTGGAACTCGGGCAATCTCAGTGCCCACTACACGCCGTCGCGGCTGCGCGCCGCCGTGGCGCTGATCATGATGCTGCCGGAGTTCTACCAGCGATGAGACGCCGAGCCTTCCTCCAGGGGTGCTGTGCCGCGGCCTTGGCCGGGGCGGTGCCGCTGACCACCTTCTGGCGCCCGGCGGCCGCTGCGGGCCGCACCAGCAACGACGTGATCGTCTACGTGTTCTTGCGCGGCGGGATCGACGGGCTGCACCTGGTCGTGCCCTACGCTGGCGCCGAGCGCAGCCAGTACGAGTTGCTGCGCGACAACCTGGCCATTCCCGAATCGAACCTGCGGCAAATCAATTCGCAGTGGGCCCTGCATCCGCGCGCCGGCGGCGGGCCGGGCGACGGCGTCGGCAGTTCGCCGAAATGGCTGCACCGGCTGTGGGACGAAGGCCGCGTGGCCATCGTCCAGGGTTCGGGCATGCCCCAGCATCTCTCGCGCAGCCACTTCGACGCCCAGGCCTGGATCGACCTCGGCACGCCCGGCGACAAGAGCACGCCCGACGGCTGGCTGACGCGCTACCTGGCTGTCGCCGACGGACTGCCGAGCGCCGATATCGCGCCCGTTTTCGGCTTTGCCGACACGCGCCCGATGTCGTTGATGGGATCGAGTGCGGCGCTCACCGTCGCCTCGCCCGAGTCCTTCCGGGTCGACGGATTCCACTGGTCCTGGAACGAAACCAACCCGGACCTGGCGGGACACCAGGCTGCGCACAGGCGCCTCGATGCACTGTGGAGCGGCGGGGGCGCCAGCCCGCTGCTGCAGGCGGGTCGCGATACCGCCGACGCCCTGGAGCAGATGCGCGGGATGGACTTCGACGGCTACCTGCCCGAAGGCGGCGCATCCTATCCCGGCGGCACCCTCGGCGACCAGTTCCGCAGCCTGGCCCAGTTGATCAAGCAGGACATGGGCATCGTCGCCGCCACCGTGGACTATGGCGGCTGGGACACGCACGCCGGGCAGGGCGTGCCGCAGCCCGGCAATGCCAATCACTACGACTACTACGGCATTCGCGTCGAGGAGCTCTCCCGGGCGCTCGACGCGTTCTATACCGACCTCTCGGCTTCTTCCCAGGGCAACCTGATGGACCGCGTCAACGTGGTCGTGCTCAGCGAGTTCGGCCGCAAGGTGAGACCCAACGATGCCAGCGGCACTGATCATGGTCACGGCAACGTCATGCTGGCCCTCGGGGGACGCGTCAACGGCGGCATGCACGGCAGCTTCCCGGGGCTGGATGCGGGGTCGCTGTTCGAGGGCCAGGACCTGGCAACCACGACCGACTACCGGCAGGTCCTGGCCGAGGCTCTGGTGAGCCGGATGGGTCTGGCGCCGGCACAGCTCGAGGCCGTGTTTCCGGAATTCGGCAGCTATTCGCCGCTGGGGGTCTTTTCCTCAAGTTGATTGGCCACCAGGCCGAGATCGTCCAGCAGATAGCGAGCGTCGGGTGAACGGTCGCGAAATGCCCGCCATGAGTCCGCAGGGTCACGCGCGCTGCCCCGCGACAGGATCTCGTCGCGCAGGCTGCCGGCCAGTTCGCGATCGGTCAGGCCGGCCGCCTCGAACGCGGCGAAGGCGTCTGCGGCGAGCAGCCGGGACCACAGGGTTCTGAAATCGCCGCCGCTGCGCTGGCTGGCAAAGACGCTGGCCAGTCCGCCGCCGTGGTGGCGCGGTGATACGAAGGCCGGCAGGTCGAGCTTTTCGCGCACGCGCTTTTCGGCGGTTTCCAGGTCGGGTACCTCGCCGGCCGGGACGCCGTGCAGGGCCAGGTCCAGCTCGATCGCGGCAAGCAGTTCCAGCGTTTCCAGGCCGGCGGTGAGTTTTCCCTGCGCCTGCAGGGCTTCGACCGCGCGGTCGTCGAGCGCCTCGCCGGTCCGGTGGTGCCGGGCATAGTTTGAGAGCATTCCGGGTGCCAGCATCCAGCGCTCCAGGAGCAGGGCAGGGAATTCGACGAAGTCGGTCGCTACGTTGGTGCCCGCCAGGGCGGCGTGGTCCACGTCGGAGAGGAGGTTGTGCAGCGCGTGCCCGAACTCGTGCGACACGGTGCGAACCTGCTCGGTCGAGAGCAGGGCGGGCATTTTCGCCGCCGCCGGCGTGACGTTGGTGACGACCGCGGTGACCGGGGCGATGCGCTCGCCGTCGCGGCGGTGCTGGGCCCGATAGGTCGACGTCCAGCCGCCGCCGAGCTTGCCGCGGCGATGGATGGGGTCGAAGTAGAGTACACCTAGAGTCGAACCGTCGGCGTCGCGTACTTCGAAAGCGTCGGCATCCATGTGCCAGGCGGGGAGGTCGCTGCGGCGCTGGAAAGTCAGGCCCCAGAGTTTGTTAGCCAGCATGAACAAGCCGTCGCGAACCCGCGAAATCTCGAAGTGCTCGCGCATTGACGACTGGTCGAGCTCGTAGGCCGACTCGAGCAGCCGCTCGCGGTAATACCACCAGTCCCAGGGTCTCAGATCGCCCTGCATGCCGTCGCTGGCGGCCAGCTCGGAGAGGCGTTCGGTTTCTTCCTCGGCCTTTTCCCTGGCGGCGCTGGCCAGCCGCTCGATCAGTCGCTCGAGTGTTGCGCGGTCGGCCATTGCGGCGTCGTCCAGGAGGAAGTCGAGGTGGCTGTCGAAATTCAGGAGCTCGGCGCGCTCTGCGCGCAGCCGGGCCAGCTGCTCGATCAGGCGGCCCAAGTCTTCGTCCTTTCGGGTGACATCGCGGTAGCGCGCCATCCAGGCGCGGTAGAGTTCTTCACGCGCTGCGCGGTCGCTGAAATGCCGCATGAACGGGTAGAAGCTGTGCGCATGCAGCGTGAACGCCCAGCTCCCGATGTGGCCGCGATCCCGGGCCGAGCGTTGAGCCAGTGTCACCAGGGATTCGGGAAGCCCGTCCAGCCGGGATTCGTCTTGGACGAGTAGCTCATGGCGATGGGTGGCCGATCGCCTGGTCTCGGCGTAGAGGCGGTCCAGGCGCGCAATCCGGTGGTCGAGCTCGGCCAGTTTTTCGCGGCTGGCTTTGTCCAGGTGCGCGCCGGCGCGACGGAAGCGGTGCCAGGTTATTTCGACGAGGCGTTGCTGTTCGGCCTCGAGCGTCTTCAAGTCGGTCCCGCCGCGAACCGCTTCGATGCGAGCGAACAGGGCGCGATTGCGCAGGATGCGATGCTGGTGATCGTTCAGCAGTTGTGTCAGGACTTCGCTGTCGGCCTCCTCGGCGGCCTCGTCGCCGACGGCGCTCAAGCCGTACCACAGCCTGACGATGCGGGCCGCTTCGCGCCCAGCTTTCTCCAGCGCATGGATCGTGTTGTCGAAGTCGGGTTCGGCGGGATTGTCGGTGATCTCCGATATCCGCTTAGCGGCGCGCTCGAGCGCTTTCTCCAGCGCGGGGCGGAAATGCTCAGCGCGAATCTCGTGAAACGGCGGTACGCCGAGCGGCGTGTCGTATGAGGATTCGAGGGGATTGGCGATCGGCGCGGTCCGGTCGACGGGCTCGCGAACCGGTCCGGGACCTTGATCCTGGTCCGACTCGCAGGCGACCAGCAGCAAGAAGATTGTCGTGAGCAGGAGTTTGGTGCGAAGGGAAACGAAAGCAGACATGCGATTGGAGAATCGATTTGGACCAAGATTGTATCAGTCGGATTTCGCCTCTTGGTATGCTGGGTCTGTTGAATCAAGGAGCATCGGGCTATGGAGCTCAGAAAACTGCTCGTTTTCGGTGCCACGGGCACCCAAGGACATCCGGTCGTGGAAGCGGCGCTGGAGGCCGGCCTGGCGGTCCGGGCGGCCACGCGCGATCTCGACGAGGCCGAGGAGAAACTGCCCGGCCGTGTGGAAATGGTTCGCGCCGACCTCACCGACGCAGAAGACGTGCAGGCGGCGGCCGAGGGCGTCGATGCCATCTTCTTTCACCTGACCGCGATGCCGGACGAGCCCGAAGCTACCAAGGCCGTCGATCACGTGCTTGCCGCGGCCTCGTCCGCCGGGGTCGGGCGGGTCGTTTTCACGACCGGGGGCTATTGCGGCGACGACATGCCGCCGGGCCCCTTCGTCGATGGTCTCAGAAGAATCACCGACCGGCTTCTCTCGGCCGATGTTCCGGCTGTGGTCCTGCGACCCACCCTCTACCTGGCGAACCTGGTGTGGCCGCACATCATCCGCGAGATCCGCGACTACGGGCGCCTGAGCTATCCGCCGCTCGACGCCGGCCAGCGACTGAACTGGACGTCGACCGAGGACCAGGGACGGATCGCGGTCGCCTGCCTGACCGCCGACGTGGCCGGAGAGGTGATCGACGTGGCGAGCCCCGAGCCGGTGACCGGTCCCGAACTGTGCCGCCTGCTTGCCGAAGTCTACGGGCGCGAGGTGCATTTCGCACCGCAGAGCATCGACGGTTTCGCCGACGGCATGAGCCATCTATCGGGCAGCGCCCACGTCGGGCAGCTTCTGGCCGGGCTCTACGAGGGCTACGCGAGTCTCGACGAGGGTCCGCTGGTGGACACCGACGAGCTCGAACGTCGCCTGGATGTGCGACTCACGCCGGTCAGCGGCTGGGTGCGCGATCGACTGGGCTACCTGCTTTCGCTCTACGGTTGATTGCCCGGGAAGGTCCGGGCAGTGTGGCATGAAGCCTGCCTAGTCTTCCCATTCCTCGTCCAGGAAGGAGTCGTAGTCGGGCAGGCCGTTCTCGCCGTTGGCGATCGCATGCGAGCGTCGCTGCATCCAGCCGTCGCGCATGAAGGTATACGGGTCGTAGGCGGCCCGGATGTCTTCGTCGAGCGGCAGCATGGCATGGCGGACCTGGATGACGTTGAGTCCGACCAGCCCGTAAGTGGTTTCGTCGAGCGTCCAGCGCCAGACGAAGTCGGCGTAGCCGTCGGGCACGCGGCCGATGCCGTCGCGCACGGTCGAGGGTCCGAGCAGCGGCAGGATGAAGAAACGGCTGTCTTCCCAGCCCCACACCGCCAGGGTCTGGCCGAAGTCTTCCTCGTATTCCTCGACGTCCGCCCTGGTGGCCATGTCGAACAACCCGCCGAGACCGAAGGTCGAGTTGACCAGGAAGCGAGTCAGTTCGGTGCCCGCGGCGCCGGGCCGGCCCTGCAGCAGCAGGTTGACCTGGTCGACCGGCGAGCGGATGTTGGTGAAGAAGTTGCGGATGCTGCGCCGTGCCGGGGCCGGCGTGATCCTGCCGTAGCCGACCGCCAGGGGCCGGATGACGGCGCGATCGACGGCCGTGTTGAACTGGAACATGCTGCGGTTGTACGGCTCCCAGGGGTCGCGCGGGTGGCGCTCGTCCGGCGGCGGTGCCGTGGTGGCGCATCCGGCCAGCAGCGCGGCGGCCAAGAGGGTGCTCAGTGCTGCTTTCATCGTCATTCCTTTGCGGATTCCGCGTTGCTGTCCTCGTTTGCCCAGCCAAGCAGCGGAGCGACGCCGGTCAGGCGCGCGATCACGCGGAGGCTCTCCGGCGGTTTCTCGAAGCGAATTTTCTGCGCGGCCCGCGACTGCCATTCGAGCAGCAGGGCCAGGGCGCTGGAGTCGCCGCTTTCGACATCGGCCAGGTCGACTGCGGCTGGCGGGTTGGCGCTGTCGAAGCGGTCGCTGTAGCGGCGCTCCAGTTCGGCCACCTCGTGCGCCGCCAGGATGCCCTCCAGCCGGACGATGTCTTTGTCGTCACTCATCGACGCTGACTTCGTACTGACCGCTCTCGAGGCGCTCGAGCATGTCCTCGAAGCTCGACTGGCGAATTTCCTGGTCGATCTGCGAGCGGAACGTCGCCACGTAGGAAATGCCTTCGACGATCACGTCGAAGACCTTCCAGCCGCCGTCGGTCTTGCGCATCACGTAGTCCACGGGCGCGCGCTCGCCGTTGTCGAGCATGACCCGGGTTCGAACGCGCGTCTGCCGTTCGGTGTTGTCGCCGGCCAGGGGCAGGATTTCGACGCGGTCGTTGAGGTCGTAGTCGAGCAGGGCCGTGGCATACCGATTGAGCAGTTGGTTGGCCAGGGCCTCGGCGAAGGCGTCGATCTTCTCGCCGCTCTTGCCGCGGCCGTGGCGACCCAGGACCAGGCGTGCCGAGTAGGTCTGGTCGATCGTCGGCAGAAGGATCTCCTTGACGTCGGTCTTGAGGGTCTGCGGATCGTCGCGGTAGGTCGATCGATTCTCGTCGATCAGATGCGAGAGTTCCTCGGTCGTGGTTTCGATGATGCCCACCGGGTCGTTCGCGACCACGGCCTGGTTGCCGGCGAGCAGCAGGATTGCCAGTATCACGGCGCGCATTACTCTTCTCCTTGTCCTTCTTCGCTGTTGAACATGTAGCGGCTGATGAGTTGCTCGAGCACCATCGCGGAACTGGTGATCAGGATGCGGTCGCCGTCCTGCAGCACCTCCGGCGACCCGCCGGGTTCGAGTCCGACGTACTGGTCGCCCAGGATGCCGCTGGTGAGTATCGACGCCGAGGTGTCGTCGGGCAGGTTGTCGTACTCGCGGCTGATTCGCATCGTCACCCTGGCCTCGAAGGTTTCCGGGTCGAGTTCGATGGCGTCGACCATGCCGATGGCGACGCCGCCCATGCTCACCGTCGCGCGCGGCGTCAATCCGCCCACGTTGGAAAAGCGGGCGGTGACTTCGTAGCTCTCCCCGGACACCACGCCCCGGTCGGTGGCGTGCAGGGCCAGGAAGACCAGCGCGGCGATGGCCAGCAGAAGGAAGATGCCCGCGGTCAGTTCGATCTGGTGAGAAGATTTCATGGCGATCCTAGTCTTCAGAGCATGAATGCCGAGAGAATGAAGTCGAGCACGAGCACGGCAATAGCCGTGGCGATCACGGTCTGGGTGGTGGCCAGGGCCACGCCCTCGCTGGTCGGGCGCGCCGACCAGCCGAACCAGACGGCCAGCCATGCGGCGACGAAACCGAAGCAGACCGACTTGAACATGCCGCCGCCGAAATCGCGCATCAACTCGACGGAGGACTGCATGTTGGCCCAGAAGCTGATCGGGTCGCTGCCCATGAGAAAGACAGCAAAGAAGATGCCGCCGACGATGGCCGTGAGGTTGAAGATCAGGACCAGGGCGGGCAGGGCGATCAATCCGGCCAGCAGGCGCGGCTGGACGATGCGCTCCATCGGGTCGATGGCCATCAGGTCGAGCGCGTCGAGCTGTTCGGTCGCGCGCATCAGGCCGATCTCGGCCGTGATCGAGGTGCCGGCCCGTCCGGCGAAGAGCAGCGCGGCGAGTACCGGGCCGAGCTCCCGAAAGAGAGAAAGCGCCAGCACGGTCGACACCGCGTCGGCGGCGCCGAAGCGCGTGAGGGTGTCGTAGGTCTGCAGGGTCAGCACCAGGCCGACGAAAAAGCCGCAGATGACGATGATTACCAGCGAGCGCACGCCCGCGAAATAGACCTGCCGCAGGATCTCGGCCAGCTGGCGCGGCCCGAAACGCATGCGCGAGAAGGCGGTGAGCAGGAACAGCCCCGCCCGGCCCAGTTCCCTGAGCGGTGCGGTCAGCACAGTGTGCGATGCGCCATTGTTCATCGCCCCTCTCCCCGCAGCATCAGCTCTTCGTCGAGCGCGCGCGCCGGGTAGTGGAAGGGCACCGGCCCGTCGGGCTCGCCCTGCATGAACTGCCGGACCAGCGGGTCGAAGCTGGCGGCGAGTTCGTCCGGCGTGCCGTTGGCGACCAGCTTGCGGTCGGCGATGATGCAGGCATGGTCGGCCAGCTTGGCGACTTCACGCACGTCGTGGGTGATGACCACGCTGGTGGTGCCCAGCGCGGCGTTGATGTCGCGGATCAGGCGCAGCGAAACCCCCAGCGAAATCGGGTCGAGCCCGGCGAAGGGTTCGTCATAGAACATGATGCCGGGATCCAGCGCCATCGCCCGCGCGGTCGCCACCCGGCGCTTCATGCCGCCCGACAGTTCCGAGGGATACAGCTGTGCGGCGCCGCGCAGTCCGACCATCTCGAGTTTCATCAGGACAATGCGGCGAATCAGGGGTTCCGACAGCCTGGTGTGCTCGCGCAGGGGCAGGGCGACATTGTCGAAACTGGTCAGGTCGGTGAACAGCGCGCCGTTCTGCAGCAGCACGCCGATATTGCGCCTGAGCGTGCCCAGCGCCTTGCCGCCCAGTCGGTCGACCCGGGTGTCGCCGATCCAGACCTCGCCGGCGTCGGGCTTGAGCTGCCCGGTGACCAGGCGAAGAACCGTGGTCTTGCCGGCGCCGCTGGGGCCCATCACGGCCGTGACCTGCCCGGCGGGGATGTCGAGATCGAGATCCTCGAGAATCGTTCGCCCGCCCAGGCGCACGGTTACGCGCTTGAGAGAAATGGCTATGTCGGATGATTCGGTCATGTTGTTCGTATTGTCCCGACCTGTCCGTGATCCGACCGCGAAGAGGTCCTTAAGTTTTGCCGCAGTTGCAGTCAGCCGCCGCCGACCGGTCGGGGCGGGCGCATGGCGCGCCCGCGTCGTCGCTCAACGCCAGGGCCGCATGGCCCACTACAGGATATAACGGCTCAGATCCTCGTTTCCTGCCAGGTCCTTGAGCGAACGATCCACGAATTCGGCGTCGACGACGACCTTTTCGCTGGAGCGATCGGGAGCCGAATACGACACGTCCTCGAGCAGCCGCTCCATGACGGTGTGCAGGCGGCGTGCGCCGATGTTCTCGGTCGACTCGTTGACCGAGAAGCTGATCTCGGCCAGGCGCGTGATCGCCTCGTCGGTGAACTGGAGATCGACGCCTTCGGTGGCGAGCAGCGCGGTGTACTGTTCGGTCAGGCAGGCGTCCGGTTCGGTCAGGATCCGCTTGAAGTCGTCGACCGAGAGGGCGCGCAGTTCGACCCGGATGGGCAGGCGGCCCTGCAGCTCCGGCACCAGGTCCGAGGGCTTGGACACGTGGAAGGCGCCCGAGGCGATGAACAGCATGTGGTCGGTGCTCACCGGCCCATAACGGGTATTGACCGTCGCGCCCTCGACCAGCGGCAGCAGGTCGCGCTGCACGCCTTCGCGGGAGACTTCGCCGGAGCCGCCGCCTTCGGCGCGGCGGGCGACCTTGTCGATTTCGTCGATGAACACGATGCCGTGCTGCTCGGCCGTCTTGAGCGCCTGCTGCTTGACTTCTTCGTCGTTGATCATGCGCGCGGCCTCTTCTTCGACGAGCACCGGGATGGCGTCCTTGACCTTCATGCGGCGCTTTTGCTTGCGCTGGCCGGACATGTTGGAGAACATTTGCTGGAGCTGGTTGGTCATCTCCTCCATGCCCGGCGGCGCCATGATCTCGACGCCGAGATTCATGTCGAGGTCGATCTCGATCTCGCGTTCGTTGAAGTCGCCGTCGAGCAGCTTGCGCATCATCTTCCGGCGCGTTTCAGAAGAACTGTCGGAAGTCTCCTCCGGCGCATTGGAAAACCCGGAGCTCTGCTGACGTGGCAGCATGATGTCGAGCACGCGCTCGACGGCTGCGTCCTCGGCCCGCGAACGTACCTTCGCCATGGCCTCGTCGCGGGCCAGCTTGTAGGCCACTTCGGTGAGATCGCGGACGATGGATTCGACATCCTTGCCCACGTAGCCCACTTCGGTGAACTTGGTCGCCTCGACCTTGATGAACGGCGCCTTGGCCAGGGTGGCCAGGCGGCGCGCGATTTCGGTCTTGCCCACGCCGGTCGGGCCGATCATCAGGATGTTCTTTGGCGTGATCTCCGGCTGCAGCTTTTCATCGACCTGCATGCGGCGCCAGCGGTTCCTCAGGGCGATTGCCACGGCACGCTTGGCCTCGGCCTGGCCGATGATGTGGCGGTCCAGTTCCTGAACGATTTCGCGGGGAGTCATCTGCGTCATGGCTTACTGGCCTTCGGCTGGGTTGGATTCGAGGGTTTCAACGGTGAAGTTGTGGTTGGTGTAGATGCACACTTCACCGGCGATGGTCAGGGCTTCGCGGCAGATCGTTTCGGCGTCGAGGTCGGTGTGGCGCTGCAGTGCGCGTGCCGCCGACTGCGCGAACGGTCCGCCCGAGCCGATGGCGATCAGGCCTTCCTCGGGCTCGATCACGTCGCCGTTGCCCGAGATGATCAGTGAGGCTTCGTGGTCGGCGACCGCGAGCAGGGCTTCGAGTCGGCGCAGCAGGCGGTCGGTGCGCCAGTCCTTGGCCAGTTCCACGGCCGCCCGCGTGAGGTGGCCGGAGTGCATTTCCAGCTTGCTTTCGAAGCGCTCGAACAGCGTGAAGGCGTCGGCCGTGGCTCCGGCGAAGCCGGCCAGGACCCGACCCTTGTAGAGCCGCCGCACCTTGCGTGCGTTGGATTTCATGACGGTGTTGCCGAGCGTGACCTGTCCGTCGCCGGCAATCACCACCTGGTCGCCGCGCCGCACCGAGACGATGGTCGTGCCGCGATATTGTTCCATGCTTGCTCACTGCCATTGGGTGAAGGGGAGAACATGGGGTCGGCCTGGCGGCAGGACAATCTTGGGTCAGGTTTCAGGTTTCAGGTTTCAGATTTCAGGGAAACCCGGAACCCCGAAAACTCTATTTCCCCTTCTTCGCCCGCGGGTGGGTTTCGTCGTACACCTTCGCCAAGTGCTGGAAGTCCAGGTGGGTGTAGATCTGGGTGGTGGTGAGGTTGGCGTGGCCGAGCAGTTCCTGGACCGCGCGCAGGTCGCCGGAAGACTCCAGGATGTGGGAAGCGAAGCTGTGCCGGAGTTGGTGGGGGTGGACGTTCTGGTCGAGTCCCTGGCGCTGCGACCAGTAGGCGACGCGCTTCTGGATGGCGCGAACGCCGAGCGGGCGGCCCTTGAGGCTGGTGAACACCCTGGGCTGGTCGATCCCGGCGGTGCCGGCATGAATGCCGCGCCATCGTTCGAGGGCGCTCACGGCGTGCCGGCCCACCGGCACCACTCGCTCGCGGCGGCCCTTGCCCAGTACCCGGACGAGTCCCTCGGAGAGATCGAGGCGGTCCCAGGTCAGTCCGGCCAGCTCGCTCACGCGCAGGCCCGAGGCGTAGAACAGTTCCAGCATGGCGCGGTCGCGCGTGGCCAGTTCGTCCTCTTCGGGGATGTCGAGCAGGGCGAGCACCTGGTCGATGTCGAGCACTTCGGGCAGCTTGCGGCGGACCTTGGGGGCGCGTACGCCCTGGCTGGGGTCACCGCTGAGGACGCGTTCGCGCCGGAGATAGCGGAAGAACCGGCGCAGGCCCGAGAGACGGCGCTGGACGCTGCGCGGATTGAGCCCGCGCCGGTGTTCGCTGGCGGCGAAGCTTCGCACGTCGGCCTGGGTCAGTGATTCGATTTCCTCGACGCCGTGCTTGCGGCACCAGTTCGAGAATCGGTCGAGGTCGCGCCGGTAGGCGTCGATGGTCGCCGGGCTCAGGCCGGCCTCGTCGGCGGCGTGGTCGAGAAATGCGGTGACCGCCGTTGGGATCAGCACCGCCGCCGGTCCTGCCTCATTCAGGCGCGCTTGCGTTCGTCGCCGCAGTCCTGTTCGAGGCGGTGGCGAATCGTCGTGCCGAGGAGTTCCAGGAACAGGGTGCCCATGCCGGGGTGGAATCGCTCGGCCGACTCCGAACCGATCGCGAGCAGGCCCACGCCGGCGATCGGCACCAGGGCAGCCGAGCCGATCCCCTCGTGCTGCCTGGGGAACAGCGTTTCGAGCTTGGCGCGGGTGAAGCGGCCGAATTCGATGCTGCCCAGCTCGAGCAGTTTCTCGAACCAGTCGGGTACGCCCGATTCGTGTGACGTGACCGCGCCGACCTCGTCGAGCCCTGCATGTTTCTCCAGGAGGTGGAGGCGGACGCTTCGAGCGTCGAAGTCGCTGGCCAGCCGATCGATCAGGCGTTCGATGAATTCGCCCGCCGAGCGGGTGGTCATCACTTCCAGCGTGAGCTGGTGGAGCCGCTGCATGAGCCTCTCGTTCTCGCCGGCGATGCCGGCCAGGGTCTCGAGTTGGGCGCGAAGCTGGTGATTCTCTCGTCTCAGGCGCGTGACCTGAACTTCGATGAGCGAGTGCGCGCCGGTTTCGTGGGGCAGCTGCAGCGATTCGAGCAGTTCCGGGTGGCGTTCAAAAAAGTCGGCGTGGGACGTCAGCCACTCGATGACGTCTTGCTCGTTCAGGCTGCTTGGGTCCGACATCGGATGACTCCTTCAAACACGAGGCGGGCGGGCCCGGTAGTGGTCAGAACCCGACCCGATCCTGGCCAATTTACCACAAGCGTTCCACCCGGCTGGATCACTTCGACCGGCGCTTCGACGCGGCCCAGGTGCAGCAGGATCGCTGCCGCGGCGCTCGCTCCGCTGCCGCAAGCCAGTGTCGGGCCGGCGCCACGCTCGTATACGCGTAGGCGAACGCGGTGCGGCGCCTCGACGACTGCCAGGCCCACGTTGGCGCCGCGCGCCAGATCGGGGTGCCCGCCGAGCGTTCTGCCGATCATGTCCAGACGCTGTGGCCCGGGCTCCTCGTCCTCGATCACCAGGAGGTGGGGGTTGCCCATGGATGCGCCGTGGACATCCAGCTCTTTGCCGTCGACGGTGAAGCGGCGCGGAAAGGTCGGGGTGTCGGCGAGCCCCACGGCGCGCGGATCGAAGTCCGGCACCCCCAGGGTCGCGCTGATCTCGTCGTCCGAGCGATAGCGCGTCTCCACGCTGCCACCGGCAGTCTCCAGCTGAAGCGCGCGATCCGCGCCGTCCCGGTGCGCCAGCCAGAGCGCCACGGCCCGCATGCCGTTGCCGCATTGCTCGGCCCGACTGCCGTCGGCGTTGTGTATCTCGACGCGGCAATGATGTTGCGGGCGGTCGCTCGGGCGCAGCACCAGCAGTTGATCGAAGCCCACGCCGCGGCGCCGGTCGGCCCAGCGCCTGACCTGTTCCGGCGCGGGCTCGAAGTCGCGCTGCCGGGCGTCGACGAGCATGAAGTCGTTGCCGAGGGCTTCGAGCTTGAAGAACGCAAGCGCGTCGTTGGGTTCCCCGGGCATCGGCTCAGGCTTCCGAGTCTCCGGCCGAGGGTTCGTCGCGCGCGTCTTCTTCCGGTTCCGGGGCCGGTGCCGTCGCTTCGTCGCCGGGGAGGTACAGGTCGCCCTTGAGGCCGCAGCCGGAAACCGACAGCGCCACCAGCGACAACAGGACGGCAGCGAGGGCGGTTAAACTTGAGCGCATGAACGACTCCACTGATCAGAAACTTGAACGCGTGATGCTCGAGACCGGGAACGCCCCGCAACATGCCGTCATCTGGCTGCACGGGCTGGGCGCCGACGGGCATGACTTCGAGCCGATTGTACCGCAGCTGGCCAGCGCCTCCCGGCGGCCGGTTCGCTTCATCTTTCCGCACGCGCCGGTCCGGCCGGTGACCATCAACGGCGGCATGGCCATGCGCGCCTGGTACGACATCCTGGGCGTCGATATCGATCGCGACCAGGACATGGCCGGTATCCGAGCGTCCGTGCAGGCCGTCGACGGCCTGCTCGACGAACAGGTGGCCGACGGCATCGCGCCGGGCAACATCGTGCTGGCGGGCTTCTCGCAGGGCGGCGCCATCGCGCTTCGCTGCGGCCTGGCCCGGTCCGAACCCCTGGCCGGCCTGATCGGTCTTTCCACCTACCTGGTGGAAGCCGACGGCCTCGCGGAGTGGGCCGGCGACAAGACGGGCACGATGCCGCTGTTCCTCGGCCACGGCAGCCAGGATCCGATCGTGCCGGTGGGGCTGGGCGAGGCGAGTGCGCGCCGCCTGCGCTCGGCCGGCTTCGAGGTCGAGTGGCAGACCTGGCCCATGCCGCACGCCGTGTGCGCCGAGGAGGTCCAGGCCATCGACGAATGGCTGGAGAAGCGACTTTCGTGAGCGATCTGCGCGCGCTCATCGTCGACGACGAAAAGCCGGCGGCGGATCGGCTGGCGCGCCTTCTCGACGACCAGTCCTGCGTCGAGGCCTGCGGCGTCGTCATGCAGGCCGATCGGGTGCTCGAGCAGTGCCGCGAACTGTTGCCCGACGTCGTATTGCTGGACGTGGAAATGCCAGGCCTCGACGGTATCCAGGTGGCGCGGGCGCTGCGCGAAATGGAGAGTCCGCCGGCGCTGATTTTCGTTACAGCCTACGAGCAGTACGCGGTCGACGCCTTCGAACTGGCCGCCGTGGACTACCTGGTCAAACCGGTGCGCGGCGATCGATTGGCACGTGCGCTCGAACGGGCGCGCAACCGGCCGATCGACCCCCGGGCCACGTTGCGCACCCGTCTGGGTGATCGGGTGTTTTCCATTCCCGTTGTCGACATCCGCGCGCTCGTCGCCGAGGACAAGTACACCGTGGTGCACTTCGACCGCGGGGAAGCCCTGGTCGACGACTCCCTGGTCAGTCTCGAGCAGCGCTTCGCCCGGCAATTCATCCGCATCCATCGCAAGGCGCTCGTCGCCCGGCGCTACCTCCGGGGGCTGTTCCGCGACGAGCAGGGACAGGAGCGCGTCGAGCTCGAGGGCAGCGATTGCCATCCACCGGTCAGTCGCCGCAACCTGGCATTGGTTCGCCAGGTGCTCGACGGCCGAGAATACGGAGATTCCTGAAACAATGAAGCAACTGAGAATCGCGACCCGCAAGTCCAAGCTGGCGCTCTGGCAGACCGAGCATGTTGCGCAGCGGATTCGCGACCTTCATCCCGACGTGGAAGTCTCACTCGTTCCGCTCAGTACGCGCGGCGACGAAGTGCTTGACCGGTCCCTGGCCGAAATCGGCGGCAAGGGCCTGTTTCTCAAGGAGCTCGAGCGCGCCATACTCGACGGCAAGGCGGACATCGCCGTGCACTCGCTCAAGGACGTACCGGCCGAGCCTTCGCAGGATTTCGACCTGGCGGCCTTCCTGCCGCGAGCCGACTGGCGCGACTGGTGGATCACTCGCGACGGGGCTACGCCTGAAGACCTGCCGGCCGGCGCTCGCGTCGGGACGGCCAGCCTTCGACGCCAGAGCCAGCTGCTGGCGCGCTGTCCGCACCTGGAGGTCGTGACCGTTCGCGGCAATGTGCAGACGCGCCTGGCCAAGCTCGATTCGGGTGAAGTCGATGCGCTCATCCTGGCCGCCGCCGGGCTGCAGCGGCTCGAGATCGACCGCGAACACACCTTGCCGCTGGAGCCGCCCACATTCCTGCCTTCGGCGGGACAGGGAGTGATCGTCGTGCAGTGCCGTGCGGGCGAATCCGGTACTTTGGAAATGCTCCAACCCCTCAATTGCCGGGACACCTACGACATGATGTGTGCCGAGCGGGCGGTCGTGGCCGAGCTGGGCGGCGATTGTCGTATGCCCCTGGCGGCGTTCGCCCGCCTGGACGGGGAGCGCATCCTGCTCGAGGCGCGGTTGGCTAGCCCCGACGGTGGCGAGGTGCTCGACGCGCGTGTCGAGGGCCATCGTTCCGAAGCCGATAATCTCGGTCGAAAAGCGGCTCGATCGCTCCTCGATCAGGGTGGAACGAGAATTCTGTCACAGATTTGAGGCTCGCTCCGATTTTGTGCCGGCTCGGTCTGGACATCGGGCGATAACTGTGTCAGAGTTACTCAAAAGGTGGAAACAGGGGCGAGACGATTTGCTTTCCGGGCGTCACCCACGGTTCAGTTTGCTGAGGTGCGTCCCCCTACTGCCAACGCCAACACGCAAGCCCCCAGCACTTTGGCAAGTTGCGCCAGACGCCCGGAAT
>JAZBPT010000192.1:0-7602 GCA_036351755.1 Wenzhouxiangella sp. | reverse complement strand
GCACGCTTCTGCTCGTCCTTGAGCACGTCGTGCGCCTCGCGCACTTCCTTGAACTTGTCCTCGGCATCGGGATCGTCCGGATTGCGGTCCGGATGATACTTGCGCGCCATGCGCCGATACGCCTTGCGGATCTCGTCGGTCGAGGCGTCGCGTGCGACGCCGAGAGTGTCGTAATAATCAGCAGACATAAAAGCCCGTTTGTTGGTTCGCTAGTTTGTTGGTTTGTTCGTTTGGTTCTTCGATGACTGCCCGAGAGCACCTTTGCCGCTTCGACTCTCGAATGACATCGGCGTCTCGAGCAACCAAAAAACCAAAAAACCAATCAACCAACTAACCAGTCACTTCTTCTCGTCGTCGTCGACTTCGGTGAACTCGGCGTCGACCACTTCCTCGTCGCTCGAGGAAGACTCGCCGCCCTGCTCGCCGGCCGATTCGGCGCCGCCCTCTTCGGCCTGGGCCTTTTCGGCTGCAGCCTTGTAGAGCTCCGATCCGGCCTGCTGCAGTTCGTTGACGGCCGAATCGATGGCTTCCTTGTCATCGCCCTTGACCGCCTCGTCGACCTTGGCCAGCGCATCCTCGATCTGCTTCTTGACCGAGTCGTCGATCTGGTCGCCGTGCTCCTCGAGGCTGCTGCGCGTGGCGTGTGCCACCTGGTCGGCGTTGTTGCGCGCGGAAACCAGCTCGTGGAACTTCTTGTCTTCCTCGCGGTGCGCCTCGGCGTCCTGGACCATCTTCTCGATTTCTTCGTCCGAGAGACCGGAGCCGGCCTTGACCTCGACGCGCTGCTCCTGTCCGGTGGCCTGATCCTTGGCCGACACGTGCAGGATGCCGTTGGCGTCGATGTCGAAGGTGACCTCGATCTGCGGCACGCCGCGCGGCGCGGCCGGAATGCCGGTCAGGTCGAAACGCGCCAGCGACTTGTTGGCCGAAGCCTGTTCGCGCTCGCCCTGCAGGACGTGCACGGTCACGGCCGACTGGTTGTCCTCGGCGGTTGAGAAGACCTGCGAGGCGCGCGTCGGGATCGTGGTGTTCTTCTCGATCAGCTTGGTGAACACCCCGCCCAGGGTTTCGATACCCAGCGACAGCGGCGTGACGTCGAGCAGCAGCACGTCCTTGACGTCGCCGGCCAGTACGCCGCCCTGGATGGCAGCGCCCACGGCCACGGCTTCGTCGGGGTTGACGTCCTTGCGCGGATCCTTGCCGAAGAAGTCGGACACGGCTTTCTGGACGGCCGGCATACGGGTCTGGCCGCCGACCAGGATGACCTCGTCGATGTCGCCGACTTTCAGGCCGGCGTCGTTGAGCGCCGTGCGGCAGGGCTCGATGGAACGCTTGACCAGTTCTTCGACCAGCGACTCGAGCTTCGAGCGCGTGACCTTGATGTTGAGGTGCTTCGGACCGGACTGGTCGGCCGTGATGTACGGCAGATTGATCTCGGTCTGCTGGGCCGAAGACAGCTCGATCTTGGCGCGTTCGGCGCCTTCGCGCAGGCGCTGCAGCGCCAGCGGGTCGTTGTGCAGATCGATGCCCTGCTCCTTCTTGAACTCGCCGGCGAGGTAGTCGATCAGGCGCAGGTCGAAGTCCTCACCACCCAGGAAGGTGTCGCCGTTGGTGGCCAGCACTTCGAACTGCTTTTCGCCGTCGACGTCGGCAATCTCGATGATCGAGATGTCGAAGGTGCCGCCGCCGAGGTCGTAGACGGCGACCTTGCGGTCACCGCCTTCCTTGTCCAGCCCGTAGGCCAGGGAAGCGGCGGTCGGCTCGTTGATGATGCGCTTGACCTCGAGACCGGCAATCTTGCCGGCGTCCTTGGTGGCCTGGCGCTGGGAATCGTTGAAGTAAGCCGGCACGGTGATGACCGCCTGGGTGACTTCCTCGCCCAGATAATCCTCGGCCGTCTTCTTCATCTTCATGAGGACGCGCGCGGAAATCTCCGGCGGCGCCATCTTGTTGTCGCCCACCTGCACCCAGGCGTCACCGTTGTCCGCCTCGATGATCTTGTAGGGCACCAGCTTGATGTCCTTCTGGACGACCTTTTCGTTGAACTTGCGCCCGATCAGGCGCTTGACCGCATACAGTGTGCGGTCGGGGTTCGTGACGGCCTGGCGCTTGGCGGGCTGGCCGACCAGTACCTCGTCGTCCTTCGTGAAGGCGACGACCGACGGTGTCGTGCGATCGCCCTCGGCGTTCTCGATGACGCGCGTCTTGCCGCCTTCCATGACGGCGACGCAGGAATTGGTGGTTCCCAGGTCGATGCCGATAATCTTGCTCATGGTCTTGTGATCCTGTTCGATTTCGTATTGAAACTGGTTGAAACTTCGCTGAAAAGCGTTCTAGCCGTTTAGTGGGGCCCGACAGGGCTCATTTCAATCACCCTGCCCCGGCCACAGTTCGCTCAGGGCTCGCTGGCGACGATGACTCGTGCCGCCCGCAGCAGGCGATCGTCGAGGCGATAACCCTTCTGCAGCACCATCAGTACGGTGTCCGGCTCGGCATCCTCGCTGGGCTGCATGCTCATCGCCTCGTGCCACTGCGGGTCGAATCGCTCGCCTTCCGGATTCAGCACTTCCAGGCCGTGGTCCTCGAGCGCCTTGAGCAAGAGCTTCCGGGTCAGCTCGAGTCCTTCGCGAGCCGAATCGCCCTCGACGGCGTTCTCCAACCCCTGCTCGAGTCCGTCGATGACCGGCAGCAGGTCGCGCATGATCGCCTCGTGCTGATAGCGACGGGCCTTGTCCATGTCACGCTCGGCACGCTTTTGCATATTGTCCATGTCCGCGCGCGTGCGCATCAGGGCCTCGCGCAGCTTCTCGATTTCGCGCTCGAGCTCGCCCGAGCCGGAATCCTGCACGGCCTCTTCCTCGCCTGCGGCGGCGGCTTCTGCCTGGCTGGCCTGCTCGTCTGCCGCGTTCTGTTCGGCGTTGGCTGTTTCGTTCTTGTCACCCATATCGGTTCGCCTTGGTCGTGAACGTATTGATCCTGCGCGCAACAATGGGGTCCCTCCCGCGCCAATACAACCGGAGTTGTTAGAAGCCGCTCTTGGTGCTAGCTTGTTGCCCTTCTGGCCCGACCGGAACCCGCATGCTCCGCCACCTCGCCATTCGTCATTTCGCCATCGTCAGCGAAGTCGAGATCGACATCGATCCCGGATTCACCGCCATCACCGGTGAAACGGGGGCGGGTAAGTCGATCCTGGTCGACGCCCTCGGACTGCTGCTCGGCGATCGCGCCGAGGCGGGGCTGATCGCCGAGGGACACGAGCAGGCCGAACTCGAAGCCGTCTTCTCGCTCGCGGAATCCGGGCCCGCCAGGCAATGGCTGGTCGACCAGGCCCTCGATGAGGGCGACGAACTCATCCTGCGCCGCGTGCTGACCTCCCCGAGCGGCTCGCGCGCCTGGATCAACGGGCGTGCGGCCACGGTGGGGCAGCTGGCCGAGCTCGGCGGTCTGCTCGTCGAGATTCACGGGCAACACGAACACCAACAACTCGAGAAGCCGGCCGTGCAGCGCCGACTGCTGGACCGGCAAGTCGGCAACGAGCCGCTGGAATCGGTCGCGGCCGCCTACGAGCGATGGCAGGAAGCGCGCACGGCACTCGACGAACTCGAATCGGAAGTCGGCGACGCCGACCAGCTCGAGCTGCTGCGCTTTCAGGCCCGCGAACTGTCCGACCTGGCACTGGCCGAGGGCGAATTCGAGTCACTCGAGCAGGAGCAGGAGCGCCTGGCGCGCAGCGACGACATCCGTCTCGCGATGGCTTCCGCCGGCAACGCGCTCGACAGCGACAACGGTCCCGGCGCCCGAAGCCTCCTGCACCAGGCGATTCAGGCGCTCGATCCCGTGCGGGAAGTCGAGCCAGAGCTCGACGAGACGGCCCGGATGCTCGAGGAAGCGCGCATCAACGTCGACGAGGCGATGGCCAACCTCGAGCGTCTCGGCAGCGAGGACGAGGGCGATCCCGAGCGACTGGCCGCGGTAAACCGCAGGCTGGAGAAATCCCTGGACCTGGCAAGAAAGCACCGCGTCCAGCCCGCCGAACTCCCCGCCCTGACCGAGAAACTCCGTGAGCGGCTGGAGGCGCTGGAGAACCAGGGCGAACGGCGCGCCGAACTCGCCAGGTCGCTGAATCTGACCGCCGAGCGCTGGCGCAAAGCGGCGGAAGGTCTCAGCCAGGCTCGCAATGCGGCCGCGAAGAAGCTGTCCGGGCTCGTCACCGGGCGTCTCGCGGATCTCGGCATGGACACGGCCAAGCTGGCCTTCCAGGTCGAACCCGACGAGGCCGCCGAACCGTCACCGCACGGCATGGACCGCGTGCGAATCGGGTTCAACGCCAACCCCGGGCAGGCGCTCCAGCCGCTGTCCAAAGTGGCCTCCGGCGGGGAACTGTCGCGCGTTGCGCTGGCCCTGATGATCGCCGCCGACGGCGGCGAGGCCCCCCGGACACGAATATTCGACGAAGTGGACGCCGGCGTGGGCGGCGAAACGGCTCACGCCGTCGGCCGCTTCCTGCGTGAGGCGGCCGGCCCCGGCCAGGCGATGTGCGTGACCCACCTGGCGCAGGTGGCCGCCCGGGCCGATCACCAACTGCGCGTGAGCAAGAAGAAAGGACGCAGCGCAACCGCGCTGTCGGTGGAAACTCTGGACGGCGGGGCCCGGGAACGCGAAATCGCCCGGATGCTGGGCAGCGCCGACTCCGAGAGAAGCCTGGCGCATGCGCGGGAAATGCTGGAGGGAAACGACTAAGCGTTAGTGCTTGCGCGGCCGGACGTAGAGCACCATCGAGTGGTCGACGATTTCATAGCCGTGTTCGGCGGCGATTTCTTCCTGGCGCTTCTCGATCGCTTCGTCGAAGAATTCCACTACTTCACCGGTCTCCAGGCAGACCATGTGGTCATGGTGATCCCCCTCGTCGAGCTCGTAGCAGGCCTGCTGGGAGCGCCCCGTGCCGTCGTCGAACAGGTGCTTGCGAACCAGGTGGGCGGCTTCGAACTGGGCCAGCACGCGGTAGACCGTCGCCAGACCGATTTCCTCCCCCTGATCGACCAGGGCGCGATAGATATCGTCGGCCGTCATGTGCTTCTGGTCGGTCGTTTCCAGCAAGCGCAGGATCTGTCGGCGCGGGTGGGTGACCTTCAGGCCAGCTTTCTTGAGTTCGCTGCTTTGTCCTGACATGCTCCAACCTGCTCGGGTAGCCACTCGTTGCAAGACTTGTATTGTATCATTGCACCCATGTCGAAAACTTCCACTGCCATGAACTTCGCCCGGTCGATGATCCTCCCGGCCGCCCTGATCCTGACGGCCTGCGGAAGCCTCGTGTACAAGCAGGATATCCAGCAGGGCAACGTCCTGGACGAGGACGCCGTCGCCGAACTGGAAACCGGCATGACCAAGCGCCAGGTCCAGGTACTTCTCGGCACGCCGTCGATCAACAGCCCGTTCCACCAGGATCGCTGGGACTACATGAACACCTACGCACCGCGCGGCGGAAAGCCCGAGAAGCGCGTGCTGACGCTGTATTTCGAGAACGGCGCCCTGGCATCCATGGAGGGCAACTACCTCGACGAGGAGAGCATGGCCGGCGAAGCGCTCGACGAGCTGCAGGATCCGGAAGAGGCCCCGATCCAGGATCTCGAGTCCCTCCGCCAGGAGGAACGCGGCGGCCCCGGCACCTGACCGGGGAAATAGGGCTCAGCCCTTTCCTTTCCGGGCGCGCGCCAGCTCGGCCAACTGTCGCCTGACTTCTTTCGGATCCGCCGTCAGCGGCCGATAGATCTCCACGCGGTCACCCTCGGCCACCGCCTCGTCGGGGCGGCGACGCTTGCCGAAGACCCCGAGGCGGTTCTCGTCGACCTCCAGGCCGGGCAGTTTCGCCGGCAGATCGGCCAGGGCCACCGCCTCGGCCAGGGTCGTTCCCCTCGGCACTTCCAGCCGAACCACCACCTGCCTTTCGGGCAGCGCAGCGGCCACTTCGATGGCAATCCGCTCAGCCGCCATGGACCTGGTGGGCGCGTCGCGTGAAGTCGTCGACCATCCGGTCGGCCATGCGCGAGAAATTGCGCTGGAAAGGGCGCAGGAACAGCCCGCCGCCGACGTGGAAGCGCAAGTCCAGGCTGACGCGGCAGCCGTCCCCGACCGCCGAGAAACTCCAGCTGCCGCTCAGGTCGTCGAACGGCCCGCGATCGAGCTCCATGATCAGCTTTTCGTCCGGCACCAGGGTGTTGCGGGTCGTGAAGCGGCGCACCAGGCCGGCCAGCTGAACCTCGAGGGTCGCCAGCTGATGAGACTCATCTTCCCGGTGCACTTCAGCCGAGCGCACCCACGCCAGGAACTTCGGGTAGCTGTCGACGTCCCGGACAAGCCCGTACATCTGGGCGGGCGTGTAGGGGACGAGGGCTGAGCGATGGACTTCGGGCATGGAGGGTTCGCTGGTTCGCTGGTTCGCTGGTTCGCTGGTTCGCTGGTTCGCTGGTTCGCTGGTTCGCTGGTTCGCTGGTTCGGCAATGATAAACGGAGCATAACCCGTTGACGCCGAAATCGACTGGAATCGGGCCAACCAGCAAACGAGCCAACCAGCCAACCATACCGGTTATCATCACCGACTCGCTTCAAGCCGATATTCCGAATTCTCGTGGCCAAGAAACAGTCGTCGTCCACCATCGCCCTGAACAAGCGCGCCAAGCACGAGTTTCACCTCGAGGAGCGCCTGGAGGCGGGTATTGCGCTGGAAGGCTGGGAGGTCAAGGCGTTGCGGGCCGGCAAGATCCAGTTCGGCGACAGCTACGTGCTGCTCAAGAACGGCGAGGCCTTCCTGTTCGGCTGCCTGATCACGCCGCTGCCGACGGCCTCCACCCACGTCAATCCGGACCCAACGCGCACGCGACGCCTGCTGCTGCATCGCCGCGAGATCGACCGCCTGATCGGCCTGGTCGAACGCAAGGGCCAGACCATCGTGCCCACCGCCATGTACTGGAAGCAGGGCAAGGTCAAGGTCGAGATCGCCGTGGCCTCCGGCAAGAAGCAGCACGACAAGCGTCGGGCGCAGAAGGAGAAGGACTGGCAGCGGCAGAAGGCTCGAATTCTCAAGAGCAAGTGACCGGGTAGTTGCGGAACTTTCGCGATGACTGCTAGTCTTACTTCACGACTTCGGGGGCGTTCTGGCTTCGACGCGGATCGGACGTACCCTGGGGCATGCCGAGGTCTCAACTCACCTCGTAAAACAAGTTGAACCAAAGTTAGTTGCCAACGACGACAACTACGCACTGGCTGCCTAAAAACCAGCCTGCTCTCCGCCGGTTGAGCCTGCGCTTCCGACCGGAGATCATTTAGCAGGATCGCGTCATGTCGCGTCTCTGGGCATGGCGTTAAATCAAACAGGGACTGGCCGTTGCGTATGCCCTGCCCCTCGGGCGGCGTAACGGCGAGAAAAAATCGAGCGGGCTAAGCATGTAGAACCAGGATCAGATGGTTCGCGGACGCGGGTTCGACTCCCGCCGCCTCCACCAGATCCCCGAGAGAAAGCCGGCCTTTGCGCCGGCTTTTTCGTGCCCGGACACCGGATATCCCCCTGACCCTCCCCGAACGTGCTGCTAAACTCGCGCGATGCAT
>JAZBPT010000191.1:0-12563 GCA_036351755.1 Wenzhouxiangella sp. | reverse complement strand
GGCGGGCGCGTGGTGCGGCTGCAGCAGGGCGATTACGAGCGCGAGACGCGCTACGACGACGACGCGCTGGTAGTCGCGAAGCGCTACGCCGATGCCGGCGCGTCGCTGATTCACGTCGTCGACCTCGACAGCGCCCGCGACGGCGGCGCGGCCAATCTCGACACGATCGAACGCCTCTGCAGTGAGCTCGACATCGACGTGCAGACCGGCGGCGGCGTGCGCTCGCATGAGGATTTCCAGCGCCGCATCGATGCCGGCGCCGCCCGCGTCGTCATCGGCAGCCTGTGCGTGCGCGAGCCGGCGATGATCGAAGACTGGCTGCGCGCCGGCCACGGCAAGCGCATCGTCGCCGGCCTCGATGTCAGCCAGGGCCTCGACGGGGCCTGGTTCCCACGCGCGGCCGGGTGGACGGAATCGGGCAAGGACGACCTGTTCACCCTGCTCGAACGCCTGGTCGACGCCGGCCTGGAGCACCTGCTGTGCACCGACATCGAGCGCGACGGCATGTTCGCCGGCCCCTCGCTGGCGCTGTACGAATCGATCTGCGCGCGCTTCGGCGCGCTGGCCGTGCAGGCCTCCGGCGGCATCGGCTCGGGCGAGGACCTGGTCGAGGTCGCGCAGACCGGCGTGGCCGGCTGCATCGTCGGCCGCGCCCTGCTCGAAGGCCGGGTTGCATTGAGCGAGGTGGGCCAGTGGTCGCGGTAAGACTCATTCCCTGCCTGGACGTGCGCGACGGGCGCGTGGTCAAGGGCGTGCGCTTTCGCAACCATCGCGACATGGGCGACATCGTCGAGCTGGCGCACCGATACCGTGATGCCGGCGCCGACGAGCTGGTCTTCTACGACATCAGCGCCAGCCCCGAGAAGCGCAGCGTCGACATCGCCTGGGTCGAGCGCGTCGCCGAGGCCATCGACATTCCCTTCTGCGTTGCCGGCGGCATCCGCGACGTGGCCACCGCGCGCGCCGTGTTGCACGCCGGGGCCGACAAGATCTCGGTCAACTCGCCGGCACTCGAGCGCCCGGCCCTGATCGGCGAGCTGTCCGACGCCTTCGGCTCGCAGTGCGTGGTCGCCGGCATCGATTCCATCCGCGAGGAAGGCCGCTGGCGCGTTCGACAGTACACCGGCGACCCCGACAACATGGTCGACCCCCGGCGCGACACGATGAGCTGGGTCGCCGAAGTCCAGCGCCTGGGCGCCGGCGAGATCGTGCTCAACTGCATGGACGCCGACGGCGTGCGCGAAGGCTACGACATCGAACAACTGAAGACCGTGCGCTCAATCTGCCGGGTCCCCCTGATCGCCTCCGGCGGCGCGGGCACGCGCGAGCATTTCCTCGCCGCCTTCGACGAAGCCGACGTCGACGGCGCCCTGGCCGCCACCGTGTTCCACTCCGGCCAGATCGCCATCCCCGAACTCAAGACCTGGCTGATCAAGCACGGCATTGTGATCAGGAATTGAGTTCCATGGAACCGCAGATTTCGCAGATTCGCGCAGATTCACTAGATGACACCTCAGTCATCGGCCGACGCGTCAGCGCTTTCCGGTCAGCACGAATACTTTCCGAAGTGGTGCCCGTTCGCTTTTTCAATAATCTGCGTTCATCTGCGAAATCTGCGGTTTCAAAATCTCCGGAGCAGCAATGAACGAACGACTCGATACAACGCAACTAGACTGGAACAAGGGCGACGGCCTGCTGCCCGCCATCGTTCAGCACGCCGACGACGGCCGGGTGCTGATGCTCGGCTACATGAACGCCGAGGCGCTCGAGGCCACGCGCTCGAGCGGGCGGGTCACCTTCTACTCGCGCAGCAAACAGCGTCTGTGGACGAAGGGCGAGACCTCCGGCAACCACCTCGAGCTGGTCGATCTCCTCGCCGACTGCGACCGCGACACCCTGCTGGTACTCGCCCGCCCGAACGGACCGGCCTGCCATACCGGCACCGACACCTGCTTCGGGAACACACGCTCCCCGCGGGTCGGCTTCCTGGCCGAACTGGAACGCACCATCGGCGAGCGCGTCGGCACCGATCCGGAAAAGAGCTACACGGCGCGCTTGCTGGCCGAAGGCTCCAAGCGCTGTGCCCAGAAGGTGGGCGAGGAAGGCGTGGAAGTGGCGCTCGCGGCCAGCGCCGGCGAGCGCGATGAACTGGCGTCGGAGTCAGCCGACCTGCTGTATCACCTGCTCGTGTGCCTCAGGTCGGCGGGTACCGACCTGGACTCGGTCCTCGAGGTCCTGATCAAGCGGCACAGGCGCTGAGTTCGGGGCTCAGGTCGAGACCGCGAAAGAAGTCGCTTTCTTCTTCCTCTTCCTCGATCATCGCGGGGCGACCGAAGAAGTAACCCTGGAAGCGTTCGACACCGGCCTGGCGCAGCCAGGTCACTTCGGCTTCCGACTCGACGCCGGCGGCGATCGGCTCCACGCCCAGCGCGCGGCAGCTGGCCAGCACGCCCAGTACCATGGCCTGGCGGCGCAGGCTGCCGTCGATGCCGGAGATCAGCTCGCGGTCGAGCTTGACGAACTCGGGGCGCAGGACGGCCAGGCGCTTGAGGCCGGCCTCGCCGGTGCCGAAGTTGTCGGCGGCGACGCGGAAACCGTAGGCGTTGACGCGAGCACAAACGCTGGCGAGCTGGCGCGGATTGCCCAGCCGCTCGAGCGAGTTGAACTCGAGCACGATCTGGTCGGCCTCGAAGCGGCTGGCGTAGACCGCCTGGGCGGTCGACTTCAGCGCGGCTTCGAGATTGTCGGGGTCGACCTCGGTGCAGTTGATGTGGAGATCGCCCTCCAGTCCCAGGCGGCTCGCTTCGCGAATCGCGCCGAGGCGGCAGGCCTGGTCGAAATAAAACAGGTTCTCCGGGCGAACCGAAGCGATGATCTGTGCGGGCGACTCGCCGGTGCAGCCGCGCACCAGGGCTTCGTGCCCGACGGTCCGTCCGGTCGTCTCGTCGACCAGCGGCTGGAACGCGAACCGGATCCCGACGTCGAGGACGGCCAGGTAGTCTTCCAGTCGGGTGTTGATGTCGTGGTTGTGCTGCGTTCCGGTCATGATCGATCCCCTTCCTTTGTTTTTTGAGCCAGCGTTCTTGCCTGGGAAGGAAGATGCAAACGGCGTGCCAATGTCGGAAATGCCGGATTCGATCGCTAACTGCGAGGCGGCAAAAGGTGAATGCGATCACGAATCGGCGCGCCTCTCGCTGCCGCCCTCCGACCCGCAGCTGCCCCTCCGCGACGCCCGCCTGCCGGAATGCGTCAGCCGCGCCGGCGACCGTGTCAGCGAATCCGTTCGAGCAGGTGTCGCCGCCGCGCCAGCCGGGCCCAGAAGCGACCGCAACTGAACCAGCACAGAAAGGCCGCTTCCCGCAGCCCCGCCACGAGGTTGGCCATCGTCGGGCGCCAGCCGGCCTCGGCCGGCACCGCTTGCGCCGTCATCCCGAGCTGGCGGGCGTAGACCATCACGCGGGCGATATGGAAGCGGCTGGTGACGATACCCAGCCGAGCCCGCGCCGGCAGCAGGGTCCGGGCATGGCGCAGATTCTCGAAGGTGTCGGTGGAGGCCTCCTCGAGCCGGATCCGCTCCGGCGACAGGCCGCGCTGCGCGACCAGCCAGTCCCGACCCACCGCGGCCTCCGACGGCTCGCCGCCGCCGGCCAGCATCAGCAGCAGCCCGGCATTCCGCTCGGCCAGGTCGGCGGCGCGTTCCAGCCGGGCCCGGTAGACGGCCGACGGCCGTCCGGCGTCCAGGACGTGACCGCACACGATCAAGCAGTCGACCTCCGGCGCGCGGGCACGCCGCATCGCCTGCCATTGCACCCAGGCCCAGGTCACCAGAAGGGTCAGGCCGCAGCTCAGTACGAGCATCGCCAGAGTGGCCAGCAGGGATTCGCGCAAGGCCGGGTCGGCCAGTGCATCGCGCAGGGTCAGGCTGGATACGGTACTCATTGCGCGGCGTGCGGCCTCGACGACGGGCGCCCATCATAGAGCGCGGCGGGCCCGGATTGCGAGCGCCTGCCACCCTGCCTATACTGGCGCACCCTTGAAAGAGCCGCGCGCCGCGCCGGGACCCGTCACGACTCGCATGAAAGACCTGCATATCGCCGCCATGACCCTTACCTGCGCCGCCGGCAGCGGGCTCGACGCCCTGCGCGCGAGCCTGCGCGACGGAAAGAGCGGCCTGCGCCGCAACGACTATCCCAACTGCGAGCTCGACACCTGGATCGGGCGCGTCGAGGGCGTCGAGAACGTCACCCTCGAAGGCGACCTGGCCCGCTTCCAGTGCCGCAACAATCAGCTCGCCGCCCTGGCCCTGGACCAGGACGGATTCCGCACGCAGGCCGCCGCCTTGCTCGAGCGCCATCGGCCCGAGCGCATCGCCTGCATCGTCGGCACCTCCACGGCCGGCATCAGCAGCACCGAGCAGGCCTTTCGCGAACTCGACGGGGCCGGCAAGTTCCGCCCCGAGCACGTCATGCCCTGGGTGCACACGCCGCACACCTCGGCGGCCTACGTCGCCGCCGCGCTCGGGCTCGAAGGGCCGGTTCAGACCGTCTCGACGGCCTGTTCTTCTTCGGCCAAGGTGTTCGCCACAGCCGCCCGCCTGATCGAATCGGGCTGGGCCGACGCGGCCGTAGTCGGCGGCGTCGACAGCCTCTGCCTGTCGGTGCTCTACGGTTTCCACTCGCTCGAGCTGGTCTCGTCCGATCCCTGCCGCCCCTTCGACCGCGCCCGCCGCGGCCTGAACCTGGGCGAGGCGGCCGGGTTCGCCATCGTCGAGCCGCGACCGCAAGCCTCGCTGGGCCGCCTGCTGGGCTGGGGCGAGACCTCCGACGCCCACCACATGGCCTCGCCGCATCCGGAGGGCGCCGGCGCCATCGCCGCCATGCGCCTGGCCCTGGAGCGGGCGGGCCTGGCCCCGGGCGATGTTGACTACGTCAACTGCCACGGCACGGCCACCCCGATGAACGACCGCATCGAAACCGCCGCGTTGAAGACGGTGTTCGAGAGCCCGCCGCCGGCCAGTTCCACCAAGGCCTGGACCGGCCACACGCTGGGTGCGGCGGGCATTACCGAAGCCGTGTTCAGCCTGCTGTCGCTCGGCGACGGCTTCCTGCCGGCCAGCCTCAACTGCCAAGACCCGGAACCGGACGCCGCCGACTTCATCCTCCGCGCCGGCCGCCGGCAGAAGGTCGATGCCGTCATGTCCAATTCCTTCGGCTTCGGCGGCTCCAACTGCACGCTGATCATGGGGGCGGCATGAACGCAAGACTCCGAATCCTCGGCAGCGGCCTGAGCGCGCCCGGACTGCCGGACATCGACGCCCTCGCGGCGGTCCTCGCCGGCGGCGAGCTGGGCGAGGAAAAACCCGGCAGCGGAAGCATCTCCCTGCTCTCGCCGCGCGAGCGGCGGCGCTGCCCCGAGACCGTGCGCCTGTCGATGGCGGCCGCCGAACAGGCCTGCCGGGCGGCCGGCATCGACCCCGCCCAGCCCGACGCCGTGTTCACCTCCGGCATGGGCGATCTGGCCATCAGCGACTACATGTGCCGCACGCTGGCCGAAACGCCCGAACTGCTCTCGCCGATGCGCTTCCACAACTCGGTGCACAACGCCGCGGCCGGCTACTGGTCCATCGGCGCCGGCGCGTGCGGCGACGTCACCGCACTCAGCGGCGCCTCCGACAGCCTGGTCACCGGCCTGATCGAGGCCGCCGGCCGTGTAGCCGCCGACCGCCGGCCGGTCCTGCTGGTGGTCTACGACACCGTCGCCGACGGCCCCATGCGCGCGGTCTGGTCGGCCCGACATCCCTTCGCCTGCGCCTTCGTGCTGGGCGTGGCCGACGACGCCGAGGCGGCCATCGAGCTCCACGCCCAGGAAGGGCTGCGGCAGGACGACTGCCCGCCGCTGCCGGCCGCCCTGGCCGAACGCAGCGCCGACAACCCGGCCGCACGCGCACTCCACCTGCTCACGCTTTCGCTGGATCGGGCGCACGGCCCGCTGCGCCTGGCCGCAAGCCAGGGTCCGGGCCTGCAAATCGAGCCGGCGGCATGATCACGGCCGCGGTCATCCCCGCCCACAACGAAGTCCGAACGATCCGACCCCTGGTCGAAGCGGTGCGCGAACAGGTGGGCAAGGTAATCGTCGTCGACGACGGCTCGAGCGATGGCACCGGCGAGGCCGTCAGCGATCTCGGCATCCGCCTCGTCCGCCGCGAGCGCGCCGGAGGCAAGGCCGCGGCCCTGGCGGCCGGCTTCGAGGCCGCGCTCGAAGCGGGCGCCGAGCGGGTCGTCACGCTCGACGGCGACGGCCAGCACGACCCCGGCGAACTCCATCGCCTGCTCGCCGCCGCCGATCGCCACCCCGACCACCTCGTCGTCGGCGCGCGCCTGCGCCAGCGGCATCGCCAGCCGGGCATCCGCCGCTTTGCCAACCGCTTCGCCGATTTCTGGATTTCCTGGGCCAGCGGACAGCGCCTGCCCGACAGCCAGAGCGGTTACCGCGTCTATCCGGCCGGCCTGCTCGAGCGGGTCAAGCCCTCGACCGAGCCCCGGCACGGATTCGTCTACGAGACGGCCATGCTCATCGACGGCGCGCGGGCCGGCTACCCGGCCGTGGCCGTCGAAATCGAGAGCATCTACCGCGACGAGGCCCGTCCCAGCTACTTCCGCCCCGGCAAGGACGTCTGGGAGATCTTTTTGTTCGTGTTCTGGCGCATTCTGCTGGCCGGACTTTATCCGCAGGGCCTGTGGCGGATGATCACCCGCCCGGCCCGCTTCGCCTGATACACCGGCAGCCGGTCAGTGGATCGGGTACTCCTCGTAAATTTCCCGGTTGTGGAAGGGCATGTCGGCCACCTCGCCCGGCCCGATACCCAGTTCCTCGTCGACTCGGCGCAGCTCCCGGATCAGCTCGCTGCGCCTTGACGCCTCGATGTGTCGCCGCTTGAGCCCCGACAGCAGGCGCTTGCGGCTGCGCTCGAGCGACAGCCGTTCGCGCCGCGACAGCGCATCGCCTCCGCCGGAATCGCGCGAAGCCGGGCGGCGATCGGACTCGCCGTCGGAACCGGTCCGCCGTGTGTAGGCCGGGCCGCTCCTTTTCGCGGCCCGGTGCCCCTGGTGCGGCGTGGCGTCCACCGTCTCGCGCTTGCCGATGTCCGACCGGCAGGGCAAGTCAGAGAAAATGATCGATCCGTCCGAGGTCTCACAGCGGTAGACCTGCTGCGCCGGTGCCTCCCTGCCGGCAGTGCTCGCGAGCAGGACCGCCAGCACCGCGATTCTCTGGGCCATCGACATCATGTCGTCTCCCGTTTTCGAAAGCCTGCCGGCAAGGTAGCTCCCGCGCCGGGCTTTGGGCATCGGCAGATCCGCCCGGAATCCCGTGCGAAGACCGCCACCGATCTGGCAGGAAAGCGCCGCGGAGACCGTATAATCCGGTCATGACGAATGCCCGCAGCAAGATTCCCGGCCGCACCGACATCGCCATCCTCGGCGGCGGGCTGGCCGGACTGACCCTGGCCCTGCAGCTCAGGCAGGCGGACCGCGATCTCGGCATCACCGTGGTCGAGCGCAACCCCCACCCCGTGCCCGAAGCCGCGCACAAGGTCGGCGAATCCACCGTCGAGATCGCCGCCGACTATTTCGCCAACGTGCTCGGCCTCAAGGACCACATCGAGCGCGACCAGCTGCGCAAATACGGCCTGCGCTTCTTTTTCCACGCCGGCCGCCACGACGACCTGGCCCGGGCCGCCGAACTGGGCGCCGCCCGCCTGCTGACCGTGCCCAGCTACCAGCTCGACCGCGGCATCTTCGAAAACCACCTGGGCGAACGCGCCCGCGCGCTCGGCGTCGACTTCATCGACGGCGCCCGCGTGACCGGTATCGAACTCGCCGGCGCCGACGGCGCCATGCACTGCGTCCACGTCGAGCGCGACGGCGAAGCCGCCGTCATCGAATCCCGCTGGGTGGTCGACGCCATGAGCCGGGCCTCGCGCCTGCGCCGCAAACTCGACCTGGTCGAGGACAACGGTCATCACTGCTCGGCGGTCTGGTTCCGCATCGACCGGCGCATCGACCTGGGCGAGTGGAGCGACGACGCCGACTGGCAGGACCGCTGCAGCGAGCTGCCGCGCTGGCTGTCGACCAACCACCTGATGGGCACCGGCTACTGGGTCTGGCTGATCCCCCTGGCCTCGGGCTCGACGAGCGTCGGCATCGTCTTCGACAACGCCGAACACGACTTCGAGTCGCTCAAGTCCTTCGACGGGGCCATGGCCTGGCTGGCCGAGCACCAGCCGCGCGGCCACCGGGCGATTATCGAAGCCGGCGGCGAGCTTCAGGACTTCCGGTACCTGCGCCACTTCTCCCACGGCTCGCGCGCCGTGTACTCCGGCCAGCGCTGGGCGCTGACGGGCGAGGCCGGCGTGTTCCTCGACCCGTTCTATTCGCCGGGCAGCGACTTCATCGCCATCTCCAACACCTACGTCACCGACCTGGTGCTGCGCGAGCGGGCCGGCGAAAACATCGCGCGCCGCGCCAGGCTCTACGAGCGAACCTATTTCAGCTTCTACGAGTCCTCGCTGGCGCTCTACCGCGGCCAGTACCCCCTGTTCGGGCACTTCCGCGCCATGAGCGCCAAGACCGTCTGGGACTACGCCTACTACTGGGGCGTGCTGGCGCTGCTGTTCTTCGCGCGGCGCACCACCGACATGGCCTTCATCGCCCGCCACGGTGCCGAGCTCGACCGCCTGCGCGCCGTCAACGTCGAAATCCAGGCGATGTTCCGCCGGTGGGCCGAAGCCGAACCGAACGACGAGGCGCCGGGCGTGCTGGTCGATCAGTCGGCCTCGCCGCTTCTGGTGCGGCTCAACCGGGAACTGACCGAAGTGGAAGGTGAATCCGACGAGGCCCTGGGCGAGCGGCTCGGGCGCAACGCCGACATGCTGCACGCCCTGGCCCTGCAGCTGCGCGCGATCGCGCCGCGGTCGGTCCATACCGAATTGACGTCCGCCGACGAAGGGCGAGGCATCGAGGAAGATCTGCTCGCCGGCCTGCCCCGGGAACTGGTCGAAGGGCCGGAAGCGGCCGAGGACGCCCTGGTCAGCTCCGGCTGACCGCCTCGATTTCGACCAGCAGGTCCGAGCGGCACACGTCCCCGCGCAGGCCCGCCAGGCGCGCCGCCGGCCAGCGTCGGCGCAGGCGTTGCTCGATCAGCGGCCAGTCATCGGCGTGGCGCACGTACACGCGCAGCAGGCTGCCGTCGCCGAATTCCGCCAGGCCCGGGCGGCCGAGATCGCGGGCCGACTGAGCCATCAGCGATTCGAGATTGCGGATGATTTCCTCGAGCTGTGCGGCCACGTCGTCCTCGTGCAGGGTGCGGTGACCGACCACGCTGGCCGTGCCCGAAATCATCAGCAACATGGCGTCGCCGGGCCCGGCGATGGCCGTGGCGCGCGCGAACGACGGGCTGCGCGGACCGTATTGCCGCGGATAACGATAAGCGCTGACCTGGCGCGGGTTCTCGATATTGATCCCCGGCTCGGGCGCGCACAGCAGGTAGATGCGAAGCATCGGTTCGTCGCTGCCGATGGCGGTGCCCGCGCACAGCTCGCCGTCGCCGTAGCCGGCCTTTTCCAGCGCGGCCGCCCGCCCCAGGCAGAAGCGGCGATAGCGTTCGGCGTCGCCGGCGCCGGCGTTGATCGCCGGCAGGTAATTCCAGGCCCGCAGAAGCAGTCGGCAGCCGGCGGCCGCGGCCGCGGCCAGCAACCGGTCGTAGGCCGCCTCGACGGCGGCGGCCGGGTCATCGGCCGGGTCGTCGGGCCACTCGAGGGCCAGGAACAGCAGGTCGCCGGCGCGGCGCCAGCGGAGGTCGTCCTCGCTGCCGGCCGAAACCGGCGCATCGACCGCCCAACGCTCGTCCACCAGGTCACCGCCGAGCCACGCCAGCCCACAGCCGGCCGCTTCCGGCCGGGCCTCGGCGAGCGCGAACTCGAACAGGGTCGAGTCGGTTCGATCCCCGCCGGCCGCCTCGACGGTCACGCCCCCGGGCAGGTTCACGCGCGTGGGCTCATGCCGCATGGTCGAATCCCATCGCCGCGTTGAGCCGGCGCTGGCGCCGAGCCCGGATGGCACCGGGCAGATAGCGCAGGCTCGTCAACAGGTAGATCAGCCGGAACAGCCGGATCCGTCGGCGAACGCGGCCGTTGTCGTGCAGATCGCCGGCCAGAACGGAGATAACCGCCTGGCGCAGGCCGAAGATATTGCTGGGATTGAGGAAAAGGCGCCGCATGGCCGGTGCCGGGAAGCGATAGATGAACCAGCACAGCTCGCGCACGCCGCGACGCACCTTGCGGCGATAGCGCCGGCGCGCACCGGCCGCGGCGCGCGCATCGCCCGCCAGCTCGGCCCGCACGATGTCGGCACCCAGGCGCGCGCTGTACATCGCGAAGAACACGCCCGAGGAGAACACGGGATCGACGAACATGCCGGCGTCGCCGACGAGCAGCCACTTCGGCCCCATCAGGCGGCTGGAGAAATAGGAGTAGTTGCCGGTGGCCGTGATCGGCGAGACGCGCTCGGCCGTGCTCATGCGTTCGGCCGCGTGCGGGTTGAGCGCGATCGTGTCGAAGAAGAAACGCTCGACCTCCCGCCCGCGTTGCCGCAGATAGTCGGGGTTGCAGACCGCGCCGACGCTCATCACGCCGTCGGCCAGGGGAATCATCCAGATCCAGCCGTGCTCGAACCAGTAGATACTGATGTTGCCGGCCGCCTCGCCGGCGCGCCGCGGCACATTGCGGAAATGGCCGTAGAGCGCCGCCGTCCCATGTTCACGGTTGCGCTGCTGAAGGTCGAAGCGTCTGGCCAGCACCGCATCGCGCCCGCTGGCGTCGACCACGAATCGCACCGAAAGCCGATGCTCGTCGCCGTCCCGGGCCACGGTGAGTTCCGGTTCGTCGGCGTCGAAGTCGATGTGCCGCACCCGCGCGCCCTCGAAGGTCCGCGCACCACAGTCGGCGGCGTGCTCGAACAGCAGCCGGTCGAATTCCGAGCGGCGCACCTGCCAGGCGTGCCCGCAGCCGTCGGGCACGTCGAGGGCCTCGTCGAAACGGATTTCGTGGCGCTGCTCCTCGCGGGCGTCGCCGGTGAAGTCCGCGCCGGGCTTGAACACGCCCAGGCCGGCCAGTCGATCCTCCAGCCCCAGCTCACGGATGATCTTCATGTTGTGCGGCAGCAGCGATTCGCCAATGTGGAAGCGGGGGTGTCCGTCCTTCTCCAGAAGCACGACCGCGTGCCCGTCGCGCGCGAGCAGGCTGGCCATGGTCGAGCCGGCCGGACCGCCGCCGATCACGGCGACATCCGCCCGGCGCGGCATCTCGGCCGGGCGGGAAGGAGCAGAATGGCTATCGGGGGCGGCAGACGTATATGGCATCTTCCGTATTATAATGTCGTTAACCCACTTGGCCGCCGCCGTCGACTGGCCGCGGCGCAATCCGTACCATCTCAGTCATGGAACCCGACGAACCCGGCGGGTCGGGCGTACGAGCCCTCACAGCCGCCGGGAGGAGCAGCAATGAGTACACAACAGTCGCCGCAGGAACACGAACTGGCCGAACTGATCGTCAGCTCGCTCAACCTCGAGGATCTCTCGCCCGAGGAAATCGAGCCCGAGAAGCAGCTGTTCGGGGGCGAGTACGGCCTCGATTCGATCGATGCGCTCGAACTGGCCGTGGCCATTTCCAAGCAGTACGGCGTCCAGCTCAAGGCGGACGACGAACGCAACCGCCACGCCTTCGCCAACCTGCGTTCGCTCAACGAACACGTCCAGTCCCTGCGCGAGCAGGGCTGACGGTCCGCCCGGCCCCGGCCTCCTCATGCCTCGCTGGCGCCTGATCGCCCTGGCCGGCTACCCGGCACTGGTCTACGTCTCGCTCCACCTGGGACGGCCCGAGCTGCGTTCGCTGTGCCTGCCGCTGCTGGCGCTGCTGTTCATGCCCCTGCTGCCCGGCTGGATCGGGCGCAGCGTGCTCATGGGCAGCGCGCTGGCGCTGGCCGGCATCGCGCTCTTCGCCCCCTCGTTGGCGCTTTGGCCGCCGGGCGTGACCTTCGTCGCCCTGGGCCTGTGGTTCGCCTCGACGCTGAGGCGCGACAGCACGCCGGTCATCGCGCGCTTCGCCGAACTGGTCCACGCAGGCAACGGCACCGAGGCGCCCACTCACGCCGCCGGCTGGTTGCGCGCCTGGACGCTGGCCTGGGCGGCAGTGCTCGCGGCGATCGGCGCCGTGGCGCTGTGGCTGGCCGCCACCGACCAGGCACAGGCCTGGCTGATCTGGGTGGTGGCCGCCGCGCCGCTGATCATGCTGGCCACCCTCTGGTTCGAGCTGTTGTTGCGTCGCTACCGCTTTCCCGAAGACGATCACCCGGGCCTGATCCGCTTCCTGCTGGACGTGATCCGCATTCAGCCCCATCATTTCGCCCGATGAACACGCTGCCCCTGACCACACGCTCGCTCGACGAGCTCGTCATCCTGCATGCCGGCGAGCCGGTCAGCGTCGGCCAGTTCATCGCGCGTGCCGAGGC
>JAZBPT010000190.1:0-18350 GCA_036351755.1 Wenzhouxiangella sp. | reverse complement strand
GCCAGGGCGCTGTAGAGCGGGCGGGTGAACTTGTTGCGCCCGACGTTGAGCAGGAAGGTCTCGAGCCGCTCGATGCCGGGCTCGTAGCGGGTCTCGATCGAGCGCATCAGCCACTGGAAGAGGATCTCGTAGTTGCCCGACCCCGTCAGGTCGAAAGCCTCGTCAAGCGCGGCCATTCGCTCGCCATCCAGGCTGTCCTCCAGGCCGATGAGGAAATGCAGCCACTCGTGGACCGACCATTCGCCTGCGGGCAGTTCCGCGGTGCCCACGTCGCCGGCCAGCCAGCGCTCGCGCCAGCCGTCGACGCGCTCGAAGGCGTCCGATTCCGGCGCCACGGCGTACTCGGGCAGGCCCGGCTGGAAGAGCCACTGGTCGACCTCTTCCATGCTCAGCGCTTCGGGATGCTTCGCGACCAGGTTGTCCTGCAGGTACTCGCGGAAAGTGTTGGTCGTGATCGACTCGAAGGCGAACTCGTCGAAGTAGGCGCGCAGGAAGGTATCGATCGACTCGCGGCCGACCCGGTGCTCGATCCAGTCGAGGAAGAAACGGCCCTTGGCGTAGGGCACGCCGGTGAAGGCCTTCTCCGGGTCCTGCTCGTCGATGTCGAGCACCAGGCTGGCCATGCCGTCGCGGGTGGTCTCGAGCTCGGCCTTCAGGTCCTGCCACTCGAGTACGGCCAGCATGTCGGCGATGCGCTCCCCGTAGAGCGCTTCCATGATGCGCGACTCGAAGTAGACCGTGAAGCCCTCGTTGAGCCACAGGTCGCGCCAGGCTGCGTTGGTGACCAGGTTGCCCGACCAGGAATGGGCCAGTTCGTGTGCCACCAGGGCCAACAGGCTGCCGTCGCCGGCGATGATGGTCGGCGTGACGAAGCTCAGGCGCGGGTTCTCCATGCCGCCGAAGGGGAAGCTCGGCGGCAGCACCAGCAGGTCGTAGCGCCCCCAGCGGTATTCGCCGTAGAGGTCGACGCCGATGTCGATCATTTCCTCGAGCACGTCGAACTCCCCGGCCGCGGCCTCGATCCACTGCGGTTCGGCGTAGACGCCCGAGCGCGGGCCGATCTCGGCGAACTCGAGGTCGCCGACGGCAATGGCCATCAGGTAGGACGGCACGGGTTGTGGCATGTGGAAGCTGTACTCGCCGCGGTCGTTGCGCTCGAAGGGGTTGCCGCCGGCGCCCATCACGGCCATCAGGTTCTTGGGCACGCGCACGGTGGCGTCGAAGGTGTAGCGCACCGCCGGCGTGTCCTGCAGCGGCACCCAGGTGCGCGCGTAGTGCGGCTGGCTCTGCGAGAACATGAACGGCTCGCCCGAGGAAGTCTGTTCGCCGTCGAGCCACTGCAGGCCGAAGGCGTCCGGCGAGCTGGCGTAGTCGATGCGTACCGTCTCCACGCCCTCGGGCAGCGCGATGACCAGCGCACTGCCGAGATCGGCGTCGCCGTCCACCTCGGCAAGACGCCAGGACAGGGGCCGGAAGTTGCCGCCCGACTCCGGCGCGGTCACGTCGCGGATTTCGAGATTGCGGGTATCGAGCACCAGGCGCGGATGGTCGGGATCGAGGCGCTCCAGTTCCAGGGTGACGTGCCCGGACAGGACGTGCGCGTCCATGTCGGCATCCAGGTCCAGCCTGAGGTGCTCGACGCGGACCTTCTCGTACTCGGCGAAGCTGTGCGGGTCGGTGCCGGTGCGCACTTCCCACGCCTCGGCCGGCTCGAGCGGCGCGTTCGATCCTTCCCCCTGACAGGCGGCCAGCAGCACGATGGACAATACGGCCAACGGCCATCCGTAGCGTTTATCGGTCATTCCGGTTTCCTCGATCCTGGGGCACGGCCGGGCTCATCCGGCAAGACGCGGGTCCGGCCCCGTGTAGCGTTCATGTGTTTGCGGGTCACGGCACGATGGCGGCCCTGCACTCAGAGGGCGTCGTCGCCCTCCTCGCCGGTGCGGATGCGCACCGTACGCTCGAGCGCGGTGACGAAGATCTTGCCGTCGCCGATGCGGCCCGAAGAGGCGGTCTCGACGATGGTCTCGACCACCCGGTCGGCATCGTCGTCGGACACCGCGATCTCGAGCTTGAGCTTGGGCAGGAAATCGACGACGTACTCGGCACCGCGATAGAGCTCGGTGTGGCCCTTCTGGCGGCCGAAGCCCTTGACCTCGCTGACGGTCATGCCGGTCACGCCCACCTCGCCGAGCGCGTCGCGCACGTCGTCGAGCTTGAACGGCTTGATGATGGCGGTAATCAGTTTCATCGTTTCGCTTCGAGTTGGTGGAACCGCAGACTGCGCAGATTAACGCAGATTGCCCGCAGGCGCATGAGCGCCGAACGGGCGCCCGGCCTTCCGCACGCCATCGCTCCAACCCCCGGGGAATCACACATCCGGGTTCCAATCTGCGCTAATCTGCGCAATCTGCGGTTTCAAGAACTCGAGTCAATCCAATGCGTCCCGACTTCCAGACCCTCGACGAAATCACCCGCCGCCTCGCCGCCGCCGTCCCCAGGGAAATGCGCACCGCCCGCGCCGAACTGGAAGAGCAGTTTCGCGCCGTGCTCGAATCCGCCTTCGACCGGATGGACCTGGTCACGCGCGAGGAATTCGAGATCCAGAAGAAGGTGCTGGCGCGTACTCGTGAAAAGCTGGAGGCGCTCGAGAAACAGCTCGAGGGCGACGACTAGGACGGCTGGCGCCGCCGAGGGTTGTGGGGGTCTCGACACTTCGCGGGCGTTAGTCGGGATGGTGTCACCGGGCGCTTTGGTGGTCTCGACAAGTCAAAGGCGTTTCGCCCGGGCCCGCTTCGCGGGGTCTTGCGGCGACTCACTTTTGTCAATTACGGCCGACCCACGAGAACAGGGTTGCACCGAGGCTCAGCTCGCTGTGAAGCGTTCGTGGCAAGGCGTCGGTGCGCCGGTGTAGCCATCGCTACATCAAGCGCCGACAACGCAGTCCACGGACGCTTCACAGTGAGCCCTTCGGGAGATTCGGACGCGCCCGCCTGCGGCGTTGAGTCGGCTTGGCGTGGCCCCACCACGCCCGGCGCCGCCTCGCCTTGCAGGCGAACGCGTCCGAAACTCTGAGCCACGGTTCAACCCTGTTCTCGTGGGTGGAGTAAGCAAAAGCGCTCTTTAAAGTCAAAGTCCAACGCTCGATTGGCTAGGAACTCGCTAATTGCGGGGGCTGGCCCCTTCGGTGGGCGGGCTTCGCGAGAGCCCGGCTGGTCGCATGGTGCCCGGGATGACCGCCGAAAGTGGCCATGGTATGAATCCGGGGCTTGCGCTCGCCTGCCTCCAGGATGCGACGGTTTCCCCGGTGAACACTCGCTCATTGTCCGAGTGCAGGATCAACATACAAGGATGCGTGGAGCGAAGCGCAACGCATCGCCTGATGCGTTACGGCCCTATGGACCTCCACGCATCCTGCGCCACCAAGAGCGATCCGAAGCCAACGGATCGAAACCGTGCCGTTCTCGTGCCGGCTTCGTCCCATTCCGGAAGGGGCCACCGGATCCTCCGACGGAATCTTCGCGAAGGCACCGCCCCGAAGGGGCCAGCCCCCACAGTCCCCTAAGGACCGAACCAACCGAGCGTGGGACTTTGACTTTGAAGAGCGATTTTTGGTGACTTTTTTCGCTCTGGAAAAAAGTTACCCGGCGCAAGAGCCTGCGAAGCAGGCCGGCCGGAACGCCTTTGACTTGTCGAGACCACCAAAGCAACCGGAGGTGCCACCCCGACTAACGCCCGCGAAGTGTCGAGACCCCCATGACGCCCGGCAGCACTAGCGTCACCCACGCCCCAGCCCCCGAAGCGCCGGAACGAAAGAACGAATGAACGAAGGAGCGAACGAACGCTGCGGCGGCGCCAGCCGCCGCCGTCAGTCAAACAACCACTCGAAGATCGCCATCCGCGTAAACACCCCCATCTTTACCTGCTCGAGAATCAGCGAGCGTTCGCCGTCGGCAACCGCCGGTTCGATTTCCATGCCTCGATTGATCGGGCCGGGGTGCATTACCACGCAACCGGGTGCGGCCGCCGCCAGGTCGGTCTCCTTGAGCCCCCAGTCGGCGAAGTAGGTGTCGCGGTCGGGCCAGCCTGCCCGGTCCATTCGCTCGTGCTGGACGCGCAGCATCATCACCGCGTCGGCGCCTTCCACGGCCCCGGCCAGGTCGTCGTGCAGGCTCGCGGCCGGCACGGGCGGCGTGGATGGCAGCATGGATGCCGGCCCGGCCAGTCGGATTTCGGGAACGCCCAGGCGATGCCACAGGCGCAGACCGGACCCGGCCACGCGCGAGTGCCGGATGTCACCCACGATTGCCAGCTTCAGCTGCGCGAAATCCACACCGCGGGCGCGCAGCGTGGCGGCATCGAGCAGGGCCTGGCTGGGATGCGCATTGCTGCCGTCGCCCGCGTTGACGAGGCGAACGCCCATCCCCGTCTCCGCCAGTTGGGCGACGCGAAAGCTCTCGGGATGACGCAGCACCACCGCGTCGACGCCCATGGCTTCGAGCGTGGCCACGGTGTCTTCCAGGGTTTCGCCCTTGGTGGCCGAGGAGCGTTCGAGTTCGATGTTGACCACCCGCATGTGCAGGCGGCCAGCGGCCAGTTCGAAGGACACGCGTGTCCGCGTGCTGGGCTCGTAGAACAGGTTGGCGACCGTGGTCGCCACGCTGGCCGGCGCCGCGCCGGCGGCCAGCGCACAGGCCCGGTTGAGGATTCGCTCGATGTCTTCGTCGTCGAGCCGGTCGATGTCGAGCAGGTGTCGGTCGGTCATGACTTGTTCGTCAGGGGTTTTCTGCCATCCAGGATTCCAGGATCAGGCTGGCGGCCACGCTGTCGAGCCGCCGGGCGTCGCTACGTCTCGCCCGACCTTGCTGGCGGCGGCTGGCGTGACGCTGTGCCGCGGCGTGCGAGGTCAGACGCTCGTCCTGGAAATGAATTTCGATGTCGGGATGCTGCCCGGCCAGCCGCGCGGCGAAATCGCGCACCCGCCGGCTCATGTCCGATTCGCTCCCGTCGCCCGCCAGGGGCAGGCCGAGCACGGCGACGGACGGACGCCACTGTTTGAGCACAGCGTCGAGCTGCGCCATCAGGCTGTCGGTATCGCGATAGCGAACCGGGTCGAGGGGGCGTGCCGAGCCCGTCAGCCGGTGACCGATCGCCAGGCCCACGGTGCGTTGTCCGAAGTCGATGCCCAGCAGCGCGCTGGCCGGTTCAGGCATGCCCGCCGGCCGGCTGCAGGGTGGCCACGTCGATACCCAGGCGTGAGACCGCCTTTTCCCAGCGCTCGTCGACGGGCGAGTCGAAGATGATGTCGGCGCTGGCCATCACGTTGAGCCAGGCGTTGTCGCGCATTTCGTCCTCGAGCTGGCCCGATTCCCAGCCCGCGTAACCGAGCGCCACCAGGAACTTCGCCGGCCCTTCGCCGTGGGCGATGGCCTCGAGCACGTCGCGCGAGGTCGTCACGCAGATGCCGTCACCGACGTCGACCGTCGCCTCCCAGCTTCGGTCGTTGCTGTGCAGGACGAAACCCCGCTCCGGATGCACCGGGCCGCCGACGTAGACGGGCATGTTGGCGACGCCCTCGTCGTCGCATTCCAGCCCCAGCTGTTCGAGCACGTCCTCGAGGACGTACTCGGATTCCCGGTTGACGGTGATGCCCAGGGCGCCTTCCTCGTTGTGCTGGCACAAGAGGGTCACGCCGCGCATGAAATTGGGGTCTTCCATGCCGGGCATGGCGATGAGGAATTGATGCTCAAGATAGCTCACGGCTTCATTCTATCAGTGCGACTTCCACTGATATGGGGGCACGGCCGCGCCCGCATCAATGCCCGGTGCCGCAGGAGCCCCGGTCAACCGCCGCGCAGCACACCCGAACTCGAGAACTGCCAGGTACGCGTGATGGTCAGCACGTCGACCTCGCGCAGGATTTCCTCGGGCAGGGGCGCGAAGGGGGACGACAGGCGCACGATTCGCACCGCCGCCTCGTCGAGAACGTCGTGTCCGGACGAGCGCAGGACGCGAATGCGGGCGACGCTTCCGTCCTCGAGGATGTCCACGCTGAGCACCAGGGCGCCGGCCAGGTTCTGGCGCCGCGCGCGCTCGGGATAATTCAGGTTACCCACGCGTTCGACCTTCGAAACCCAGGACCGCATGTAGCCGGCATAGAGATGCTCACGCGTGTTGGCCGACACGAACTTGCGGCGCGGCCGCTCGGGGTAGTCGGCTGCATCGCTGAGGCGTTCGGTCGAGGCGCGTGCCATCGACCGCGTCTGCTCGATGATCTCGCTGGTCGACACCGAAACGTCCGGGTCGACCTCGGTCTCCTCGCGCACCGGGGCGGCCGGATCGTCGCTTTCGACCTGCACCACCTCGTCGACCTGCTCGGGCTGCTCGCGAGAAGCCGAATCCGCGGCTTCCTGCTCGACCGGGGCGACCTCTTCGGTCCGGCTGGTGGCCATGGGCTCGGCGGGCCGGTCGACTTCCTCGGCCGTGCCGCCGCCGCGCTGCGTGGCCTGGGCCAGGAAGTCGGCCTCCTCGGGTGCCTCCTCGGTGGCGAATTCGACGAGCACGACATCGAGACTGCTGGGGACGCTGTCGGGCTGGCGGCCCAGGAACTCGAAGTGCACAAGGCCGATGACCGCGGCGTGCAGCGCCACGGCCACGGCGGCGGCGATGGCCACCGAGTCGCTACCGCGAGCCGTGGACCGCGCTGTTCTCATGGATCGATGGCGTCGAAGAGGTCACTGATGATGTTGATCCCGAACTGGGCGTCCAGTTCCCTCACGCAGGTCGGGGATGTCACGTTGATTTCGGTCAGTCGATCGCCGATGATGTCGAGCCCGGCGAATTCGATGCCGTGTTCCAGAAGCACGGGGCCCACGGTTTCGGCAATCCGCCGGTCGGCGGCCTCGAGCGGCCGCCCCTCGCCGCGCCCCCCGCGCGCCAGGTTGCCGCGGAAGTCGTCCTTCCCGGGGATCCGCGCGAGCAGCTTGTCGACCGGACGGCCGTGCACGATGAGCACGCGCTTGTCACCCTCCGAGATTGCGGGCAGATACTCCTGCGCCATCGCCAGGCGCGCCCCGCTGTCGGTCAGCGTCTCGATGACCACATTGAGATTGCGGTCGTCGCGCTCGAGCAGGAAGATGCTCTTGCCGCCCATGCCGTCCAGGGGCTTGAGCACAGCCTTGCCGGCGCGCTGCACGAAGGCCCTGAGCGCGGCGGCATCCGAACTCACCAGCGTTTCGGGAATCAGCTCCGGGAAGCGCGAGATGGCCAACTTCTCGTTGAAATCGCGCAGCGCCCGCGGGCGGTTGACCACCTTCGCGCCGGCGTTCTCGGCCTGCTCGAGCAGGTACGACGCCATCAGGTAGTCGTTGTCCACCGGCGGATCGGCGCGCATCAGGACCAGGTCGTCCTCGCCCAGCGGCCGGTCGACCGACTCGCCCAGCTCGTACCAGTCCTCAGGGTCGTCCTCGACGCGGACCGCGCGCATGCGCGCACAGGTTCGCGACCCGTCGAGGTAAAGATCGGTGTCCCCGAGATACCAGAGGCGATAGCCCCGCCGCTGCCCCTCGAGCAGCATGGCAAGGGAAGTATCCTTGACGACCTTGATCGCCGAAATATCGTCCATGACAACCACGAGGTTCTTGCGCATGCGTACTCCGTTGAGTCAGACTGGCCTTGACGGGTGGCTTCCAGAAGGCTCCGCGGGACCGGGAAAAATCTGTAATCCCATGGACTTCTGTGACACAATTCTACTGGATTGGCAAATTCGTCGAAGATAGACTAACCTAGGCCGTCAAGGTCCATAGGTGTATCCGCCAGCAGCATCAGGTAGACAATGAGTGCAGACCAGAATACGGACAGCGGGGGAGAGGGCGTGGCCGATCTGAGCGGTCTCAAGATCATGCTGATCGACGACAGCCGGACGATCCGCCGTTCGGCCGAAACCATGCTCAGCAAGGAAGGCTGTGAAGTCATCACGGCCAACGACGGCTTCGAGGCCCTGGCGCTGATCCACAAGCACGAGCCCGACCTGATCTTCGTGGACATCATGATGCCGCGGCTGGACGGCTACCAGACCTGCGCCATCATCAAGAACAATGCGCGCTTCAAGAACGTGCCGGTGGTCATGCTGACCAGCAAGGACGGTCTGTTCGACAAGGCGAGGGGACGCATCGTCGGTTCGGACCACTATCTGACCAAGCCGTTCACGCGCGACGAACTGCTCGCTGCCGTACGCCAGCAGCGTGAACGGACCGAAGCGGCCTGACGGTGGCCGTCAGAGGAGATTCGAGAGGGACAATGCAAGGGGATCAGCAACTCGCGACTGCAACGGAACCAGGCCGCCTCTCGCTGTTTGCCCGGCTGGCCGAGTACGAAAAGCGCAGTCTTGAGCACGATGTCGGCGAAGCTGCGCGCCAGCAGCAGATCAGCAACTGGGACGGGGTCGTCTTCCGTCTCGGTGACCACTACCTGACCTGTCGCATCGACCAGGTCGAGGAAATCATCGCCTTTCCGCCCTTCACGCCCGTACCCGGATCCAAGGACTGGCTGCTGGGCATCGCCAACGTGCGCGGCAACCTGGCGCCGGTATCCGATCTCGGATGGTTCCTGTTCAACAGCCGCACGCCGGTCACCAATCGCACGCGGCTGATCATTACGCGCATGCAGGGCCGCCTGGCCGGCCTGGTCGTCGACGAGGTCTTCGGCCAGCGCCACTTCCATACCGACGACCTCAAGGACGAGGCCGACTGGAACGACACACCGCTGTCGGGGCTGGTCTCGCAACAGTTCGAGACCAGCGAACGCAAGTGGGGGGTGCTCAGGCTCGACGAACTCCAGCGCAACCAGGAGTTCGTCAACGGCGCCCGGGAAGAATAGAAGCATAGGGACGGATTCAACAGTGCAAGATCATTCCGAAAACAACGCGCGCCCGCGGCAATACGCCCGGGTATCGATCAAGAACGCAGCAGATGGACACGGCGTCCGGTTGTACGGCCTGGCCACCGGGTGCCCCGAAGTATTCAACAATGAGGTGAAGGCATGAGTAGCGTCGCGACACAAACAACACAGCAGCGACTTTCTCCGGCACAGGCACTGCTGTTCATCCTGCTGGTGGCCTTGCTGGGCCTGGTGGCCTACAACTTCTACCTGCTCAACCAGCGCAACGTGCAGGAAACCCAGTACCTCGGGTTGACCACGGAGATCCAGGTGCGCGCGCAGCAGCTGGCCAAAGCGTCCGGTGAAGCCGCCGTCGGTAATTTCGAGGCCTTCGACGAGCTGGGCACCACGCGTAACATCATCGACGAGTCGATCAACACCCTGCGCAACGGTGACCCGGAGACGGGGCTGCCGCCTTCGCCCGAACGGGTCGACGCGCCGCTGTCAACGCTCGAGGAAATCTGGTCGGGCATCGACGCCAACGCCGCCGCCATTCTCGAGCGCTCTGACCTGGTCGTCGAACTCGCCGACGCCGCATCGGCCTTCTCCAGCAACATTCCGCGCCTGCAGGCCCAGTCCGACGAAGTCGTGCGCCGCATGATCGAGACCGGCGCGCCCACCGTCCAGATCTACGTCGCCAGCCGGCAGCTCGCGCTGGCCGACCGCATGCTTCGCCGCGTCAACGACATCCTGGCCGGCGGCCAGGGCGCCATCACCGCCGCCGACGCCTTCAGCCGCGACGCCGCCCTGTTCAACCGAGTCCTCGAAGGCCTGATCAACGGCGACGAGGAACTCGGCCTGCAGGCCGTGCGCAACAGCAGCGTGCTCGAGGCCCTGGCCGACGTCGTGCCGATCTTCGAGGAAGTGCGCTACGACGTCGACACCATCCTGACCGCCTCGACCGACCTGTTCGAAGTGCGCGACGCCGCCGACGAGATCTTCCTCGACGCCGAGGACCTCACCGAGCAGGCGCGCGACCTGGCCGACGAATACGCCAACCTGGGCGAGGGCGTGCTCTGGCCCTCGCTGCTGGCCGGCCTGGCGATCGCCGCGGCCGCCCTGCTGATCCTGTTCTTGATCGGTGCCGGCGCCTACTTCCAGCAGCGCCGCGCGGCCAAGCAGACCGCCGAGGTCAACCAGCGAAACCAGGAGGCCATTCTCCGGCTGCTCGACGAAATGTCCTCGCTCGCCGACGGTGACCTCACCGTGCAGGCGACCGTGACCGAGGACGTCACGGGCGCCATCGCCGACTCGGTCAACTACGCCGTGGAAGCCCTCCGAGACCTCGTGTCGGGCGTCAACACCACCGCCCAGCAGGTGGCCGCCCAGGCCCAGGAAACCCGGGCCACGACCACGCAACTCGCCGAGGCCAGCGAACACCAGGCCCAGGAGATTCGCTCGGCCACCGAGACGATCAACGAAATGGCCCAGTCCTTCGACGACATGGCCAAGCGCTCGAGCGAATCCGCCGACGTGGCGCAGAACTCGGTCGAAATCGCCAACCGCGGCGCCGACATGGTGCGGCAGACGATTTCGGGCATGGACAACATTCGCGACCAGATTCAGGAAACCTCCAAGCGAATCAAGCGACTCGGTGAGTCCTCGCAGGAGATTGGCGACATCGTCGAACTGATTAACGGCATTTCCGAGCAGACCAACGTGCTCGCCCTCAACGCCGCCATTCAGGCCGCTTCGGCCGGCGGTGCGGGTCGCGGCTTCGCGGTCGTTGCCGACGAAGTGCAGCGACTCGCCGAACGCGCCACCAACGCGACGCGTCGAATCGAGGCCCTGGTGCAGACGATTCAGGCCGACACTTCCGAGGCCGTCACCTCCATGGAACAGACGACCTCGCAGGTGGTCTCCGGTGCCCGACTCGCCGAGGACGCCGGTGAAGCCCTGGAGTCGATCGAAAACGTGTCCAACGACCTCGCCGGCCTGATTGCCCAGATTTCCAAGCAGGCCCAGGAAGAGTCGAAGAACGCCACGCGCATCGCCGAGATGATGAACTCGATTCGCGACATTTCCATCCAGACCACGGAAGGTACGGGCCAGACCGCCAAGTCGGTGGCCAACCTCGCCGAACTGGTGCGCGACCTGCGCGACTCGGTGGCCGACTTCAAGCTGCCCGAGGAAGAAGACTGATCGACCGGCCGCGGCCCACGCCACGCGCGTGCGCCGCGGTGACGGCACCCGGAGAACGATTTACATGCGTTGCAGCCCGCTGAACCAATTGCCGACATGAGCAGCTCGAGCACCCACCAGTCCCTGCAGTGGACGCGTCCGCTGATCGACGAACTCGGCCAGGAAATCCTCCAGGCGGTCGAACGCTGGAGCGAGGGCGGGACGGATCGCGATCCGTCCGATCTGGACGGCGCCATCGAAGCCGGCCGCCGCATTTCGGGCAGTCTCTCCGTACTGGAGTTCGAAAGCGGGCAGCTGCTCGGCGACTCCATGGCCGAGGCACTCGAGGCCATCCGCAAGGACGATTTCGGGCGCGAGGCCGAAGCGCTGAACGCGCTGATGGAGGCCACCGCCACCCTGCCCGACTACCTCGACTATCTCGAGAGCACCCAGCGCGATGCGCCGCTCGTCCTGCTGCCCACGATCAACAACCTGCGCACGGCCATCGGCGCGAAGCCGCTCGACGAGGCGGAGTTCTTCAAGCCCGCGATCGATCACGTCGAGCTGCCCGAGGGCGGCGAATCGGCTTCGGCCGCCGAACTGCGGCGCCAGTACCAGCAGGCCCTGCGCGGTTTCCTGGTCAACAACGAGGACCACGAGGCCCTCGACGAACTGACCCGCATCGGGCAGGCCATGCGCGATGACGCCGGCCTGCCGGAGCCCGCGCGCCGGGCCGGCTGGGCTGCCGCGGCTGTTTCGGCTTCGCTGAAGGCCGGCGACCTGGAGGGCGGACCTGCGGTTGCCCGCCTGTATGCACGACTCGACGCGCTGCTCAAGACCCTCGCCGACGGCGAATCCGATGTCGACGAAGCGGCCGACGCCCTGTGCCGCGCCTTCCTTTTCAACATGGCGATCAACCGGCCGGGCAACGAAACGGCCAGCGAAGCCTGGGAAGCCTTCCGCCTGGACGAGCACGCCCCCGAGGCCACCGGTCAGGCGCGCGCCTTCCTGGCCGGTCGCAACCGAACATTGTTCGCCGCGGTCACCCAGGCCGCGCGCGAGGACCTGGCCCAGATCAAGGACACCCTGGGCACGCAGCTCGAGAAGTCCGCCGACCCCGACCTGCTCGAGAAGCAGACCGAGCTGCTCGGCTCGGTGGGTCAGTCGCTGGCCATGCTCGGTCTCGACAACCTGGCCGAGCGCATTCGGGCCCAGGCCGATCGCCTCTCGGAGATCGGCTCCGATCCGGAGGACCCGGCCCTGCTCGCGGTGGCCCGCGAACTGCTGGTAGTCGAATCGCAACTCGAAGAAAACCTTGGCGTCATCGAAGCCGAGACCGCCGAGGACGACGAAGACGCGACGGGCACCTTACTGCCGCCTTCGGAGTGGCGTCGGGTCCTGCGGCAGGTCTTTCATGAAGCCGGCGAGGACCTCTCCCACGCCAAGAGCCTGCTCGACGCGCTCAACCGCGGCAAGGCCGAGCCCGACGCCGCCGCTGAAGCGCGCGACATGCTCGAACGCATTGCCCACGTCCTCTACATGGCCGACCTCGAAGACGGCGCGGCGATGCTGAAAGCGGCCACGAAACTGATCGAATCGCAGCTGATCGAGGCCGAAGAACCCTCGGACGAGCAACTCGAAACCCTGGCGGAAGCGCTGACCGTCTCCGAGTTCTATTTCGACGCCCAGACCCGCCTCGACGAGAAGGGTCGCCAATACTTCGCCAACACCCGGCAACGCCTCGAACAGCTCGGTTACTGGCCCAGCGTGGCAGCCGAGGAAGCCGCCGAAGAGGAGAGTGCACAGGCGCCGGAGGACACCGAGGCGCCGCTCGCCCGGGAAGCCGAAGCGTCGGAGGAAGTGGCGGAGGAGATTTCCGAAGACGCCGCCCAGCAGGAACCCCACGTCGGCGAAGAAGAAGCTCCGGAAGAACCCGCCTTCGAAGTCGAGGGCGACTTGGACTTCGACAGCGACTTCGACTTTGCCGCGGACCTCGGCACCGAAACCACGGAGCCGGAAGAAGAAGCGGCCGCCGAAGCGCCCGAGGAACCAGCCGCGAGCTCGCCCGAGGCGGAGGAAACCGCCGAAGCAGAGCCGAAGGAACCGGCCGAAGAAGCGCCGGCACCCGCCGCCGAGGACTTCGGCATGGGCGGGATGGACGATTTCGATATCGTCGAGATCTTCCTGGAAGAATTCGACCAGGAACTCGACACCCTCCGGGAAATGCTGCCCAAATGGCGCGAGGAGCCCGACAACAACGACACCCTCACGACCATCCGGCGTTCCTTCCACTCCCTGAAGGGCTCCGGACGGATGGCGGGCGCCGAGGAGATCGGCGAGTTCTCCTGGCAGATCGAGAACATGATGAACCGGGTCATCGAAGGCCAGCTCGAGCCCGAGTCCGGCGTCATCGACATGGTCGACAGCGCCGTCGGCATGCTGCCGAGCATGCGCGCTCGCCTCAGCGGCGAGGGCGAACAGGAATTCGACGAGGCGGCGTGCGCGGAGCTGGCACAGAACGCCGAACAGGTCGCCGCCGGCGAGGCCTCACCGTCGACCGCGGCGGCCGCGGCGATGAACGCCGAACTCGAAGGACTCGACCCGACCCTGATCGAGCTGATGGTCAAGGAGCTGTCGGAGAACCTCGAGACGCTCGATGAGTGGGTCGAGCAAGCGCAGGAAGCCGACATGCCCCAGGCAGTCGACGATCGGCTGGTTCGCGCCGTCCACACCATGAAGGGCACGATGCGGCTCGCGCCCATCGGCAACGAAAACGACACGGCCCAGGTTTTCGAGCAATACCTGGAAGAGCTGTCGCACTCCGGCGACGCGCCCGACGAGGCCGGACTCAAGGCGATCCTGGCCTGCCAGGAACTGTTCCACAAGCGTCTCGACCGGCTGCAAGGCGACGCCGTCGGCGACGAGGAATTCGAAACCGGGGACCTCTCGTCCGAGCTGCGGCGCCTGCACGGGCTGGCCTACCGCGACCGTACCGAGGTGGACGTCCGGCCTGCCGAGACTGAACCGACCGCCAGCGAAGAGCAGGCTGCCGAGGAAGAGGCACTGTTCAGCTCCGACGCCGAAGAGACCGGCCTCGAATACGAGGAAGGCGACGTGTTCGGCCTGGAAGAGGCTGCCGAGGAAGCCGCGGAAGAAGCCTCGGAAGAAGCCGCGGCCGAAGAGCCGATCGAACAGGAAAAGACGCCCGCCCCCGAAGCCGCCGAGGGCGCCACGGAGGTAGAGGCGAGCGAGGAGGCTGAAGCAGAAGCCGAAGCAGAAGCCGAAGCAGAAGCCGAAGCAGAAGCAGAAGCAGAAGCAGAAGCAGAAGCAGAAGCAGAAGCAGAAGCAGAAGCCGAAGCCGAAGCCGAGCCCGAACCGGAGCCCGAGCCCGAGGCGGCGGAAGACCTGTACGCGGATCTCAACGAGGACCTGCTCGAAGCATTCCTCGAAGAAGCCGAAGAAGTGCTCGAGCACGCCGACGAATCACTGCAGCAATGGCGCGAGGCGCCGGAAGACAAGGCGCTGGTCACCAGCCTGCAGCGCGATCTGCATACCATCAAGGGCAGCTCCCGCATGGTCGGCCTCGATGCCATCGGCTCGGTCGCCCATGTGATGGAGGAGTTGCTCGAGGGCATTGCCGCGGGCCTGCACCGGACCACGGCCGAACGAATCGACGCCCTCGAGGCCGGTTGCGACCACCTGCATGCCATGGTGGAAGCCGTCCAGAAGCGCGAGCCGATGCCCGAACGGCCCAGCGGCGGCCTGTTCCCCGAAGCCGAGGAGGAGATCGAGGAAGCCGAAATCCTGCCCGAGCTGGCCGAGGAGGAAGAAGCCGCGCCCGAACAGGTCGAGGAAGCGCAGGTCGCCCGCACGGAGACACTTCGCGTGCCGGCCAACCTCGTCGACGATCTCGTCAACTTCGCCGGCGAGATCAGCATCTTCCGCTCGCGGCTCGAGGAACAGGTCAACGTCTTCCGCAGCAACGTCGCCGAAGTCGACGAGACCGTCATCCGACTTCGCGACCAGCTGCGCAAGCTCGAAATCGAGACCGAGGCGCAGATCCTGGCGCGCTACGAGCGCGAGCACGGCCCCGCAGACGAGGCCTTCGATCCGCTCGAGCTCGACCGCTATTCGACCATTCAGCAGCTTTCGAGAGCGCTCGGCGAGTCCGTCAATGACTTGACCAGCCTCACCAGCATCCTCGACGACGCCACGCGCCAGTCCGAAACCCTGCTGATGCAGCAGTCGCGCGTGAACACCGAGCTGCAGGAAGGCCTCATGCAGGCCCGCATGGTGGCTTTCAACACGCTCCTGCCCCGCTTCCGCCGAGTGGTTCGCAACGCTGCGCGCGAGCTCGACAAGCAGGCGCGCCTGGTGGTCGACATCGAGGGCGACGGACAGCTCGACCGTTCCGTGCTCGACCGCATCACCGCGCCGCTGGAACACCTGCTGCGCAATTCCGTCTCGCACGGCATCGAATCGCCCGAGCAGCGGCGCGAATCCGGCAAGCCCGAGACCGGATCGATCCATATCGACGTCAGCCGCGAGGCCACCGAACTCGTTCTGCGCGTGCGTGACGACGGCGCCGGCCTCAACCTGGACGCCATTCGCAAGCGCGGTATCGAGCAGAAGCTGCTCGCCGATCCCGACAGCGCCAGCGATCGCGACCTCGCCCAGCTGATCTTCCGCCCCGGTTTCAGCACGGCCAAGCAGGTCAGCGAGCTGGCCGGCCGCGGCATCGGCATGGACGTGGTCGCCAACGAGGTACGCCAGATCGGCGGCAGCGTGCGCGCCGACACGGATACCGGCAAGGGCGCCCTGTTCACGATCCGCATCCCGCTGTCGCTGACGGTGATGCAGGCCATCATGGTGCGCGTGGCGGATCGCCAGTTCGCCATTCCCCTGCAGGCCGTCCGCGGCGTGACGCGCATGCTCAGCTCAGAGTGGGAGCACCAGATCCACTCCAGCGATCCGCACCAGGAGTACGCCGGCGACCAGTACCCGCTCATCGAACTCGAAACGCAGCTCGGCTTCGACGTGGAGGAACTGCCCGAGGGCACGCTCTCGCTGCTGATGATCGAGGCCGGCGAGCATCGCGCCGCCCTGCGCGTCAGCGAGCTGCAGGGCCATCGCGAAATCGTGATCAAGCCCGTCGGTCCTCAGATCAGTTCGATCACCGGCATTCTCGGCGGCACGATCACCGGCGACGGTCAGGTCGTGCCGATTCTCGACATGGGCCCGCTCATCCGGCGCGCCTTCGAGAAGAACCTGCTGCCCGGACACGAAGCCGAATACGAACGCGCCGAGCGCGCCGAGGAAGTCAAGCGCACGCCGCTGGTCATGGTCGTCGACGACTCCATCACCATGCGCCGCGTGACCGCGCGCGTTCTCGAGCACCGCGGCCTGGAAGTCATGACCGCGCGCGACGGCCTGGATGCTGTCGAGGCAATGTTCGAGCGCGTCCCCGACCTGATCCTGCTCGATATCGAGATGCCGCGCATGGACGGTTACGAGCTGGCCACCCACGTGCGCAACGATCCGCGCCTGAAGCACGTGCCGATGGTGATGATCACATCGCGAAGCGGTGAGAAGCACCGCCAGCACGCCAAGGACCTGGGCGTGAACGGCTACCTCACCAAGCCCTACCAGGAAGCCGATCTCGTCGAGGAAGTCTTCGACCAGCTCCGGATGCCCGTGCCGCAAGGATAGGAAAGACCATGTCCGACACCGAAATTCGCAGCGTGATGGTTCCCGTGACCGGCGTCGAGCTCTTGCTGCCGAACGCCACCGTCGCCGAAATGGTCGGCTACACCGAGCCCGACCCGATTCCGGAGGCCGTCGACTGGGTCATGGGCACGATCCTCTGGCATGGCTGGCAGGTGCCGGTTATCAGCTTCTCGAGCCTGATTGAGGAAGCCGATGGCGAGGATCTCAAGGGCGCGCGTATCTGCATTCTCAAGACCCTGATCGACACCGACCGCATGCCCTACATGGCGGTGGTCACCCAGGGTCATCCCCGCCTGGTGACGATCACCGAGGACAATCTCGAGGAAATCCCGACCGAGTCGAACCCGATTGCGGTCGCCGGCCGGGCCCAGGTGGACGGCCGCGACGCGGTCATCCCCGACCTCGACCGCCTCGGCCACCTCGTCGCCCACGCCGCCTTCGGCGCGTTGCCGCTGACGAGCTGAGTCGGCTCAGCGGTTTCACGCCAAGGCGCAAAGGCGCCAAGGTCGCGAAGAAAATCAAAAGAAAAGAAGATTAAGAATGAAAGGGGCGTGTCGACAAGCTATCGCACGCCCCTTTCTTCTTTCACTGTTTCTCCGTTCTTGGCGACCTTGGCGCCTTCGCGCCTTGGCGTGAAACCGACGATGCCCAGGCGTCAGTTCTTGAGCAGTTTCTCGAGGTAGTGGATGTTGGTGCCGCCCTCGCGGAAGCCGGAATCGCGCATCAGGCGCTGGTGCAGCGGGATGTTGGTGACCACGCCCCTGAGCACGATCTCGTCGAGCGCCACGCGCATGCGTTCGATTGCGGCCTCCCGCGTCTCGCCGTAGGCGATCAGCTTGCCGATCATCGAGTCGTAGTTCGGCGGCACCTTGTAGCCGTCGTAGATGTGCGAATCGACGCGAATCCCCGGTCCGCCCGGCGCGTGGAAGGCCTGGATGGTGCCGGGTTGCGGGATGAACTTCTCGGGATCCTCGGCGTTGATACGGCACTCCACGGCATGGCCCTGGATATGCACGTCCTCCTGGCCGAACGGCAGCGGCTCGCCGGCGGCGGCCAGGATCTGGGCCCGGATCAGGTCCAGGCCCGTCACGCATTCGGTCACAGGGTGTTCCACCTGGATGCGCGTGTTCATCTCGATGAAGTAGAACTCCCCGTCCTCGTAGAGAAACTCGAAGGTACCCGCGCCGAGGTAGCCGATGCGCTTGCAGGCGTCGGTGCAGATCTTGCCGATGCGCTGACGTTCCTCCTCGGTGATTCCGGGCGCCGGGGCCTCTTCGATGACCTTCTGGTGGCGGCGCTGCATCGAGCAGTCGCGTTCACCCAGATGCACGGCGTTGCCGTGGCTGTCGGCGAGCACCTGGATCTCGACGTGGCGCGGATTGGTCAGGAACTTCTCCATGTAGACCGTCGGATCACCGAATCCCGACTTGGCCTCCTGGCGGGTGAGATTGATCGACTTGATCAGGTCCTCGGGATTCTCGACCACGCGCATGCCGCGACCGCCGCCGCCGGCGGCGGCCTTGATCAGCACCGGGTAGCCGATCTCGTCGGCCAGCTTCCGGGTG
>JAZBPT010000189.1:0-4788 GCA_036351755.1 Wenzhouxiangella sp. | reverse complement strand
GGCGGCAACGGTGACACCTGCTCCATCGACATCGAGTTCGATGCCGCTGCGAACGGCCCCTACAGCAACCAGCTCGAAATCACCAGCGACGCCAACATCAATGACAACCCGCTGGTCGACATCACCGGTGCGGCTGATTCGGTTGCCAACCTGAGCGTCAACCCGGCCTTTGGACCGGTTGACCTGGGTGACGTTCTGGTCGGTAACAGCACCACCGCCAACGGTAGCGTCTCCAACTCCGGTTCGGCCGATGGCACCTTCAGCTGCGACGCATCGGGTCTGCCTGCCGAGATCACCGTGAGCCCGGACCTCTCTGGCGGCGTCACCGTGCCTGCCGGCGGCTCCGTGGACTTCAGCATCACCTGCGCCGTCCCGTCGTCTGCAACGGCCGGCACCGTGTACTCGGGCGACCTGGTGTGCTCCGGCGATCTGTCGGGTACGCATACGATCAGCTGTGAAGCCACTCAGTTCGTTCCGCCGGAAAACATCCCGAGCCTGAGCCAGTGGGGCCTGATTATCATGTCGGTTCTCATGCTGATGATCGGTCTGGTCTCGGTGCGTTTCTTCCGCGCCTGATCCGCTGATCTGAGGGCTGCGCCCCCGGCGCAGTCGACCAGAAAAGATTGAAGCCGCCGGGTTCGCTCGGCGGCTTCTTCTTTTTGGGGACCGCGTCCAGCGTCGGGATGTGTCGACGTTCAAGCCATTCGCCCCGATCAGGTTTAGAATTCCCTCCATGAGACTGAAACAGATCCTCGAGCGGCTCGGTTCGCTTTCCGAGATTCGCAGCATCGACTGGCTGCGCTACGTCGGTGTGTTGATCTGGTTTCTTACCGCTTTCCCGCTGGTCCTGTTGCCGTGGATGCTTCCGGAGCAGCCCGACCAAAGTGACATCGTGGGCTGGTGGTCGGCCGCGCTGCTGTTCCTACTTGTTTTGTGGCACCCGATCATTGGCAGGCAGCGCGCCGCGCCGTTCTGGCAACGGATCGTGGTGATGCTGGTGTTGTCCATTTCCGCATTCGGGGTTACGTATTTCACGAATACCGGCCTTGGAAGTCTCCTGGCGATGCTGGTTGCCGCGCTCCTGCCGTGGATTCTTCCGCTCGTATTCGGCATTCCCTGGGTCATCTCTCTCGCCCTGGCCTTCAGTATCTGGATCATCTTTAGCCCCGGCGGAAGCTGGCTGCTGGTGCTGGTCTACCTATTGATGAACCTGGGCCTGACTTCATTTCCCTTTATCGCCTCCTTGCTCGCGCTCAAGCAGATGCAGGCGAGGGCAGAGCTCAGGCGAGTCAATTCAGAGCTACTTGCAACCCAGTCGTTGCTGACCGAAAACACGAGAATTGCCGAGCGGGTGCGAATCTCGCGGGAACTCCATGACCTCGTCGGCCACCATCTCACGGCACTAACGCTCAACCTCGAGGTGGCCAGTCACACCACCGAAGGCAAGCCGCGGGAACATGTTGACCAGGCTGCGTCCATTGCCCGCCTGCTGTTGGCCGATGTGCGCGAAGTGGTCAGTGATATGCGCCGCGACGATCAGGTCGACCTGCGTCAGGCGTTGGAGATGCTGGCCGCAGGCGTGCCGGATCTGAATATTCACCTGGAAATTCCTAGCGACCTCGGGCTGACCGATCCCAAGCGTGCCCAGATCCTGCTACGCTGCGCTCAGGAATTGATCACCAATGCCGTCAGGCACGCCCAGGCCGGCAATCTGTGGATCAGCCTTTCCGAGGAAAGCGACGGCATCATCCTCAAGGCGCGCGACGACGGACGCGGCGCGCCAAATCTTGTGCCGGGCAACGGTATCAGCGGCATGCGAGAGCGTCTGCGCGAACTCGGCGGGAGACTGGACATCGCAACAAGGCCCGGTGCGGGCTTCCAGGTGAAGGCCTGGCTACCAACGGAGCAAGCGACATGATTAGAGTCATGCTGGTCGACGATCAGACGCTGGTTCGGCAAGGCGTGCGCTCCTTGCTGGAGCTCGCCGAAGACATCGAAGTGGCCGGCGAGGCCCCCGACGGCCAGACGGCGATCGACCGGCTTCCGGAGATCGATCCCCACGTCCTCTTGCTCGATATGCGCATGCCCGGCAAGACCGGGTTGGAAGTCATGGAGGAGCTTGGCTCGAAAAACGCGCTGCCGCCGACCATCATCCTGACCACGTTCGACGACGACGACCTCCTGCTGGCCGGTATCCGCGTCGGCGCAAAGGGTTACCTGCTGAAGGATGTAGCGCTGGAGGAGTTGCTTTCTGCCGTCCGGGCGGTGGCTGCCGGCAAGACGCTGGTCAAACCGGCCGTTACCGAGCGCCTCATGAAAGGGTTGGGGCAGATGCGCACGGATTTCAGCAGCCTTTCCGAGCCCGACCCCCTGACCGACCGGGAAACGGAAATCCTGCGCCTGATGGCGGGGGGCTATTCCAACAAGGAAATCGCCGGAGCCTTGAGCGTCGCCGAGGGGACGGTCAAGAATCACGTTTCCAACATCCTCTCCAAGATGGGCGTGCGCGACCGGACGCGCGCCGTCCTCAAGGCGCTCGAGGGCGGCCTGATCTGAAGCCGAGCGAATATCGGCTCGTCGACGGGCGTCCTGCTAGAATCGGGGTTTTGATCACGGAGCCCGATTGTGATGTATCGCCTGCCGACCGTATTTGCACTTGCCTTGCTGCTCGCCGCCTGCGGTGGTGAGTCGGCGCCGGAAACCGCCGAAGAGCCCGCCGCTAAACCTTCGGCAACCGAAACCGCGCAATCCACCGAGACTGCCGACGAGGCCGGGACCCACAGCCTGCCGGAACTTCCCGAGGAAGGCGTGAGTACCGAGCGCTTTGCCGAGGACGTTCGCACACTGGCCTCCGACGAATACACGGGCCGCGCGCCGGGCACCCGGGGCGGACGCATGACCATCGACTACCTCGTGCGCGAATTCAGCGAAATGGGCCTCGAGCCGGGCTACGGCGACAGCTACCTGCAGCCGGTCCCCATGATCGAGTTGACCAACGCCGAGCGCAGCGAGATCGCCGTGGACCTCGAAGGCGAGGGCATGACCCTGGCCTACCCGGAACAGATGGTCATCAACTCCCGTCGGCTGGGTACCGACCCGCATGCCGTCGAGGATTCCGAGATCGTCTTCGTCGGCTACGGCATCGTCGCCCCGGAGTACGACTGGAACGACTACGAGGGACTGGACGTCGAGGGCAAGACGGTGGTCATGCTGGTCAACGACCCGGGCTTTGCCACCGGCGACGAGTCGCTGTTCAACGGCCGCGCGATGACCTATTACGGCCGCTGGACCTACAAGTACGAGGAAGCGGCCCGACAGGGCGCCGCGGCAGCACTGGTCGTGCACGAAACGGAACCGGCCAGCTACCCCTGGGAAGTGGTTATCAACTCCTGGTCGGGTGCGGAATTCGTGCTGGCCAGCGACGAATCCGCTCCGCGCGTTGCCCTGGAGGGCTGGCTGACCGTCGATGCCGCCCGGGAGCTGTTTTCGCGCGCGGGACTCGACTATGAGCAGCAAAAGGAGCGTGCCAAGCAGCCGGGCTTCGAGTGGGTGAGCCTGAATGCTCGTGCCAATGCAAAGGTCCGCAATACCACCCGTCGCGGCACCTCCTACAACGTCCTGGCCCAGCTGCCGGGAAGCGAGCGGCCGGACGAAGCCGTCATCTACATGGCGCACTGGGACCACCTGGGGCGCAACCTCGCCCGCTCCGGCTCCGAGGGCATTTACAACGGGGCGGTCGACAATGCCAGCGGCACCGCGGGCCTGCTCGAGCTGGCCCGGCTCAACGCCGCGGCCGGACCTGCCGAGCGCACACAGCTCTTTGCGGCCGTGACCCTTGAAGAGTATGGCCTGCTCGGTTCGCGCCAGTATGCAAATGACCCGGTTTATCCGCCCGGCATGACCGCCGCCGCGATCAACATGGACGCCATGACCGTGCTCGGACCGACTCATGATGTGACGGTTATCGGCTACGGCTCTTCCCAGCTCGAGGAAATCCTGGCCAGCGCGGCTGAACGCCAGGGCCGTCACACCGAGCGCGAGCCCAGCCCCGAAGCGGGCTACTACTACCGCTCGGACCACTTCAACCTGGCCAAGATCGGGATCCCCGCCCTGTACGCCAAGGGCGGCGTCGATCACCGGGAGAAGGGCCGCGAGTATGGCCTGGAGTGGCAGGCCCAGTACCGGGCCGAGCGCTACCACAAGACCGCCGACACCTACAGCGAGGATTGGGACCTGCGCGGTGTCGCCGAAGACCTGGAGTTGCTCTACACCGTGGGTCGGGAGGTCGCCGACAGCGATCGCTGGCCGGAATGGTACGAAGGCAACGAATTCAAGGCGATTCGGGAAGAAAGCCGGAAATAGACCCGGGGCAATCCCGGAAAGGCAGGAAGGCCGCGGCGGATTCGTCGCGGCTATTCTCTTGTTCGGCCTGGGTTGAGCGGGAGGTAGCCCGGCCTGTGAGAGAATCGCGCTCTGGAAACCGCTTCCACTATTGTTGAATCTGATCAGGCGCGGCCGACATCGGTGTCCTGGGGGGAGTGCAGGTATTCGCTCTCCTCGGCCGACTGCATCACCTGGTTGACCAGTTCCTCGACGCGTTCACGGGCGGTCATCATGTCGTCGTCTGCAGGCACGGGGGCTTCGGGCTGGTGGGCGTAGAGCCAGAAATGCACGGCACCGGCGATCAGGCCGTCGGCCAGGGCCCAGGGATCGACGTCCGGGTTCTCTTCGGCCAGCCGGTTGCCGAGATCGACCACGGCATCGGCGGCTTCATCGAACAGCATGTCG
>JAZBPT010000188.1:0-2211 GCA_036351755.1 Wenzhouxiangella sp. | reverse complement strand
CGGCGCAGGCCGCCGGGGAGGGTGTGGACGCTCGTGAGCTGTCCGGGCTGCTGCTGGACGTCATACCGGGCATCTTCTACCTCATCGACACCCGCGGCCGGGTGCGGCTGTGGAATTCCCGCTTGCAGAATCTCACCGGCTACAGCGCTGAGCAGATCGGGCGCATGTCGGCGCTGGAGTTCTTCGCGAAATCGGACCAGGAGTCGGTCGAGCTGGCGCTGGAGAAGTGCCTGGTCGAGGGGTATTCGGCCATCGATGCCTCCGTGCTCACCGCCCGTGGCGCCAGCCCGCCGCATCATTTCCAGGGCCGGCGCGTGGAGCTCAACGGCGAGAGCATGATCGCCGGCGTGGCCCTCGACGTCTCGCGCCTGAAGGCCGTTGAGGCCGATCACGCCCGCCAGCGCATCCAGCTCGAGCGCCTGGCCAGCCACGTTCCCGGCGCGGTCTACCAGCTCCAGCGCGACGCCGAAACAGGCCGCATGTGGCTGCCCTACGCCAGCGCCAAGTTCCATGAGGTCTTCGGCACTGACTACGCCACGGTGGCGGAGGATGCCGAGCCACTGTTCCAGCGCATTCACGAACGGGATGTCGAACGGGTGCTGAAGTCGGTCAACCGCAGCGCCGAGACTCTTGAGCCGTTCTTCGAGCATTTCCGCATGTATCCGGTCGGCCGGCCGCAGACCGATGAGAACCTGGAATGGGTCGAGGTCGATTCCGGCCCCGAGAAGCTCTCCGACGGCAGCGTCATGTGGCATGGCTTCGCCCGCCTGGTGACCCATCGCCGCCAGCTCGAGCGCAAGCTTACGCGCCTGGCCTACTATGATGAGCTGACCGGGCTGCCCAACCGCGCCCACCTGCAGTCCACGCTGCGCGACGAGCTGACGCTGGCCGGGTCGGCCCGCGAGGGCCTGGCCGTGCTCTACCTGGATCTCGACAACTTCAACGACATCAACGACGCCTGGAGCCACGCCGCCGGCGACCGGCTTCTCAAGGAAGTTGCCGAGCGACTCGATTCCCTGGTTACTGGGGAGGGCGTGCTGGGCCGCGTCGGCGGGGACGAGTTCCTGGTGATCCTGCGCGGGCGGGACGCGGCGCGCCGCGCCGAGGCGCTCAGCGACGAGATCTGCCGCACCATGGAAGCACCCATGCGCATCGATCAGCGCCAGGTGCGGATGACGATCTCGATCGGTATCAGCCTGTTCCCCGACGATGCGGAGTCGGCCGAGGACATGGTCCGCCACGCCGACGCGGCGGTCTACAAGGCCAAGTCCCAGGGCCCCGGTTGCTGGGCGCGCTACACCCGGGAGCTCACCGAGGCCGCGCGCGCCCGACGCTATCTCGAAACCGAACTGCGCAGCGCCATCGAGCGCGAGCAGATCCAGGTGTCGCTGCAGCCCATCGTCTCCCTGTCCGACGGCCGGCCCGTCGCGGTCGAGGCCCTCGCGCGCTGGTACCACTGGGAAGATGGCTGGCTCTCGCCCGACCGCTTCGTGGCCATGGCCGAGAAGCGCGGTCTCGTCGCCGCCCTTGGCGAGCAGGTCTATCGCCGTGCGATGCGCGCGGTGGCCGCCATGGAAGGCACCAATCTCGCCATCAACGCGGCGCCCAGCCAGCTTCAGGACCCGGCCTTCTGCTCACGCCTGATCGAGATGGGCGAGTCGGCCGGACTGGGGCCCGAGCGCCTGGAAGTCGAGATCACCGAGCGTGCCTTCATGCGCGACAGTACCGAGTCACTCAAGCAGATCAGCCGTCTGCGCGAGGCCGGCATCAGCGTCACCATCGACGATTTCGGCACCGGCTTTTCCTCGCTGGGCTACCTGCGCCGGCTCCCGGTCCAGCACCTCAAGATCGATCGCACCTTCGTGCGCCACATCGAGGACGACAGCGCCAGCGCCGCGATCGTGCGCGCGGTCACCAACCTGGCCCACGACCTGGGCATGGAAGTCACCGCCGAGGGCGTCGAAACCGCCGCCGAGGCGGAGTTCGTGCGCGGCGTCGGCTGCGATTATGCGCAGGGTTGGTACTACGGGCGGCCAGACCTGGTGGACTGAAGGGGTCAGGTTTCAGGGTTCAGGAAAAGAAGGGAAGGAGTCACGTAGATACTCTGGCTGGGATCAAGCACCTTTGGGTTCGATTGCAAAGAGTTTCGAGCTATCGAAGGGCTGGCCGGTCTTCATGCAGGCCCACAGTCCGGTGAGCATCTTCCGCTGG
>JAZBPT010000187.1:0-25863 GCA_036351755.1 Wenzhouxiangella sp. | reverse complement strand
CTGGCCTGGTGGGCGCTGGATTTCCCGTTCATGAAACGCTACACGCGGGCGCAGATCGAGCGAAAGCCGCAGCTGGCCGGGCGCGACATCGCCGCCACCCGCCGGGCCTGCAGGAAGTTCATGCGCATCCCCGTGGCCATCGTCAACTTCGTGGAAGGCACCCGGTTCACGGCCGCCAAGCACGCCGCCCAGGACTCGCCCTACCGCCACCTGCTCAAGCCGCGCGCCGGCGGTGTCGCTTTCACGCTGGACGCCATGGGCGAGGCGCTCGACACCCTCGTCGACGTGACCATCGCCTACCCCGACGGGCGTCCCAGCCTGGCCGACCTGTTCGCCAATCGCATTCGCGAGATTCGCGTGCACGTCCGGCGCCTGCCGATTCCCGAACGACTGCGCGGCGGCGACTACCAGGATGACCCGGACTTTCGCCTCGGCATCCAGGAATGGGTCAACCAGCTATGGCAGGAGAAGGACGCCACCCTCGAGGCGCTCAAGGCCGACGCGGCCTGAACGAGGCTTGCGCCCCCGGCCGCGGGCGGCAAGAATGGCGCCAGGCTCTCACCCCGGGAATTTCCATGCCGAAGACCGCCCTCCTGCCGCTGCTGGCCCTGCTGTGCACCACCGCGACCCTCGCGCAGGAAACGCCCGATTCGTGGCACGCCTACATCGACGAAAGCGCGGCCTCCATGCAGGAACGGGTCGTCGAATGGCGCCGCCACTTCCACGCCAATCCCGAGCTGTCCAACCGGGAGTTCGACACCGCAGCGACGGTCGCGGACTTCCTGCGCTCGCTCGACATGGAAGTGACCACGGGCGTGGCGCACACCGGCGTCGTCGGCGTGCTGCGCGGCGGCCGGCCGGGACCGGTAGTCGGGCTGCGCGCGGACATGGACGCCCTGCCCGTGCCCTCGCGCGTCGACCTGCCCTTCGCACCGGAAGTGACCAGCGAATACCTGGGCGAGGAAGTGCCTGTTTCGCACGCCTGCGGGCACGACGCACACATGGCGATGCTCATGGGCGTGGCGCAGCTGTTCGCCGAGCGGCGCGAATCACTGCCGGGCACCGTCAAGTTCATCTTCCAGCCCGCCGAGGAAGGCACGCCGCCCGGGGAGGAAGGCGGCGCCGAAATGATGGTCGCCGAAGGCGTGCTCTCCGACCCCGACGTCGACGTGGTCTTCGGCCAGCACATCTGGGCGCCCGCGCCGGCCGGCCAGATCGGTTTTCGCCCGGCCGGCACGATGGCCGCCGCCGACCGCTTCGTCATCACCGTCCACGGCCGCCAGACACACGGCTCCACGCCCTGGACCGGCGTCGATCCGATCACCACCGCCGCCCAGATCGTGCTGGGACTCAATACCGTCGTCGCCCGCCAGACCGAGCTGACCCGGGCCGCGGCCGTCATATCGGTCGGCCGCGTCCGGGCCGGCGTGCGCAACAACATCATTCCCGAGGAAGCCGAACTGATCGGCACGATCCGCACGCTCGACCCGGCCATGCGCGAGAAGATCCACGCCGACATCCGGCGCACCGCCGAACACATCGCTGCCAGCCAGGGTGCAGAAGTCACCGTGGACATCCAGCGCGGCTACCCGGTGACCTACAACGACCCGCAGCTGACCGAGGCGATGGCGCCCAGCCTGCAGCGCATCGCCGGTGAGAAGGCAGTACGCATCGACGCCCTGACCGCGGCGGAGGATTTCTCCTACTTCCAGCGAGAGGTACCCGGCCTGTACTTCTTCCTTGGTGCCGCGCCCGAAGGCATTCCCCTCGACGAGGTCGCGCCGCATCACACGCCGGACTTCCGGATCAACGAAGCCGCCATGCAAACCGGTGTGCGTGCGTTGGCTACGCTGACCATCGACTATATGCTCGGGCGAGCCGATTAATTAGATTTTGTTAATATATGGCCAGGTTCAAACCCGGAGCATCCAGCATGTCGCGTGTAACCGTTATCGGATCCGGCTTCGCAGCCCTCACCGCAGTACGCCAGTTACGACGCGCCAACGCCGACCTGGGCATCGACGTGGTCAGCCCCAAGCCGGAACTGGTCTACTACCCGGGCACGATCTGGATCCCCACCGGCAAGCGCCGGCCCGAGGACCTGGTCGCACCGCTCGAGGGCTTCTTCAAGCGCATGCGCGTCGACCATCACGCCACGCGCGCCACCGGCCTGTCCGACGACGCCCGGACGCTCCACACCGAAGCGGGCGAGATCGCCAACGACGGCCTGGTCATCGCCTGCGGCGGGCAGTTCCTGCGCAAGCTGCCCGGCATCGAGCACAGCTTTCTTCCCTGCTGCGGACCACAGGAGATCGCTCGCCTGGGCGATCGACTCCAGGCCATGGAATCGGGGTCGATCGCATTCGGCTTTGCGGGCAACCCGAAGGAGCCGTCGGCCATGCGCGGCGGCCCCGTATTCGAGTTCCTCTTCGGAATCGATACCTGGCTGCGCAAGCACCGGCGCAGGGAGAACTTCACCCTGCACTTCTTCAGCCCGGCCGAGAAACCCGGGCAGCGACTCGGCGGCAAAGCGGTCGAGCGACTGCTCGACGAGATGAAGAAGCGAGGCATCCGCACGCACCTCGGCCAGAAACCGAAGCGTTTCAGCGCCGACGGCGTGGAGACCGAAGCCGGATCCTTCGCGGCCGACCTGATCCTGTTCATGCCCGGCATGACCGGCAACGACTGGTTCGACGACACACCCCTGCCGCGCTCGGACGGCGGCATGATCCGCGCCGACGAACACTGCCGGGTCGCGGGCTTCGAACGCGTCTACGTCGCCGGCGATGCCGGGTCTTTCCCCGGCCCCGGCTGGATGCCCAAGCAGGCGCACATGGCCGACCTGCAGGCCGAGGCCGCGGCAAGGAACCTCCTCGCCGAACTGGGCGGCAAGCCCGCCGAGGCGACCTTCAAGAGCGAACTGATGTGCATCGTCGATCTCTACGATCGCGGCATCCTGGTCACGCGCAGCGAAAGCGGGAATCGCGTCCTCCCGCCCCTGAGGGCCATGCACTGGGCCAAGCGCCTGTTCGAGTGGCGATACCTGCGGCAGTATCGCTGACCTGCACCAAGGGACAATGGCGCGGCGCGACGTTCTGATTCAGTCTGGAGACGAACCCGAACACGCCCCGACACCATGCTTCGAACGCTCCTGATCCCGCTGCTGCTTGCCGCCGCCACACCCGCGTTCGCCGGCGGCATGCTCGTCGAAAAGCGCGAGTTCGTCACCGAGGACTTCACCACCTTCGGCGGCGAGACCATTTCCGAAGTCCGCGTCGGTTGGGAGGCCTACGGTGAACTCAACGCGGCGCGCGACAACGTCATCCTCGTCACGCACTTCTTCTCCGGCACCTCGCACGCGGCCGGCCGCTACCACCCCGACGATAGCGAGCCGGGCTACTGGGACGCCATCATCGGACCGGGCAAGGCCATCGACACCGACCGCTTCCATGTCATCAGCGCCGACACGCTGGCCAACGCCAACGTGCACGACGAGCACGTCATCACCACCGGACCGGCCAGCATCAATCCGGAAACGGGTGAACCCTGGGGGCTGGACTTTCCGGTCGTGACCATCCGCGATTTCGTGGAAGTCCAGAAGCGCCTGCTTGACTCGCTGGGGATCGAGCGGCTGCACGCCGTCATCGGTGCTTCGATGGGCTCCTTCCAGGCCCTGGAGTGGGCCGTGGCCTACCCGGAACGCGTCGAGCGCATGGTCTCGGTGATCGGTGGCGGGCGCATGCGCGCCTGGGAGATCGCACGGCTCGAACACTGGGCGAATCCGATCCGCCTGGATCCCGACTGGCGCGGCGGCGACTACTACGGCCGCGAACGACCGATCGAAGGCCTGACCGCCAGCCTGATGCTCATCACCCAGGACGCCCTGCACCCGGACTTCTTCGAGATGCAGTTCCCGGACCACCGCAACCTGCCCGCCGATGCGTTGGAAAGCCTCGACGGCGGCTTTGCCGTCACCGACTGGCTGCGAAAGCGCGCCCGGCAACGTGCGACGGTCTCGGACGCCAACCACGTTCTCTATCTCACCCGCGCCAGCCAGCTTTTCGTCGCCGGACACGGCGATGACCTCGCGGGGGCCCTCGATCGCGCGAAGGCCCGAACCCTCTTCCTTCCGGCGGCCGGCGACCTGCTGCTCAGGCCGGCGCTGGCACAGGAGGCGCACGAGCTGCTGGTCCAGGCGGGCAAGGACTCTCGAATGGTCGAGCTGGACGGCCCGATGGGGCACCTCAACGGCGTCACCGCGATCGACCAGGCGGCCGAGCGGCTACGCGCCTTTCTCGAGGAATGACGCGCGAGCGGGGCCTGCCAGGGGCAAACGCGACGGCGCGCTGAGGTATCATTACGGATTGCCCGAATCGACGCGCACGACCCGATGGATACCCACGCCCTGACCGCCCTCTCGCCCCTTGACGGACGCTACGCCGGCAAGCTCGCCGGACTGCGTTGGCTCGCCTCCGAAGCCGGCCTGATCCGGCACCGGGTGCGCGTGGAAGTGGCCTGGTTCAAGGCGCTGGCGGCCGAACCGGCCTTCACCGCGCTGCCGGAACTCTCGCGCGAGGACCGCGATTTCCTCGACCGCCTGGTCGAGGAGTTCGGCGAGCTCGACGCCGCCGCCGTCAAGGCGATCGAGCAGACCACCAACCACGACGTCAAGGCGGTCGAGTACTGGCTCAAGGAACGCCTGACCGAGCGCGATTCGCTAGCGCCCTACACCGAGTTCGTGCACTTCGCCTGCACCTCCGAAGACATCAACAACCTCGCCTGGGCGCTGATCATCAAGCACTCGGTGGTCGAGGAGCTCGATCCGCTGCTGGCACGGATCGACAAGCGCCTGGCCGCCATGGCCAAGGACACCGCCGGAATGCCGATGCTCTCGCGCACCCACGGCCAGACCGCTTCCCCGACGACGCTGGGCAAGGAGATGGCCAACGTGGTCTTTCGCCTGCGCCGCCAGCGCCGCACCGTCGACCAGGTCGAAATCACCGGCAAGATCAACGGCGCGGTGGGCAACTTCAACGCCCACATGACCGCCTGCCCCGATGTCGACTGGCCCACCCTGGCGCGTGACTTCGTCGAGGATCTCGGCCTGGTGTGGAATCCCTACACCACGCAGATCGAACCGCACGACATGATTGCCGAGGCGGCGCATGCGCTGATGCGCATCAACACCGTGCTGCTGGATTTCGCGCGCGACGCCTGGGGCTATGTCTCCTGGGGCTACTTCCGCCAGAAGCTGGTCGAAGGCGAAGTCGGCTCCTCGACCATGCCGCACAAGGTCAACCCGATCGATTTCGAGAACGGCGAAGGCAACCTCGGACTGGCCAATGCCCTGCTCGACCACCTCGCCGGCAAGCTGCCGGTCTCCCGGTTCCAGCGAGACCTCACTGACTCGACCGTGCAGCGTTCGCTGGGTTCGGCCTTCGGCTACTGCTCCCTGGCCTGGCAGTCCATTCTCAAGGGACTCGACCGCATCGCTCCCAACGAACAACGCCTGGCCGAGGACCTCGAACGCGCCTGGGAAGTGCTGGCCGAAGCGGTGCAGACCGTCATGCGCCTGCACGGCGTGCCGGAACCCTACGAAAAGCTCAAGGCCCTGACCCGAGGCCGCGGCATCGACCGGGAAAGCATCCGGCAATTCATCGCCGAGCTCGACATTCCCGAAGCCGACCGCGAGCGGCTACTCGCACTGACACCGTCGACCTACATCGGCAATGCGATGCAGATGGCGCGCGACATCGATCGCTACGTGTAGCGCCCCGGCGCATCCCGGACAGCCGCAAAACGGAGCAATATCGGCACATTCGGCCCAATCGATTGCCTGCCGCCGTTATAATCAGCGGTCTTTGACTGGGCACCCGACCTAAGCCGCGCGCGCCATGACCGATTTCTTGAAGGAGCAGTACCGGAACTCCCATCTTTCCGGCGGTAACGCCGACTATGTGGAGGCCTTCTACGAAGCCTGGCTGGATGATCCCGAATCCGTCCCCGAGAACTGGCAGAAACTGTTCTCCCAGCTGTCGGACTCGGTGGATACCGAGACCCGCCACCGCCAGATCGAGGCCCACTTCCAGGCCCTGGCCGCCAACGGCCACTACAGCGCTGGGACCGCGGCCGAGGACTTCAAGCAGGCCGGCGTCCTGCGCCTGATCAACGCCTACCGGGTGCGCGGCCACCAGCGCGCCCAGCTCGACCCGCTCGGCATCAGCGAGCGCCCGCAGGTGCCCGATCTCGAGCTCGGCTTCCACAGCCTGGACGAGTCCGACCTCGATACCAAGTTCCACAGCGGTTCGCTGGCCGGCCCCGATCACCTGCCGCTCAGGGACATCGTCGAGACCTGCCGCGAAACCTACTGCGGCAGCATCGGTGTCGAGTACATGCACATCACCGACACCAACCAGCGCCGATGGCTGCAGCAGCGCCTGGAGGGCGCGCGCGGCAACTACACGCCGGAGGCCGAGGAGCGTCGCCGCCTGCTCGACAAGCTGTCCTCCGCCGAAGGTCTCGAGAAATACCTGCACTCGAAGTACGTCGGCCAGAAGCGCTTCTCGCTGGAAGGCGGCGAGAGCATGATCCCGCTGCTCGACGCCCTGATTCGCCACACCGGCAGCCAGGGCGTGCGCGAAATGGTGATCGGCATGGCCCATCGCGGCCGACTCAACGTGCTGGTCAACATCCTGGGCAAGAGTCCGCGCGACCTGTTCGCCGAATTCGAGGGCAAGATCGCGGCCGACGACCCGAATCGCTCGGGCGACGTGAAATACCACATGGGCTTCAGTTCCGACGTACCCACGCCGGGCGGCCCGATGCACCTGGCGCTGGCCTTCAACCCCTCGCACCTGGAAATCGTCAACCCCGTGGTGGCCGGCTCGGCGCGTGCGCGCCAGACCCGCCTTCGCGACGACCGCCGCGAGCAGGTCCTGCCCGTGCTCGTGCACGGCGACGCGGCCATCGCCGGCCAGGGCGTCAACATGGAATTGCTCAACATGTCGCAGGCGCGCGGCTTCGCCGTCGGCGGCACCTTCCACGTCGTGGTCAACAACCAGATCGGCTTCACCACCTCGAACCCGCTCGACGCGCGTTCGACCCTGTACTGCACCGAAGTCGCCAAGATGGTCCAGGCGCCGATCCTGCACGTCAACGGCGACGATCCCGAGGCCGTGCTGTTCGCAACGCGCGTGCTCGCCGACTTCCGCCGCGAGTTCAAGAAGGACGTCGTGCTCGACCTGGTCTGCTATCGCCGCCTCGGCCACAACGAGGCCGACGAGCCGGCCGCCACGCAGCCGCGCATGTACGAGACCATCCGCAAGCTCGATCCGGTGCGCAAGCAGTATGCCGACGAACTGATCAAGGAAGGCCTGGTCGACAAGAAGGCCATCGACAAGGCCAACGAAGGCTATCGCGACAAGCTCGACGCCGGCGAACCGGTCGTCGACCTGCTCAGCGAGGACGAAGCGATCGAGACCGTCGACTGGGACCCCTACCTCGACGGCGACTGGCGCGAGGAAGTCACCACCGGCATCGATGCCGCAAGCATCCGCGAACTGTCCGACCGCCTGACCACCCTGCCCGAGGGATTCGAGCTGCACAAGCAGGTGCAGCGCATCATCGACTCGCGCAAGAAGATGGCGAGCGGCGAATCACCCATGGACTGGGGTTTCGCCGAAACCATGGCCTACGCCACCCTGGTCGAGGGCGGCCACGGCCTGCGCCTGGTCGGCCAGGATTCCGGCCGCGGCACCTTCTTCCACCGCCACGCGGTCCTGCACAACCAGGCCGACGGGTCTTCCATGCTGCCGCTGCAGCAGTTCACCGACGATCCGCGTCGCGTGACGGTGATCGATTCACTGCTGTCGGAGGAAGCGGTACTCGGCTTCGAGTACGGCTACGCCACGGCCGAACCGTCCACCCTGACGATCTGGGAAGCCCAGTTCGGCGACTTCGTCAACGGCGCGCAGGTGGTCATCGACCAGTTCATCGCCTCCGGCGAGGCCAAGTGGGGCCGTCTGTGCGGCCTGGTCATGTTCCTGCCGCACGGCTACGAGGGTCAGGGTCCGGAGCACTCCTCGGCCCGTCTCGAGCGCTTCATGCAGTTGTGCTCGGGCGCCAACATCCAGGTCTGCGTGCCCACCCTGCCCTCGCAGATGTTCCACATGCTGCGCCGGCAGATGCTGCGCCGGTTCCGGAAGCCGCTGATCGTGATGACGCCCAAGTCGCTGCTGCGGCACAAGGCCTCGACCTCGTCGCTCGACGATCTCGAGAACGGTCACTTCCAGCTGGTCATCGACGACCCGGCCGGGCCGGATCCGAAAAAGGTCGAACGCGTCGTCTTCTGTGCCGGCAAGGTCTACTTTGACCTGGCCAAGCAGCTCGAAGAGGACGAGGTCGACAACGTCGCGCTGGTCCGCGTCGAGCAGCTCTACCCCTTCCCGCGCGAGGAGGTCCAGGCCATCATCGCGCGCTACGACAAGGCCGGTGAAGTGGCGTGGTGCCAGGAAGAGCCCATGAACCAGGGCGCCTGGTTCCAGATTCGCCATCACCTCCAGGCCTGCATCCGCGACGGCCAGGAACTCGGCTACGTCGGCCGCCACGGCTCGTCGTCCCCGGCCGTCGGCTACTACCAGGTCCACCTCGAACAACAAAAGCGCCTGGTCGGCGAGGCGCTGACCCCAGGCAAATTCACGGAGTAAGTAACCCATGAGCGTTGAAGTCAAAGTCCCCAACCTGCCCGAGTCCGTTTCGGACGCGACCATCGCCAAGTGGCACAAGAAGCCCGGCGACGCGATCGAGCGCGACGAGAACCTGGTCGACCTGGAAACCGACAAGGTGGTGCTCGAAGTGCCGGCTCCAGCCGACGGCGTGCTAAAGGACATCAGCGCCGAGGAAGGCGAAACCGTCACCGAGGGCCAGGTCCTGGGCCTGATGGAAGAAGGCGAAGCGCCGAGCAAGTCGGAGGAAGACGAGTCCGCCGACGAAGGCGAGGAAGCATCCGACGACAAGGCCGAAAAGGATTCCGGCGAAGGCAAGAAGAGCGACGGCGGCGGGGAGAAGAAGTCCGGCCGCTCCAAGGACGCCGAGAAAGACCTGCCCCCCTCGGCCCGCCGCATGGTCGCCGAAAACGACCTCGACGCCAGCCAGATCGAGGGCAGCGGTCGCGGCGGACGCGTGACCAAGGGCGACGTAATGAGCCACATGGCCGGCGGCGCCACCGGCCCGCGCCCGGAAGAACGCGTCAAGATGTCGCGACTGCGCTCGCGCATCGCCGAGCGCATGAAGGAGGCCCAGAACACCGCCGCCATCCTGACCTCCTTCAACGAGGTGGATCTCAAGGCGGTTATGGACATCCGCAGCCGCTACAAGGAAGACTTCCAGAACAAGCACGGCATCAAGCTCGGCTTCATGTCCTTCTTCGTCAAGGCCGCCTGCGAGGCGCTGCAGAAGCATCCGGTGGTCAACGCCTCGGTCGACGGCGACGAGATCATCTACCACGGTTACCAGGACGTCGGCATTGCCGTATCCACCGATCGCGGCCTGGTCGTACCCGTCTTGCGCGACGCGCACCGCATGGGACTGGCCGAAATCGAACAGGGCATCGCCGACTACGCCGAAAAGGCCAGGAAGGGCACGATCCAGCTCGACGACCTCCAGGGCGGCACGTTCACCATCACCAACGGCGGCGTGTTCGGCTCCCTGCTTTCCACGCCGCTGCTCAACATGCCGCAGAGCGCCATCCTGGGCATGCACACCATCAAGGAGCGCCCGGTCGCCATCGACGGCGAGATCGTCATCCGCCCGATGATGTACATCGCCCTGTCCTACGACCACCGCATCATCGACGGTAAGGACGCCGTCCAGTTCCTGGTGGCGATCAAGGAAGCCCTGGAAGACCCGGCGCGCATGCTGCTTGGCCTTTAATCGATCAATCTCCAAGGAAACGAAATGGCTGACAAGGAATTCGACGTAATCGTGATCGGCGGCGGCCCCGGCGGGTACGTGGCCGCCATCCGCGCCGCGCAACTCGATCTCAAGGTCCTGATGGTCGACGATCGCAAGGGCAAGGACGACAAGCCCGCGCCGGGCGGCACCTGCCTGAACATCGGCTGCATCCCCTCCAAGGCACTGCTGGATTCCTCCAAGCACTTTGCCCACGTCCGCGACGACTACGCCGATCACGGCATCCAGGTCAAGGACGTCAGCATCGACGTCGGCCAGATGCTCAAGCGCAAGGACCAGGTGGTCAAACAGCTCACCGGCGGCGTGACCCAGTTGCTCAAGGCCAACAAGGTGGAGTTCGTCAACGGCCGCGGCAAGCTCAAGGCCGACCGCGAAGTGGAACTGACCCCGCACGACGGCGACGCCTACTCGGTCAAGGGCAAGCACGTGATCCTGGCGGCCGGCTCCGTATCCTTCTCGATCCCGAACGTGGAGATCGACAACGAAGCGATCGTTGACAATATCGGTGCGCTCGAATTCCAGGACGTGCCGGAAAAGCTCGGCGTGATCGGCGCCGGCGTAATCGGCCTGGAAATGGGCAGCGTCTGGTCGCGCCTGGGCAGCGAGGTCATGCTGTTCGAGGCGCTGGAAGAATTCCTGCCGGCCATCGACAAGGACGCTTCGCGCGTGGCCGCCCGCGAGTTCAAGAAGCAGGGTCTCGACATTCGCCTGGGCACCAAGGTCTCCGGCGCCGAGGTCAAGGACGGCAAGGTCACAGTGACCTTCGAGGACTCCGACGGTGAGCACGAAGAGACCTTCGACAAGCTGCTCGTCGCCGTCGGCCGAAAGGCCGCCAGCGAAGGGCTGCTGGACGACGATTCCGGCGTCAAGCTGACCGACCGGGGACAGGTCGAAGTCGACGACCACTGCCGCACCGCCGTCGAAGGCGTGTGGGCCATCGGCGACCTGGTGCGCGGCCCCATGCTCGCGCACAAGGCCTCCGAAGAAGGCATCGCGGTGGCCGAGACCATCGCCGGCGGCCACGGCCACTTCGGCCTCGACACCGTGCCCTGGGTGATCTACACCGATCCGGAAATCGCCTGGGTGGGCAAGACCGAGAAGCAGCTCGCCGAAGAAGGCGTGGAATACCGCGCCGGCAACTTCCCGTTTGCCGCCACCGGCCGCGGCCTGGCCATGGGCCACGCCCCCGGTACGGTCAAGGTCATTGCCGACGCCGAAACCGACCGTGTCCTGGGCGTCCAGATCGTCGGCCCGAATGCCTCCGAGCTGATCGCCGAGTGCGTGGTGACGATGGAATTCGCCGGCGCCAGCGAAGACCTGGCCCGCATCATCCATGCTCACCCGACCCTGTCGGAGGCGGTCCACGAAGCCGCCCTGGCCGTGGACAAGCGCGCCATTCACAAAGCCAACTAAGAGGCTTGAGTTCCTGTAACCGCAGATTTGAACAGAGGCTTTCGATATCAATCTGCGCGAATCTGCGTAATCTGCGGTTTTAACGAACTCCGCGAGGAAGCACAGTGAGTAATATTCCCGACACCTTCCGCGCCTTCCGGATCAGCGACGACGAGGACGGCTACCGCGGCGAGCTGGTCGAGCAATCCATCGACGAGCAGTCGGAGGGTGACGTCGTCATCCGGGTCGCCTACTCGAGCGTCAACTACAAGGACGCGCTGGCCGGCACCGGCAAGGGCAAGATCCTGCGCAAGTTTCCGCTCAATGGCGGCATCGACGCAGCCGGTACGGTCGTGCGATCGGATCACGACGGCTTTTCCGAGGGCGATGAAGTCCTGATCACCGGCAGCGGCCTGTCGGAATCCCGCGACGGCGGCTACAGCGAATACCTGCGGGTCCCTTCCGACTGGCTGGTCCCCCTGCCCCGGGGCCTGAACCTGCACGAAGCGATGATTCTGGGCACGGCCGGATTCACGGCCGCGCTGGGTCTGTGGCGCATGGAAGCCAACGGACAGAGCCCCGACATGGGGTCGATCGCGGTCACGGGCGCGAGCGGCGGCGTCGGCTCGCTGGCCTGCGACATCTATTCGGCCGCCGGCTACGAGGTCACCGCCATCTCCGGAAAGGAAGACGAGTTCGAGTGGCTCCACGAGCTGGGCGCTTCCCAGTGCATCTCGCGGCACGAGCTCTACTGGCCCGAGTCACCCCTGGCCTCGGCGCAGTTCGCCGGCGCGCTCGACAACGTGGGCGGCGACATGCTGTCCGGGCTCACTCGCGTGATCAAGCCCTGGGGCAACATCGCGTCCTGCGGCATGGCCGGAGGCATCGGCCTGAACACCACCGTGATGCCTTTCATCATCCGCGGCATCACGCTCCTGGGCATCAATTCCGCCGGCTGCCCCTATCGGATCCGCAAGGAGCTGTGGGAGCGCCTGGCCGGCGACTGGCGGCCGCGCCACCTCGACCGGATCGCTGCCGACACCATCGACCTGGACGACCTGTCCGGGGCTTTCGATCAGCTCCTCTCCGGCGGCGGAAAGGGCCGGATCGTGGTACGCGTCGCCGCGTCCTGAAGACGCATCCAAGGGGGGACCTGTCGCCCGGGTTTCGGGTATGATGGTTCCGATTCGAGCTTGAGCAACACAACTTTCAAGAAGGGATTCCCATGGCCAAGATTCTGATCGTAGACGACTCCGAGACTCACCTGTACTCGCTGCAGAAGATCGTCGAAGGCGGTGGCCACGAGGTCATTACCGCCTCCAGCGGCGAGGAAGGCGTGGAGCAGGCCAAGGCCCACGTGCCCGACGTCATCCTGATGGATATCGTCATGCCCGGGCTCAACGGCTTCCAGGCCACCCGCCGCATCGCCAAGGATGAGTCGACCGCGAACATTCCGATCATCTTCGTGACCACGAAGGACCAGGAAACCGACCGCATCTGGGGCATGCGCCAGGGCGCTGCCGCCTACATCACCAAGCCGGTCGACAAGAAAGAGCTTCTCAAGGCCATCGACAGCGCGCTCGGCGGCTGAACGAGGCACCGACCATGACGGTAACCGTTGGGGACCGCGTCCCCGAAGCGACCCTGACCGTGATGACGCCGGAAGGCCCTTCCGGCCAGTCGACCACGACCCTCCTCGGCGCCGGCACCTCGGTCCTGCTCGCCGTGCCCGGCGCGTTCACCCCGACCTGCTCGGCGAGGCACCTGCCGGGCTTCGTCGAACGCGCCGAAGAGATTCGCGCCGCCGGCGCCGACCGGATCGTGTGCATGGCGGTCAATGATGTGTTCGTCATGGACGCCTGGGGCAAATCCGTGGGCGTGGGTGAAGCGATCGTCATGGCGGCCGACGGCAACGGCGAATTTACGCGCGCGCTTGGCCTGGAAATGGACGCCAGCGGATTCGGAATGGGCGAACGCGCCCAGCGCTTCGCCATGGTCGTGCAGGACGGCGTCATAAAGCACCTGATGGTCGAAGGCCCCGGCGAATTCCGGGTATCGAGCGCCGACAGCGTCCTTGAACGGCTCGACTCCGGCGACTGAGGGCCCGCCTCAGCCGCCGCCCGGATAGCGGACCGGGTTGACGCCCTGGGGCTCGATCCAGCCGAGCTGAAAGGCGATCCATAGCAGGATCACCAGACCCAGCGAGAGCCCCACGCGCCAGCTCAGGCGCCGCACGGTGCGTTCACCCTCTCCTGAATCCTTGACCAGAAAATAGAAGCTGGACGCCAGGGTGTACAGGATGACGAGGAAAGCAGCGATGATCAGGACTTTGCTGAGCAAGGTAGAACTCCGGGCTGAGTGTTCCGTCGATTATAATGCCGCCCCGTCATGAGCAGGCCCTCGTCCTTCATCTTTCGCTGGTTGCCGCACCTCGCGGCCGTTCTCGTCATTCTGATGTGCGCGCGACTGGCCGCCTGGCAGTTCGACCGGGCGGACGAAAAGCGCGGCCTGATGCAGGCCTGGGAACAAGCCGCAGAAATCGCCCTCGGCGAGCCACTGCCCGCTGACGCGGCCTATGCCCAAGTGCGCGCCACGGGAATCTTCGAGCCGTCCCGCAACGTCTTGCTCGACAATCAGATCCGCGCCGGCCAGGCGGGTGTGCACGTATTCACGCCGTTCCGGCCCGAGGGCATGGACCGGATCTGGCTGGTCAACCGCGGCTGGCATCCGCTTGCTTCCAGGCAGGGCCCGCTGCCCCGCGTCGGCGCCCCCGAGACTGCCGTCTCGATCAGCGGCCGGCTGACCAGCCCGCCGCGCGTCGGGCGCCAGCTGGGCGAAGCCCGTCCGCTCGATGCAGACGACTGGCCCAACCTGGTCACCTATCTCGACCTCGCCCGCGTAGAGGAAGCGCTCGGTTCGGAACTCGCCGACCGCGTGATCCTGCTCGACCCGGCGCACCCGGCGCACCTGACCGGAGACGACTGGCGCCCGGTCAATTTCGGACCCGACCGCCATCTCGCCTACGCCTGGCAGTGGATCACGATGGCGGCCGCGGTGTTTCTCATCTGGGTCATCCTGACCTGGCGCAAGATTCGGAAATCATGAAAAAAACCACCATTTTCGCCGTCCTGGCCCTCTTCCTCGCCCCCGTGGTGATCGCGATACTGCTCAACAGCCAGTGGCTCGACTGGCGCCCCGGCAGCACCCGCAACTACGGCGAGCTGCTCCAGCCGGCCGTGCGACTGCCCGAGTTCGAGCAGAAGACCGCCGCCGGCGAAACCGTGACCCGCGAAACCCTGGCCGGCCAGTGGCAGCTGCTGCACTACCGTGCGGCCGGCTGCGACGACGCCTGCCTGGAAGACCTCTACTGGCTGCGCCAGATCCGTCTCGGCCAGGACCGCCACCAGCCGGAAGTGGCCCTGATGTTCGTCACGCCGGGAGAAGTCGACGAAGAGACCCTCGCCGAAATTCACGAGTTGGCCGACGACTATCGCGTCTTCGAAGGCGACGCCGGCAGCGCCCTGTCCCCGGCCCTGCCGGACGCCGGGCTCGAGGCAATCAGCTACATCGTCGACCCCAAGGGCCATATAATATTGCGTTACCCGCAGGATGCGGACCTCAACGGCATGCGACGGGATCTCTCGCGCCTGCTCACCTGGACGCAGACCGGGCCCGAATAGGCCCGTTTCCCTGGCTTACCGACCACCCTCCGACGAGCGGACATGACGGCAGCGACTGCATCAATCTGGCAGCGAACGCGCTTCTTTCTCGGCCTGTGCAAGCTTCGCGTGGTCGCGCTGATCGTCTTCACGGCGATCGTCGGCATGGCCCTGGCGACACCGGGCATGATCCCCCTGGACGCCCTGGTCTGGGGCACGCTCGGCATCGGCATGGCGGCGGCAGCGGCGGCGGCCATCAACCACCTGCTCGACGAGCGCGCCGACCGCATCATGGCGCGGACCCGCAACCGCCCCCTGCCCACCGGCCAGGTCAATCGCAAGCAGGCGCTGACCTTCGCCCTGGTGCTGGCGGCGGTGTCGATGGTGATCCTCGCCTGGCTCGTCAATCCGCTGACCGCGGTGCTGACTTTCGCCAGCCTGATCGGCTACGCCGTGATCTACACCGCCTGGCTCAAGCGCGCCACGCCCCAGAACATCGTCATCGGCGGGGCCGCGGGTGCCGCACCGCCCGTCCTGGGCTGGGTCGCCGTGACCGGTGACATCCACGCCCACGCCCTGATCCTGTTTTTGATCATCTTCGTTTGGACGCCGCCCCACTTCTGGGCGCTTGCCATCCACCGGCGCGAGGACTACGCCTCGGCCGACGTGCCCATGCTGCCGGTCACCCACGGGGTGAAGTTCACGCGCTGGCAGATCCTGTTCTATACCATCATCCTGGTGCTCGTCACGCTGCTGCCGTGGCTGACGGGCATGAGCGGCCTGGCCTACCTGGTCGGCGCCACGATCCTCAATATCGGGTTCCTCGGCTACGCGATCGCCATCATGCGTTCGAAGAACGAGCAACTCGCCATGAGCATGTTCAATTATTCGGTGGTCTACCTGATGGCCCTGTTCGCCTTCCTGTTGATCGACCACTACCTGTTCAAGACTTCCGCGCAAGGACTGCTTCTGCAATGACCGACAACCGGAACACCAACACACCGCTGCATCGCCTCGAATCGCACGACGATTTCGTCGGCCGCCACATCGGCCCCGATTCCGCGGGCCAGCGCCGGATGCTGGACACCGTCGGCTGCGAGTCCCTCGAATCGCTCGTGCTCGAGACCATGCCCGGCAGCATCCGCAGCGAGCGTCCGCTGTCACTGCCCGACAGCGACAACGAGGAACGGGTGCTCGAGCGCATTCGCGAGATGGCCTCGCACAACAGCGTGGCTCACTCGATGATCGGGCTGGGCTATCACCCGACCCTGACGCCGCCGGTCATCCTGCGCAACGTGCTGGAGAACCCGGGTTGGTACACCGCCTACACGCCCTACCAGGCGGAGATCTCCCAGGGGCGGCTGGAAGGCATGCTCAACTTCCAGCAGATGATCATGGATCTCACTGGCATGGAACTGGCCAATGCATCGCTGCTCGACGAAGCGACCGCGGCGGCCGAAGCCATGGCCATGCTCAAGCGCGTCAACCGCAAGAACAAGAGCGATGTCTTTCTCGTCGACGCCAACTGCCTGCCCCAGACCATCGATGTCGTCATCAGTCGCGGCCGCCACATGGGCATCGATGTCCAGGTGCGCGAGAACCTGCATTCCGCCGTGGCCGACACCGACTGCTTCGGCATCCTGGTTCAGTATCCCGGCGCCAACGGCGCCATCGAGCCCATCGGCGAGCTGGTCGAGGCGGCCCACGAACGTGGTGCCCAGGTCGCGGTAGCAACCGACCCCATGGCCCTGCTGATGCTCGAATCGCCCGGACAGGCCGGCGCCGACGTGGTGGTCGGCAGCGCCCAGCGCTTTGGCGTGCCGATGGGCTACGGCGGCCCGCACGCGGCCTTCTTCGCCACCCGCGAGGACTACCGGCGAAGCGTGCCCGGGCGAATCATCGGGGTCTCCAGGGACCGCCACGGCAACCCTGCGCTCCGCATGGCCCTGCAGACCCGCGAGCAGCACATCCGCCGCGAGAAGGCGATGAGCAACATCTGCACCGCCCAGGCCCTGCTGGCGGTGATGGCCGGTTTCTACGCCGTGTGGCACGGACCGGAGGGGCTGAAGAAGATCGCCCGCCGTATCCACCGCCAGACCTGCATTCTCGCCCGTGGCGTCGTCGACGCCGGCTTCGAGCTCGAAAGCGAGCATTTCTTCGACACCCTGTCGGTTCGCGTCGACGAGCCCGAGCGCCAGGCCCTGCTCCACCGCGCCCACCAGGCCGGCATCAACCTGCGCGCCGACCGCGACAGATTCATCGGCATCAGCCTCAACGAACAGACCCGCCGCCGGCACCTCTCGTCGCTGCTGGGCATCTTCCGCGGCAACAAGGCCGACGACATTGCCACGCTCGATGAAGGTCTGGATGCAGACTTCCAGGCCATCCCGCAGGCCCTGCGGCGGCAAACGCCCTACCTCGAGCACGAGGTGTTCGAGCGCTACCATTCCGAGACCGAGATGCTGCGCTACCTCAAGCGCCTGGAGAATCGCGATCTCAGCCTGGCCCACGCGATGATCCCGCTGGGTTCGTGCACCATGAAGCTCAATGCCACCGCCGAGATGATCCCCATCACCTGGCCGGAGTTCGCCGAGCTCCATCCCTTCTGCCCCTGGGACCAGGCCCGCGGCTATCACCAGCTGATCGACGAGCTGGAAGGGATGCTGCGCGAGATCACCGGTTTCGATGCCGTCTCGCTGCAGCCCAACGCCGGTTCGCAGGGCGAGTACGCCGGGCTGCTGGCAATCAAGGGATGGCACGAAAGCAACGGCGATCACGAACGCAACGTCTGCCTGATCCCCTCTTCTGCGCACGGAACCAACCCGGCCAGCGCGCAGATGACCGGCATGGACATCGTCGTGGTCAAGTGCGACAAGCAGGGCAACATCGACCTCGACGACCTGTCCTACAAGATCGAGGCGCACAAGGATCGCCTCGCGGCCCTGATGATCACCTACCCGTCCACGCACGGCGTGTTCGAGGAGGACGTCGTCAGCATCTGCGAACAGGTGCGCAGGGCCGGCGGTCTCGTCTACCTCGACGGCGCCAACCTCAATGCCCTGGTCGGCTGGTCGCGCGTGGCGCAGTACGCGGACGTCTGCCATCTCAACCTGCACAAGACCTTCTGCATTCCGCACGGCGGCGGCGGACCGGGAATCGGCCCGATCGGCGTTCGCGAACACCTGATTCCCTTCCTGCCCGGCCACGGCAGCGGCCTGCTCGGCCCGGAATTCGGCGCCAATCCGCCGATTGCCGCCGCCCCCTGGGGCAGCGCGGGCATCCTGCCCATTCCATGGGTCTACATCCGTCTCATGGGCGGCGACGGTCTCACGCGGGCGACCGAAGTGGCCATCCTCAACGCCAATTACATCGCCAAGCGCCTGGAAGGCCACTACGACATCCTCTACACGGGACGCAACGGCCGCATCGCCCATGAGTGCATCATCGACCTGCGTCCGTTCAAGGACAGCGCCGGTATCACCGAGGAAGACGTGGCCAAGCGCATGATCGACTACGGCTTCCACGCCCCGACCATGTCCTGGCCGGTGCCCGGTACGCTCATGATCGAACCGACCGAGAGCGAGTCCAAGGCCGAACTGGACCGCTTCATCCAGACCATGATCGCGATCCGGCGCGAGATCGAACGGGTGGCCAGCGGTGAATGGGACGCCGAGGACAACCCGCTCAAGAATGCTCCGCACACCATCGAGGAACTCGGAGCGGACGACTGGCCGCACGCCTATTCCCGACAGGAAGCCGGCTGGCCGGTCAAGGAACTGCGACTGGGCAAGTACTTCGCACCGGTGGGTCGCGTCGACAACGTATTCGGCGACCGCAACCTGGTCTGCTCCTGCCCGCCCATGGAGGACTGGCTCGAGGCTGGTTGAGGGTGGATTGGGGGCCTGCTCATTGCGGCCGATTGCCTGCTTCAGTTCGACGCGCTGGCGAGGCCCTCAGCAGGCAATCGGCCGCAATGAGCAGGCGTGGCAGAAGATGAATTTGGGGTGCCCCAGAGCTTTTGCCCCGGCTGGGTGACATTCGCTGAAGGCCTCGCCACCGCGTCGAACTGAAGCGAATGTCACCCAGCCGGGGCAAAAGCGGTCTGGAACGAAGACAAACCTAGAAGCGAAAATCACGGTCGTTTGACGCCGCGCCAACAAACTTACGGTTCGAAGTAAGTCCGGTCGGATACCAGATCGGACGCACGATACAGCGCCAGCGATCCGGAGCGATAAGGCTGCATGAAGAGCGGCTCAGGCACCGCTCCGGCCAGGTGCTTGGTGCGGGTGGCGACGATGGCATCCGGGTGTTCCGCCAACCAGTCTCGCGCTTCCTCGAAGCCGAGCTCGAAGACCGGCCGCTGCAAGCGTCCGGTGTAGTTGAACTGGCCCTGGTAGTGGCCCAGCCACGCCACCGGCCTTTCGCGCGACTGGAAGTCGCTCACCATCGACGCGATCTCGCCGAGATCGTGGCTTTTGCGTGCCGCAACAACCGGTCCGCAGATCACGGCGAGAGCGAGCAGGCTCGTGGCCGCCAGCTGAAACACGGCCGCCTCGGAGCCGGACTTGGGCCGCCACCAGACCAGCGCCACGGCCACCATCAGCAGCAGCGCGCCCCAGCCGGGCGAAATCGTCGCAACCCACTCCGGCCAGTCCGCCGGTCCGACACCCAGCCCCGGAATCATCATCGCCAGGCCAAAAACGCCGAGAATCAGGGCCAGCGGCAGTCCGTCCAGACGCCGGATTCGCACGCCCGAATCGAGAAGCATGGCGATTCCGGGAGTCGCCAACGCAAGCAGGGGCAGCAGGTAGTGTGCTTGCTTGCCGCCGACCAGGCTGAGAATGAAGAAGCCGACCAGCGCACTGCCGAAAGACAGCCTCAATCCGCGATCGACCCGGATCCCGCGCACGGCCCGCCACAACGGCGGCCAGAAGATCCAGGGCAATCCCAATAGCGGCAGCAGGGGCAGGTACCACCAGATCGGGCGACCGTGCCCCATGTCACCGCTGATGCGATCGGCCGTTTGGCGCCAGAGTATCTCCGACAGGAAAGCGTCACCGGCGACCGACCAGGCCATCAGCAACCAGGCCAGGATGGGTACGGCTCCCAGGGCAAGGACCGCCGTCGCGCGGAGGTACCAGGACCTCCATCCGTCTTCCGGCTTGCTCGTCCACCAGGGCGCGGCCAACAACGCCGGCAAGGTATAGACCAGTATCACCGGCCCCTTGGAAAGAAGACCGAGCGCCAGACCCAGCGCGACCAGCGGCCAGCGCACCGGCCGCCCAGCGAGACCGTAGGTTGCCAGCAGCGCCGAGAACACGACCAGATAGTCGAACATGACGGCCGGTGCGTAGAGGGTCGCGAACCAGCCCGCTGCGAAGATCGCAGGCGCCAGACTGCGAACACTGCGCCGCCCGGGCCACAGGCGGGCGGCGATGCCGCGAAGCAGCAGCAGCGAGCCGATCGCCGCGGTGGGCTGGATCAGCCGGGGCCACCAGTCGTTGACGCCGAAGACCGACCAGCCCGCGTGAATGAGCCAGAAAAGCAGCGGCGGCTTGTGCGTGTAATACGCGTCGTTGAGCATAGGCACGAGGAACTGCCCCTCCTGCCACATGTTCCATGCGACCGACAGGTAACGCGTTTCGTCCACCGGGAAGACCGGCCTGACGAAGATGGACAGCACGACGGGAATCAGCCAGAGGATCCAGACGGCCGCGGTATCCAGCCAAGGCCGCGCGTGCCCGGAGGGATGCGCCTCGCGGCCGGTGAGATTCATGTTCGGGTAGGCGAAATCATTCATGCCGCCATTTTCCGGCGGAAATGATTAACCGGACGTTAGGCGAAGGGCACGAAGACGGGATTTATGGCAAATGCCCTACTCCGTTCCGGGAGCGGGGCGGGAGGGATCGAGGACAAGCGCGGGCCGGCCCGGTGGGCCGACCCGCGAAAGCCGGGATTCAATCGATCTTCACCGGCGGCTCGGGCCGCTCGGGGAAGCCAGGCGGATCGGCCTCGATCTGCTTCATCACTTCCTCGATGGCGCGCTCGAGCTGGGGATCCTCGCCGGCGATCACGCTGGCCGGGTCGTTCTCCACCTCGATGTCCGGTTCGACGCCCTCGCCCTCGATGACCCATTCGCCTTCGGTGTTGAGGAAGCCAAACTCGGGCACGTTGACCGAGCCGCCGTCGATCACCGGGCCGTGGCTGGTGATACCGGTCACGCCGCCCCAGGATTTCTTGCCGATGAGAGGCCCCAGCCCGGCATTGCGGAACTGCCAGGGGAAGATATCGCCGTCGGAAGCGGAGTTCTCGTCGAGGATGGCGGCCATGTGGCCATTGAAGGCCTCGTTGGGATAGGTCGAGACGTTTTCCATGGTGCGCGAGTAACCCAGCGACAGCGGCTTCCGCGACAGACGCTCGATGAGCATCTGCGAGACGTTGCCGCCGCCGTTGGAGCGCACGTCGATCACCAGGCCGTCCTTGCGGATCTGGCCGTAGAACCACTTGATGAACTCGCGGATCCCGTCCGGCCCCATGTCGGGCACGTGCAGGTAGCCGACGCGGCCGTCGGTCGCCTCGGTCACGCGGCGGTGGTTGTCGAGCACCCAGGCCAGGTAGAACAGGTTGCTCTCGCCGCTGATCGGCTCGACCAGCACCTCGCGCGTCTCGCCGCCGGACGCCCGCGACGAAACGGTCAAGGCCAGCGCCTGGCCGGACGGCACGGTCAGCCTGCGGAAGATATTGTCTTCGGCCGACAGCGACTGGCCGTTGATCGCCAGGATGTAGTCGCCTTCGGACACGTCCACGCCGGCCTCGGTCAGCGGCGAGCGGTAGCGCGGCTCATCGTTCTGGCCTTCCAGGATCCGCGCGACGCGATAGCGGCCGTTGTCCATCTCGAACCGCGCACCCAACAGGGCCACCGAAGGCCGTTCGGGCAGGCCTTCATCGCCGCCGGAGACGTAGGCGTGCGAAATGTTGAGCTCGGCAATCATCTCGCCCATGACGTAGTTCAGGTCGCTGCGGTGCGCCACGTGCTCGAGCAGCGGACGATAGCGATCGCGCAGGGCCTCCCAGTCGTAACCGTGCATGTTGGCCACATAGAAGTAGTCGCGGAAACGGCGCCAGACCTCGTCGAAGATCGTCGCCCACTCGGCCATCGGATCGATCCGGGCCTGCATGCCCGAAGTGCTGACGTCCTCGCTTTCACCGCCTTCCTTGGCGATCGGATAGACCTTCCAGCTGTTGCCGCTGCGAACCAGCACCTGCTTGCCGTCCAGGCTCGGGTCGGCCATCGAGATATCCGTGGCGAAGTCGACGACCTTGTCGTCCTCGAACTTGAACAGCTTCAGGCGCGGACCAACGGCCGGGGCACGGCCGTAGTAGAAGGCGTCGTACTCGCCGAAGAGGATGCCGTTGTCGGCCACGCTCAGCGACGAATAGTTGCCCGCCTCAACGGGAACGCGGATTACGCGGGCGGCCAGCCCGTCGAAGTCGATGCGGGTTTCGTTGCCGTTCCCTTCCTCGTCACCATTGCCGTTCCCTTCATTCTCACCGGATTCGACGCCCGGTTCCTCGGCGTCTTCGGGCGCGAACGGGTTGGCCGCCGTCTCGTCCAGAATGAAGGCGAAAATGCCCGTCGTGCGATTGGTGGCGTAATTCCACTCGCGACCCGATATCTGCGGCGCGAACTCGCGATCGGCCAGGAAATACAGGTAGTCGCCGTCGGGCGAGAATGCCGGTCCGTACTCCGAGAACAGGCCTTCGCTGAGGCGCCGGGTCTCGCCGTCGGCCACGGAATAGACGTGCAGCGCGCGCAGGCCGGTCTCCTCGGTCAGGCTGAAGGCCAGCCACTGTCCGTCGGGCGACCATACGTAGTCGCGGTTGCGCCATCCGTCGTCGCGGGCGACGCGCTCGAGGCCGCCGTCGCCGTCGGCCGGCAGCACGTAGATCACGCCGTCCTTGTCCGATACGGCGATATGTTCACCGTCGGGCGAGAAGCGCGGATCGTAGAAGCGCGTCTCATTGCCGGAGGTCAGGGCCCGCGGCTCTTCGCTGCCGTCGGAAGGCACCAGGTAGAGTTCTTCCTCGCCGCCGACGTCGGAGACGAAAACGATGTGCTCGCCATCGGGCGACCAGTCCGCTTCGCGATCGTGCGCGCTGGAGCGGTCGGTGAGATTGCGAGCGATGCCCTCGCCCACCGGCACGTTGAACAGGTTGCCGCGGGCTTCGAACAATACGCGCTGCCCCGTCGGGCTCAGACGCGCCGAGTGGATCTGTTCGGAGACGTCGACCACGCGCTCGCGACGGTTGATGCCGTCGTCGGGCACGGTGATCTCGATACCCTCGTCGCTGCCGTCACGGGTGTCGTAGACGCGCAGCCGGCCGCCGAGTTCGTAGACGATCCGCCCTGCAGCGTCGGCGCTGGCCCAGCGGACGTCGAACTCGTCGTGACTGGTGAGCTGCTCGACTTCCCCGCTGTCGGGATCGACCCGGTAGAGGTTGAGGGTGCCGTCGCGATCGGACACGAAGTAGCCCTGCCCGTCGATCCACATCGGATCGCGGTCGGTGCGCTCGTGTTCGGTGATCTGGCGGGCTTCGCCGGCATCGAGGTCGAACAGCCAGAGATCCTGCGCCCAGCCGCCCTCGTAGCGCTTCCAGGTACGGAAGTCGCGGAACAGCGGCGAGTAGAACACCTGCTCGCCGTCGTCGGTGAACGTACCTGCACCGGAAACCGGCATGGGCAGCGCCTCGGGCAGGCCGCCGCGGCGGGGCACGGTATACAGCCGCGCGGTGGACGAGCCCCAGGCATCGCGCTGCGAGCGGAAAACCACCGCATCGCCGTCGGGGGTCCAGCCGTAGACCTGGTTGTCGTAGCCCCAGCGTGCCGGCAGGGGGCCGACCGCCGGGTACCAGGTCAGTTGCTCCGGCTGGCCGCCAGAGGAAGCCATAACGTAGACCTGCTCGTCGCCCGCGTACTGGCCTGTGAAGGCGATCCAGCGGCCGTCGGGCGAGAACTTCGGAAACAGTTCCAGGCCGGGATGCGCGGTCAGGCGCCAGGCCGCACCGCCGTCGATCGGCGCCGACCAGAGATCGCCGCCGTAGCTGAACACGACGCGCTCGCCGTGGACGTCCGGGAAGCGAAGCAGTCGGGTGTCGGCAAGCGATGCGCCGGCGAGAAGCAGGAGCGAAATGCCGATGAGGCACTTCGAAAGGATGGGGTTGCGAATCTGATTCACGGGTCATCTCCGGATGATCGAACGCTCGCGATACTACTACAGGAAGGATCAAGCAGAACCGTGGCAAAAGTCATGGCCCGGCAAAGCCGGCCCCCGACGCGGGCTGAAATCGTGCTGCCCTTCCTGTATGCTCCTCGATTTCGTGTGCCAGTCGTCATCACATCCGGAATACGGGACGGAGAACGCAGTCGGAGGGGGGCTCCGGGTCCGGTTAAAGCCGGTGGCGGGCAATGCACGACTTCGACAACCAGCCAGGGACACCTTCTCGACATGCCCCCGACCGCAACGCAGCTCTCACGACGACTCCTGATTCCCTTTTTCCTGCTGGCCTGCCTGGCGAGCGGCTCCGCATTCGCCGCCGATGATTCCGGCCAGTGGGTGCGCGTTCATCACGGCTCGAACTTGCCAACCCTGCATTCCGGGGTGCTGGGCGAACGCCTGACTGACTACGGCAGCTTCCAGTGGGGCCGCCTGACCAGCAAGCAGATCGAACAGCTCCGAGCCGCCGGCCTGTCGGTCACTGCCGAGGACAACCCCTTCGAGCTGACCCTCGGCGGCCGTCGCTTCGATCCCCTGGCCTCGCCTGCTCCGGCGAATGCGCGAAGCGCCGACCCGTCGGGCGACTTCTACCTGATTCAGTTCGACGGCCCGGTTCGCAAGGAGTGGCTACAGCAAGTCAGGCGCGAAGGCGTCGAGATCGTGCAGCCCCTTCATCCGTTCAGCTACATCGTCTGGGCCGAATCCCGGCGCATGACCACAGCCGGCACCCTGCCACCGGTTCGCTGGAGCGGCCTGATGCAGGTCGATTGGAAACTGCCCCCTGGCCAGCGCTTCGATGAGGCGGGCGTCGTTCCAACCATGGCGCTGGCCAGTGCTCATGTCGACCGGGGCCGGTTGTCCGAACAACTGGCTGAATTCGGAAGGATCGAGCGATTCACCCGATTGAACGAGCACCTGCAGGTTCTGCATCTCGAGGTCGATCGGCGAGACTACCGGAATATCGCGGCACTGCCCGGCATCTACACCATCCAGTACATTCGCCCCGAAACCGGTCCACGCGGCGAAATGAGCCAGCAGTCCATCGTCGGCGCGATCGACGGGGCCGGCGACGTGCTGCCCGGCTACTCCACCTGGCTGAACGACACCGGATATGACGGCAGCGGCATTACCGTCGGCGTGGTCGACGGCCGCGTACTGTCCACGCATGTCGACCTTGCCGACCGCATGGCACCCTGCAACGGCACCAACGGCAGTTGCGGCGGTTCCGGCAGCAACGCTCACGGCACCCATGTTGCCGGTGCGATTGCCGGCACGGGCGCAACGGGCACACGGCTCAACGGCTTCCTTCGCGGCCAGGGCGTGGCGCCGGGTGCCAGTATCGTCAGCCAGGTCTACGACCCCTTCACCGACTCCTCCTCGGACGGAATGGTGGCCGACGGCATGCTCCAGATCTTCCAGGATTCAGCAAGAAGCGGTGCGCTGCTCACCAACAACTCCTGGGGGCCTTCCGGTTCACCGCAGGGCTACGACATTCCAACCATGCAGGTCGACTACATCAGCCGCGACGCCGATCCGGACACGCCGGGCGACCAGCCCGTTCTGGCCGT
>JAZBPT010000186.1:0-2743 GCA_036351755.1 Wenzhouxiangella sp. | reverse complement strand
CGTGGTGATCACCCGCTCGCCCGGTTCGATGGAGTTCGACAGGTAGACGCGTTGCGCCGTCGAACGCACCACGTCGACGTTGCGAATCTCGAGGCGATTGTCCTCGTCGGCGATGAAAAGCCGGTCGCCGTCGCGCAGAGCCTCGCGCGGCAGCTCCATCAGCCCGGCCGCCGAGCGGCCATGGATTTCGGCCTGCACGTAGGTGCCCATGGGCAGGGGAACGTTGCGGTCCGCGCCGAGGAGGCCATAGGGATCCTCGATGCGCGCCACCGCGTAGGTCAACCGGGTCGTTTCCTCGACGACGCCCTCGGTGCGCACGATCTCTCCGGTCCAGCTGCCGCGCTCACCGCCCACGTCCGCGTAGAAGCGAACTGGCGGCGTGGGCTGGTTTTCCTGCCCGGGTCGGGGCAGGTTGACGAAAGCCAGGTCGCGGTCGGGCAGCGGGAGACGAACTTCGGCGACATCGACCGCGAACGTGCGGCCGAGGGTCGTGCCGGCGCCGACATACTGGCCGATGTCGACCGAGCGGGACCGCACCATGCCGTCGTAGGGCAGCGAAATCCGGGTGCGCTCGAGGTTGCGCTCGGCCCGGGCGACGGCCGCTTCGGCCGCCTGCACGGAAGCGCGCGCCTGCTCGAGCTGCGGGATGCGCAGCACCAGGTCGGAGGGCTCGCGCCCGTCGCTGCCATGCAACTGTTCCCAGTCGCGGCGGGCCTGTTCGGAGCGCGAGCGCTCGTCCGAGAGACGGGCGCGGGCGGCCGCCAGTTCGGCCTCGGCCTGCTTCAGTGCGGTCTCGTAGTCGCTGGGGTCGATCTCGACCAGCACTTCGCCTGCCTGGAAAAAACCGCCGGCGACGAAGGCGTCGGAAACTTCGGTGACCTTGCCGCTGACTTCGGTCACCAGCGTGGTCTGGGTGCGCGGCTGGACCGTGCCCTGGGCTTCGACGACGAAGTGATCGCCGGCCTGCTCGGCCGCGATGGTGTCGACCAGCATCGCTGTCTCCACCGGCTCGCGCTCGGGCGGCTCGGGCCGGTTCATGACCAGGAGAACGACGACGATGATCGAGGCGACGATCAGCGCCGGCGGCAGCACGTATCGGAAGAGCTTTTTCATGGGTATCGAGCGTCCCGGGTCGAGGTTTTCCAGCATGAATTCACGTTGGGCGCCATCCTGCCACCGACCGGGTCCGCGGCACACGTGCCAAAAGGCATAAATCGACTTCCGGGCCGCCTGGAAAATCCGGCCCGGTGACGCCACGTAAAGGGCTTTCGGGTAGACTGTCGCCGTTTCGGAATAGTTTCATCGATGAATCATCAAGTTCACATCAAGAAGCCTGAGGAAATCGAGGCCATGCGCGTCGCCGGCCAGCAGGCCGCCAGCGTGCTGGCCCTGCTGCGCGAGCATGTCCGGCCGGGCGTGACCACGGGCGAACTCGACCGCATCGCCCACGAATACATCGTCGGCGATCTCGGCGCCGTGCCGGCGCCGCTGGACTACAAGGGTTTCCCGAAGTCGATCTGCACCTCGGTCAACCACGTGGTCTGCCACGGCATTCCCGGCGACAAGAAGCTCAAGGACGGCGATATCCTCAATATCGACGTGACCGTCATCAAGGACGGCTGGCACGGCGACACCTCCAAGATGTTCTTCGCCGGCGAACCCTCGGTGAAGGCCCGCCGGATCTGTGAGGTGGCCCACGAGGCCATGATCCGCGGCATCGAAGTGGTCCGGCCCGGTGCCACGCTGGGCGACATCGGTCACGCCATCCAGACCTACGCCGAGGGCGAGCGCTGCTCGGTCGTCCGCGAATACTGCGGCCACGGCATCGGCCGCGGTTTCCACGAGGCGCCCCAGGTGCTGCACTACGGCCGACCGGGGCAGGGCATGGTACTCGAGCCCGGCATGACCTTTACCATCGAGCCGATGATCAACCTCGGCAAGCGCCACACCAAGCTGCTGCCGGACGAATGGACCGTCATCACCCGCGATCGCAGCCTGACCGCCCAGTGGGAACATACCCTGGCTGTGACCGACGACGGTTACGACGTCCTGACGCAGTTGCCCGACGATCCGCTGTGATCGAGCGACTGAGCGCAGTTCCGGCCACCCGCGACTGCCTCGACCTTGCGGCGCTGGCCGCACTGGACGACCGTGTCGACGCCCTCAGCGGGGCGTTGCGCGAGGCCCGCAAGCAGGCTGACGCCGAACTTCACCGCCAGTTCGAGGCCGGCACGGCCATCCGCGACCTCGTGCAGGGGCGGGCCTGGGTCGTCGAACAGCTCGTCCTGACCGCCTGGGATCGTCTCGCCCCTTCCGATGCGGGCCTGGAACTCTGCGCCGTTGGCGGATTCGGGCGTGGCGAGCTGCATCCGCACTCCGACGTCGACCTGTTGATCCTGCTGCCCGACGATGACAGCACCGACGTCGCCGCGCTCGAGCAGTTCATCCAGGTGCTGTGGGACGCGGACCTGCACCCGGGGCAGAGCGTGCGCAGCGTCGACGACTGCGTCTCCGAGGCGCGCGCCGATGTCGGCGTGGCGACGAACCTGATGGAGTCGCGGCTGATGGCCGGCGGCGGCCGGCTCTACCAGCAGATGCGCGAATGCACCGAAGCGCCGACGTTGTGGCCGGCCGACGAGTTCTTCTCGGCCAAGCTCGAGGAGCAGGACCAGCGCCACGAGCATTTCGAGGACACCGTCTACAACCTCGAGCCCAACCTCAAGGAGGGGCCGGGCGGCCTGCG
>JAZBPT010000185.1:0-2641 GCA_036351755.1 Wenzhouxiangella sp. | reverse complement strand
CGCAGCGAGCGAGTCAGCCGCCGACGGCTGACTCGATCAAGGGCTGCAGTTCCGTCCACACGTTCTGCAGAATCAGCGGCTGGGCCTGCGCGGTCGGGTGGATGCCGTCGTCCTGCAACATGCCCGGGCGCTGGAAGATGTCCTCGAGGAAAAACGGGAGTAGCTCGACGTCGAAGCGTTCGGCCAGGCGCGGATAGACGGCCTCGAAGCGCTCGATGTAGACCGGCCCCAGGTTGGGCGGCAGGCGGATCTGCATCAGGCCGACGCGGGCGCCGGCCGACTTGCCTTTTTCGATCAGGGCCGCCAGATTGTCTTCGGTCTGGGCCGGCGAAAGCCCGCGCAGTCCGTCGTTGCCGCCGAGGATGATCAGCAGCACGTCGGGATCGTGGCGCTCGAGCAACCCATCGATGCGCGTTACGGCACCGGCGGTGGTCTCGCCCGAGATGCTGGCGTTGACCACCTCGTGCTCGCCGTCCAGTCGCTCGGAAAGCAGGTGAACCCAGCCCGATTCACGGGGGATGGAATAGGCGTCGGACAGACTGTCGCCAACGACCATCACCGTGGCGGCTTGCACGGCATGACCGAAGGCCAGCGCCGCGACCAGCACGGTGATCCATGAAACGTAGGCAAATCGCTTGAACATGACCCAATCCGGTGAAGAAATCCTGTCGGCCCGACAGGTGGGATTTTCCGTCGATGCGCCCGGCGGGCGGCTCGACATTCTCAAAGATATCAGCCTGGACCTGAACGGCGGCGAAACGCTGGCCATCGTCGGGGCCTCCGGCTCGGGCAAGACCACCCTGCTGGGCCTGCTCGCCGGCCTGGATCGACCGACATCCGGCGATATCCGGCTGATCGGCGCTGAACTCAAGTCGCTCGACGAGAATGCGCGCGCCCGATTGCGCAAGCGCCACGTCGGCTTCGTTTTCCAGAGTTTCCACCTGCTGCCCAGCCTGACCGCGCTGGAGAACGTGATGCTGGCCCTGGAGATCGCGGGTTTCGACAAGCCCCGGGAGCGCGCGCTCGGCGCGCTCGACCAGGTCGGCCTGAGCCACCGCCTCGAGCACTACCCGCGCCAGCTCTCCGGCGGCGAACAGCAGCGCGTGGCCATCGCCCGCGCCTTCGCCGGCGAGCCGGAAATCCTGTTCGCCGACGAACCCACCGGCAACCTCGACCAGCGCACCGGCGAGTCGGTGGCCGACCTGCTGTTCGAACTCAACGAACGCCACGGCACGGCGCTCGTACTGGTCACGCATGATATGAGGCTCGCCCGGCGCTGCGGACGAGTGGAAGAAATCGAGGACGGCCGGCTCGTCGGACGCAGGAATGGGGCAGTGGCAGGAGCTTCAAGCGCATGAGCATTCTGTCCGACGGGCAAGATCTTGAAACGCAAAGACGCGAAGACGCGAAGAAAAGTCATTTGGAAACTCGGCTAACCCCCTGGAATCACATTGCAGGCGCGTGGCGATCTGCCAAGGGACCGAGAACGTCTTCGCTTTCACCCTTTGCGTCTTTGCGTCTTCGCGTTTCCAAGATTTTGAGGAACAAAGCCCTCCCAGCATGAACGCCACCACGCTGTCACTAAAGCTGCTGACCCGTCAGTCCCGCTCCGGCGCGCTGATCATGTTGTTCGCCGGGCTGGTGGTTGCCACGGCGGCGCTGGCGGCGGTGAGTCTGTTTACCGACCGGGTCGGGCGGGCGCTGGAGCGTCAGGCCGGGGAAGTGCTGGCCGCCGACATGGTGGTGACCGGCCGCGAGCGACTGCCTGACGAATATCTGGACAAGGCATCCGAGCTGGGCCTGGAAACCGCCGAGATCGCGCTGCTGAGCACGGTGCTGTTCGTCGGCGAGGAAAGCCATCTCGTCGACCTCAAGGCCGTCACCGAGGGCTACCCCTTGCGCGGGCAGCTCAAGCTGGCCGACCGGCTCGGGGCGCCCGAGGAGGCGCTGGCCGGCATCCCCGAGCCCGGCACCGGCTGGATGGCGGCCCGCGGCCTGCGCCTGTTCGAGACCGACACCGGCGTGCAGGTCGACATCGGCCGCCGACCGGTCACCGTCGAGCGCGTCCTGGCCTGGGAGCCCGACCGCGGCGGCAGCCGCTTCATGCTCGCCCCGCGGTTGATCATCCACATGGACGACCTGCTGGAAAGTGAATTGCTGGGCCCCGGCTCGCGCGTGCGCTGGCGCCTGCTGGTCGCCGGCGGCGAATCGGCCGTGGCCGAATTCCGGCGCTGGGTCGAACCACGCCTGGAAGAACGCCAGGACATCGAGACCGTCGCGGAAGCCGAGGCCGATACCGGCCGGGCACTCGAGCAGGCGCGCCGCTTCCTGGGCGTGGCCGCGCTGACCGCGGTGATCCTGGCCGCCGCCGCGGTGCTGCTCGCCGCGCTTCGCTTCTCGCGCTCGCAGCGCGACCTGGTCGCCCTGCTCAAGGCCTTCGGCGCCGAAAGCCGCCAGATCCTGCTGGCCCTGACCCTGCTGTTGCTCTGGCTGGCCCTGGCCGCGATTGCCGCCGGCGGTCTGCTCGGCTTCGGCGCGCAGGCGATCATCGGGCAGATCCTGGCCGACGGGCCGGCGGGCGAGCTGCCGCCGGCAAGGCTCCTGCCCCTGCTGGGCAGCGGCAGCTTCACCCTGCTGCTGG
>JAZBPT010000184.1:0-2229 GCA_036351755.1 Wenzhouxiangella sp. | reverse complement strand
GTCGCCGACTTCGAGCGGGACGTAGCTGAAGATGTTGCCTTCGGACAGTCTCTGCAGCCCGTCGACACGAATGTCGCTGATGCGGAATGTCTCGGCCGATGCGAGGCCGGTGGCGGCAAGCAACATCAGCAGCAGGCAGATTCGTTTCATATCGGACGCGTTCCGGTTTTATTGTTTCAGCATGACCCGCCTTCGGGCGTGCTGCAGTTTAGGAAAAAAGGCGTAACAGATCGTTAAATATCGCCAGGCTCATCAGCCCGACGACCATCAGGATGCCCAGGTACTGGCCGGCGATCTGGGTCTTTTCCGATACGGGTGACCCCTTGACCAGCTCCACAAGGTAATACATCAGGTGGCCGCCATCCAGTACCGGGATGGGCAGCAGGTTGATGATCGCCAGCGACAGGCTGATCAGGCCCAGGAAGAACAGGAACCTGGAAAATCCCAGCAACGCGGACGAGTGGGCCATCTGGGCGATGGTGATCGGGCCCGAGAGATTGCTGAGGCTGGCGCTGCCGGTGATCATCCGGCCGAGCATGCCGAAGGTGGCCGCGGTCAGGCGGCCGGTCTCGGCGAAAGCCTGGCCCACGGCGTCGACGGGGCCGTGACGCAGCACCGTGAAGGCCCGCTCCATGTCGGCGCGTGTGGCCTCGTCGGGCGGCATCGACTGGACGCCGATGACCGGTCGTCCATCGCGCAGTTCGGGCGTAAGGGCCAGTTGCAGCAGGCGGCCGTCGCGCTCGACCTGCATGTCGAGCTCGAGGGTCGTGCCCTGCTCGTCGAGACCGTGCGCCGGGATCAGGCGGGCGACATCGCGCCAGCCCTCGACCCCCTCGCCGGATATGCTGACGATGCGATCGCCGCTCTCGAGGCCGGCGCGCTCGGCCGGCGTTCCGGGGCTGACTTCGCCCACGACGGGCGGCAGGTCCGGCCGCCAGGGGGACAAGCCGATGGCCTCCAGTGCGCGCGATTCGTCGAAATCGGCCGGCATGCGCTGCAGCGGCAGCTCCAGCGTCCGGCGCCCGCCGCCAGGCCGCTCGGTCACCACGGTGACCGATTCACCGTCCAGCGCGTGCGGCATCAGTTCCAGCAGTACGTGCGTCCAGGTCTGCGTCTCGGCTTCGCCGACCCGCACGATCAGGTCCTCGTTGTCGAGTCCGGCTTCCGCGGCGATGCCGCTGGTCTCGCCGACGACCGGCCGCGTCTCGGGGACGCCGACGACGAACATCAGCCAGAACGCGGCAATGGCGAAGATGAAGTTGAAGGCTGGACCGGCCGCAACGATCGCCATGCGCTGGCCCAATGGCTTTCGGTTGAAGGCCTGGTCGAGTTCATTGTCGGCCACGGGCGCCTCGCGCTCGTCGAGCATGCGCACGTAGCCGCCCAGGGGGATGGCCGCAACGCGGTACTCGGTGCCGTCGCGGCCCGTGCGCGACCAGAGTGCCGGGCCGAAGCCGATCGAGAACTGCAGGACGCGAACGCCCGAGCGCCGCGCCACCCAGAAGTGGCCGAACTCGTGGAAGGTGACCAGCAGCCCGAGGGCGACGGCCAGCCAGAGAATGGGTCCGAGAATATCGAGCATGTTCGGGTCGTTATCCGCGCCGGTCGGTGACCGGCTGTAGCAGGGTTCGAACGATCAAGCCGCACATTGTACCGGCTGAAGCCTGATTCTGCCCTGAACGGGAAGGGGGCAAGGCGCTTCGGGTCGGCTCAGGTCAGGGGCGTGCCGGCGGCATTCAGGACCGCCAGGGCGAAAAACGGGACCGCAGCCGACATGCTGTCGAAGCGATCGAGTATCCCGCCGTGGCCCGGTAGCAGCGCTGAGGTGTCCTTCAGGCCGCGCTGGCGCTTGAGCAGGCTGATATAGAGGTCGCCGCCGATCGAGATCATGGCGATGCCGAAGGCCAGGGCGGCGAGCGTGAAGGGTTCGAACGGGTTGAGCGGGAAGATCGCGCCTGCCAGGGGTGTGAGCACGGCCGCACCCAGCAGGCCGCCGAGGGCCCCGGCGCGGGTCTTGCCCGGGCTGATCCTCGGCGCCAGTTTGGCGCCGCCGAAATGCCGCCCGCTGAAATAGGCGCCGGTATCGGCGGCAGCGATGACCACCAGCAGCAGGAACACCAGCCAGGGCGAAATCGACTGCAGCAGGCTCAGCCCCAGCCAGGCGGCGAGCAGGACGCCGCCGAGCACGACCAGCTTGAAGGCCACGATGGGCGGCGCTCCCGAGCGTCC
>JAZBPT010000183.1:0-10509 GCA_036351755.1 Wenzhouxiangella sp. | reverse complement strand
GTCGCGGGTGAAGAACTGCGACTCGTCGGTAAGCACGCAGTGAATGTTGCCGGACTCGAGCTCGCCGGAGACCAGCTCGAACAGGTCGTCGCCGGCGTCGACCGCCAGCGCCGGCTGTTCGATGCCCACGCGCGAGCGGATCACGCCCTTGCCGGCCCGATCGTCGATGCCCGGGCTGAGCAGCAGCGGACGCATGCCGCGCTCGAGGTAGTTCCAGGCCGACTGCAGCAAAACCGTGGTCTTGCCGGCGTTCATCGTCGAGTAGTAGAAGTAGAGCTTGGCCATGCCGGGCGATTCAGTCGGCTTCGTGCCGATCGATCCAGACGTCGAACCAGATCGCTTCCAGCCCGTCCTGCCCGACCAGCCAGTTGCTCACCGTCGATTCGACCAGACGACACTCGTCGCAGCCGGCCTCGCGGTAGAGCAGCAGGTAGATGTCGGCCTCGGGCAGGTCTTCGGCCGTGTAGGCCTCGCCCTCCGGCGTGATCGTGCGCTCGAGGAGCCGGTCGATGCGCACCATCGAGCGCTCGCGCCGGCCGTGCTCGTAGGTCAGACCCAGCTCCCGCTCGAAACCGCGGCGATAGCCGTGCAGGTGCCAGGCGGGGCTGCGGTCGGTGAAGTAGACGTAGAGCTGCGGCACGCGCACGATGATCCCCTCGCGCTTGGCCTGCGCGCGCAGGTTGCCCACGAAACGCTCGTGCTGCAGCACCACGTCCTCGCGCTGGTGCAGCTCGACGCGCGTGATCTCGGCGCCGAGCGCCGGCGCGGCGGCCAGCAGGATGGCCAAGACAGTGAAGAGGGAGGCGAGCGATCGCATTCGGGGAGTATAGCGTTTAAGGAGAGTGTTCAGGTTTCACGGAAACATGGGGTTCCGGGTTCGGGGTTCCGGAGCGTTGGGCGAAGCCGAGTGTGCGCGTTGAGAACCCTTGCCCGCTGCCTGCCGCGGACACTGGATGCGGGCGCGCTGGTCTTTTTCCGGAACCCCGAACCCCTACCGCATTCGCCGGTCCTCCGCGACCCGCCCGGTCAAGCCGGCCCTGACCCGATCCGCCTCGCCACGCTCTGCCCCGGAACCCGAAATATCCCCGCCGGGTAGAATCGTCTTTCCGCTACAATGCCGCGCCCATGTCGAAGTCCGCGATCAAACTCAACCCGGCCCAGCACGCTGCGGTGACCCATATCGACACGCCGCTGCTGGTCCTGGCCGGGGCGGGTTCGGGCAAGACGCGCGTGATTACCGAGAAGATCGCCTGGCTGATCGACCAGGGCCACTACGGGGCGCGCGAGATCGCGGCGATCACCTTCACCAACAAGGCCGCGCGCGAGATGAAGTCGCGCATCGGCAAGCGCCTGGGGCGCAAGAAGATCGAGGGCCTGACCATCTCGACCTTCCATTCCCTGGGCTGGCAGATCCTGCGCTCGGAGCCCGAGGCCGCCGGGCGGCGGAAGGGCCTGAGCATCCTCGACCAGCACACCTCCGGCGACCTGATCCGCGAAATGCTCCCGGCCGGGGCGCCGAAGGACATGGTCTACGCCGTCCAGTCCGGGATCGGCCGCTACAAGGACGCCGGGCTCAACGTCGAGCAGGCGCATGCGGCGGCTACCAGCGAAAATGCTTCTCGGGCCGCCGAAATCTACGCCGGTTACGAGGAGCGGCTGGCCGCCCTCAATGCCGTGGACTTCGACGACCTGATCACGATCCCCGCGAAGATGCTCGAGGACCCGGTGCTGCGCACGCGCTGGCGCCACAAGCTCAAGTACCTGCTGGTCGACGAATACCAGGACACCTCCGAGGCGCAGTACCGCCTGCTGGGCAGACTCGCCGCCGACACCGGCGCGTTCACGGCGGTGGGCGACGACGACCAGTCGATCTACGGCTGGCGCGGCGCCCGGCCCGAGAACCTGGTCAGCCTGAAGTCCGACTGGCCGAATCTTGAGGTGGTCAAGCTCGAGCAGAACTACCGCTCGACCGGCTGGATCCTGACCGCGGCGAACTCGGTGATCGCCTGCAACCCGCACGAATTCGAGAAGAAGCTCTGGAGCGAGCACGGCCCCGGCGACAAGATCGAGATCGTCGAATACACCGACGAGGCCGAAGAGGCCGAATCGATCGCGCGCGCCGTCGTCACCGAAGTCCACGGCGGCCATGCCCGCTTCGGCGACTGCGCGGTGCTGTATCGCTCCAATTTCCAGGCGCGCGCGATCGAACAACAATTGCGCGAGTACGGCGTGCCCTACGTGGTCTCCGGAGGGCCGAGCTGGTTCGACGCCCGCGAGGTGCGCGACTGCCTGGCCTACCTGCGATTGCTGGTCAACCCGGAAGACAACCCGGCGTTCATGCGCGTGGCCAACGCCCCGCGCCGCGGCCTGGGCTCGGGCGCGATGTCGCGCCTGGCCACCTACGCCGACGCCACTCACAAGAGCCTGTTCGAGGCGGCAATCGACCCGATGTTCCAGGCCGAGTTGCCGACGGCGGCGCAGCGCGGTTTCCGCTCGTTCACCAACATGCTCATCGACTTCAACGACCGCGCCGAGCGCGGCGACATCGGCGAGGCCTATGCCGAGATGATCGACCACATCGGCTACCTCGAGTGGCTGATCGAGACCGACGATGATCCGAAAAAGGCCGACCGCCGCCGGCGCTCGATCAAGGACCTGACCGGCTGGGTCGAGCGCCTGAGCGAGGCGACCAACTCCGCCGACGAGCTGATCGCCCGGGTGTCGCTGGCCGCCGGCCCCGACGACGACCGCAACGACGGCGCCGACATGGTCCGTCTGATGACCCTGCACGCGGCCAAGGGCCTGGAGTTCTCGCGCGTGTGGCTGGCCGGCTGCGAGGAAGGCCTGATGCCGCATACCCGATCGGTCGACGAAGACACCATCGAGGAAGAACGCCGCCTGATGTACGTGGGCATCACCCGCGCCGAGCGCAAACTCCAGATTTCGTACGCCAAGCGCCGCCGCCGCGGCGGCGAACAGGTCGAAACCACGCCCAGCCGCTTCCTTGACGAGCTCCCCGAAGACGCCATCCGCTGGCCGGCCCGCCACGGCAGCGAAGAAGCCTCGGCCGAAGACGCCATGGACAATATTGCTGCCCTGAAAGCCATGCTGGAGGGTTAGGGGTTTTGGGGGCGGCTTTTTGGGTCGTCGGTCTCACGCCAAGGCGCGAAGGCGCCAAGGTCGCCAAGAAGAACAAAGGAATTAAGTACATTCCCTTTCTTTCCTTAGCGACCTTGGCGCCTTCGCGCCTTGGCGTGAACTAAGAGCGAAGGCCCCAAAGCTCGCTGATTGCCCGCCCGGGACTTCTGGCACGTGAAAGCCCCCCGGGGGGCGTGGCTATACTGGGCGCCGTTTCCATTGGTGAGGTGTGGCGCATGCAACGCGTACTGGTTGCTTTCCTGATCGCCTTCGGCCTGGTCGCCACGGCCGGGGCGAACGACAACTACCGTGAACCCGACCCGGCGCTGACGGCGCTGGTGGATGCGCCGCTTCAGCCGGCCTCGACGGTCTCGCCCGACAAGCGCTGGCTGGCCGCTTTCGAGCGCAAGTGGGTGAAATCGCTCGAAGAGGTCTCGCGCGACGAGCTCAAGCTCGCCGGCATCCGCATCGACCCGGTGACCTTCTCGCGTTCGCGTGCGAGCACCTACGATTCGGCGGCGCTGCACGATCTGCAGACCGGCGAGGTGATCGCCATCGACGGCCTGCCCGCCGGCGGTCGCATCGACTCACCGTCGTGGTCTTCGGACTCCGAGCACCTGGCCTTCACGCTGGACCACGAGGGCAAGCTGACCCTGTGGGTCTACGACGTGGCCGACGACTCGGTGCGCCAGCTCTCCGACCGGCCGCTCAACGGCGTGCTGACCTCGCGGCCCTACCAGTGGCTGCCCGATGGCAGCGCGCTGCTGGTCAACCTGGCGCTCAACCACGGCCAGCCCCTGCCGCAGCCCGGCATCGAGGCCCTGGCCCCGGTCATCCAGGAAACCGACCCCGAGAACAAGGCGCCGGTGCGCACCTACCAGGACCTGCTGGAGACCCCGGCCGACGCCGAGCGCTTCGAGTTCCTGGCCACCGGCCGGCTGGCCCGCGTCGGGCTCGACGGCACGCTGAGCGAACTGGCCGAGCCCGGCCTGGTCGCCGGCTTCGATCCCTCGCCCGACACCGACCACATCCTGCTCGAGACGATCGAGAAGCCGTTTTCCTACTCGGTGCCGTACTCGCGCTTTCCGCTGACCTCGGTGGTGCTCGACGCCGCGGGCAACACCGTCCGGACCATCGCCGAGCTGCCCCTTGCCGAAAACATCCCCAAGGGCTTCGATTCGGTGCGCACCGGCCGGCGCAGCATCCAGTGGCGCGCCGACGCGCCCGCCACCCTGGTCTGGGCCGAGGCCCAGGACGGCGGCGACATGAGCGCCGAGGTCGAGATCCACGACCGCGTCTCCGCCTGGGCCGCGCCCTTCGAGGGCGAGCCCGAAACCCTGATCGAGACCGAGCGGCGCTTCGCCGGCCTGGAATGGGGCAGCGACGAGCTGGCGGTGTTCATCGACTGGCGATTCGCCGATCGCATGATCCGCGTCTGGCGCTTCGAGCCGGGCAATCCCGATGCCGAGCCGGAGTTGTTCAACGAGCGTTCCTACAACGACGTCTACAACGACCCGGGCACCCCGGTGACCACGCGCAGCGAGTTCGGCACCCGGGTGATCCACGTCTTCGACGGCAGCCAGGTGCTGCTGACCGGCGACGGCGCCTCGCCGGAGGGCAATATTCCCTTCCTCGATCGCCACGACTTCGCGACGGGTGAAACCGAGCGGCTGTGGCACTCCGAGGCGCCGTACTACGAGCGCGTCGTCGAGGTGCTCGACGCCGCCGGCGACGAGCTGCTGACCCTGCGCGAATCGCGCGAGGAGCAGCCCAACTTCTTCGTGCGCAACCGCGCCGGGGACACGCTCACCCAGGTCAGCGAATTTCCGCATCCGCACCCGCAGATGACCGGCATCTCCAAGGAGCTTATCCAGTACAAGCGCGACGACGGCGTCGACCTGAGCGGCACGCTCTACCTGCCGCCGGGTTATGAAGAGGGCGACGGCCCGCTGCCGGTGCTGATGTGGGCCTATCCGCTGGAGTACAAGGATTCGTCGGTGGCCGGCCAGGTGCGCGAGTCGCCCTACGAGTTCAACCAGGTCAGCTTCTGGGGCCCGCTGCCCTACCTGGCGCTGGGCTATGCCGTGTTCGACGACCCCAAGATGCCGATCGTCGGCCAGGGCGACGAGCAGCCCAACGACAACTTCCGGCCGCAGCTGGTCGCCAGCGCGCAGGCGGCCGTGGACGTGCTCGTCGAGCGCGGCGTCGCCGACCCGGAACGCATCGCCATTGCAGGCCATTCCTACGGCGCCTTCATGGTGGCGAACCTGCTTGCCCACTCCGACCTGTTCGCCGCCGGCATCGCGCGTTCGGGTGCCTACAACCGCTCGCTCACGCCCTTCGGTTTCCAGGGCGAGGAGCGTGATTTCTGGGAAGCGCAGGACGTCTACGCCACCGTCTCGCCCTTCTTCCACGCCGAGAAGATCGACGAACCGATGTTGATGATCCACGGCATGGAAGACAACAACTCCGGCACCTACCCGATGCAGTCCGAGCGCATGTTCGACGCGCTCAAGGGCCTGGGCGCGCAGGCCCGCCTGGTCATGCTGCCCCACGAGTCCCACGGCTACCGCGCCCGCGCGTCGCTGCTGCACATGCTCTGGGAACAGCAGGCGTGGCTGGAGACCTATCTGGGTGACGGGGGCGGCTGATCGGTCGTCGGTCTCACGCCAAGGCGCCAAGACGCCAAGGTCGCCAAGGAAAACAAAGATAAAGAGAATGAATCGCTTTGGAGCCTGATTCTGGCTTGGGAGCGGTCTCCAGACCGCGATGCCTTCGCTTGGGCCCGGCATCGCGGCTCGAGAGCCGCTCCCACGTCAGTCTGTCCGGCAGGAGCGAGTCTGGGTTCTGAATTACTTCCCTTCTTTCCCTTGGCGACCTTGGCGCCTTTGCGCCTTGGCGTGAACCAAAAGCTACTGCCCCCAAACCCCGAAACCGCTAAGATGGCCAACATGAAAACCAAGCTGATCAAGCCGATGGTGGCCGTCATGGCGATGCTGGCGGTGTCCGGTTGCGATGCCGGCGGGCCCTGGGTGGAAGTCGAGGGGCAGCGCTTCAGCGTGGAGATTGCCGACGACGACGCCACGCGGGCGCAGGGCCTGATGTTCCGCGACGAGATGGCCGACGATCACGGCATGCTGTTCATCTTTCCCGACCAGCGCATGCGCTCGTTCTGGATGAAGAACACGCGCATCCCGCTCGACATCATCTACATCGACCGCGATTTCGAGGTCGTCAGCATCAGCGCCGACACGCCGCCGTGCCGGTCGCGCAACCGGCGCTGCCCGAGCTACCCCAGCGAGGGTCCGGCGCAGTACGTCCTGGAAATCAACGGCGGCCTGGCGGCGGAGTACGGCATCGAGCCGGGCGACCGCATCCAGGTCGGAAACATCGCCGCACTCGAAAACGATTCCTGAGGAGCAGCGACATGTGGATCTTCCGAAAACTCTTCGGCCCCATCCAGCGCTTTCTCGAGCGACGGCGCTTTCCGACCCTGTTCCTGATCCTGGCCGCGCTGTTCGGCGCCAACCTGTTCATCCCCGACGCCATCCCCCTGATCGACGAGCTGATCATGCTGGTCGCCACGGTGATCGTCGGCGCCTTCCGTGAGCGGCGGAAGGGAGACAAAGGCGATAAGGAGTCGGCCGAGTCCGGGGAGTAGGCTGGGCTCACTGCCCGCTCATTCGGTTTTTTCGTTTTTTGGTGTTTTGGTTCTTTGGTGTAAATGAATTTACCTGCCGCCGCTTTGAAGCCCGTTACCCTGCTGCAGCTGTCCGACAGTCACTTGTCGGAGGATGCGCAGGCGCGCTATCGCGGGCAGCCGGCCGACGCCAACCTGGCGACGCTTCGTCCCGCCATCCAGGACCTCAAGCCCGACCTGATCGTGCTCTCCGGCGACGTGTCCGAGGACGCCTCGCCGGCTTCGTACTGGCGGATGGGCGGTTTCGTGCGCGACCTGGCGCCGAAGATCGCCTGGATTCCGGGCAACCACGACGAGCGCGAGGTAATGGCCGGAGTCTTCGATGAGCTGGGCTTCGACGCCGGACCCGTCGTCCAGGCCGGCGGCTGGCAGGTGCTGCTGCTGGATTCGGCCTGGTCCGACCGGCCCGACGGGGAAATGAACGACGAGCGCCTGGCGCCGATCGACCGGCTCGACGGCAGCGCCCCCGCGCTGGTCTTCGTGCATCACCAGCCGTTGCTGGTCGGTTCGCCCTGGATCGACAAGTACCCCCTGGTCGAACCGCACCGCCTGTGGGATCGCCTGGCGGGCAAGCCGGTCAAGGCGGTGGCCTTCGGCCACGTCCACCAGGTGTTCGAGGGGGAGCACGACGGTATCGCCTGCCTGTCGGCGCCCTCGACGGCGGCCAACGGCGTGCGCGAAGCACCGCGCTTCACGCCGAGCGAGCAAGGCCCCTCGGCGCGATGGTTCCGGCTCTGGCCGGACGGTCGTTGGGAGTCGGGCCTGCTGGACGCGGCCGGTTAGCAATCAACACGCGGACGCGGCAATTGCGTTTGGAACTCGAGCAAATCTTCGGAAAACGTAGCGAGCGAGTGCCTGAGAGTGGCCGCCGGAACGCAGGAACCGGAGTGTACGTGTTGGGTACATGAGGATTCCGAGTACCGCCGGACGCTCTCAGGCGCTCGCGCAGTAGTTTTGCGGAGATTTGCTACATCTCGACCATTTCGAAGTCTTCCTTCCCCGCCCCGCAATCGGGGCAGAGCCAGTCCTCGGGCACGTCTTCCCAGCGCGTGCCCGGCGGGATGCCGTCGTCGGGCCAGCCCTTTTCCTCGTCGTAGATGAAGCCGCAGACGATGCACATCCAGGTCTTGAAGGGTTGCTCTTCGCTCACGCGTTAAAATCCGTGTGTGGACAACAGCCCCGCATTCTAAATGATCGGCCCGCCGGCGGGAGCGAAGACGCCCGCCGGGGCCGAAGCGGCGATGCCTTAAACTGTCCGCCCGAATTTCCGTACCACTTCCGCGAGCTCCAGGAGTAGCCACAGACGCCATGACCGCCAGCCACGACCTCTTCGACCGCGCCCGCGCCCGCATTCCCGGCGGGGTCAACTCGCCCGTTCGCGCCTTTTCTTCCGTGGGCGGTGAGCCGATCTTCTTCGAGCACGCCGAAGGCGCCTACATGTTCGACGTGGACGGCAAGCGCTACATCGACTACGTGGGCTCCTGGGGCCCGATGATCTGCGGCCACGCCCACCCGAAGATCATCGAGGCCGTGCAGCAGGCCGCGGCCAAGGGCCTGAGCTTCGGCGCGCCGGCGCCGGGCGAGGTGACCATGGCCGAGCTGCTGTGCGAGATGATTCCCTCGCTCGAAAGAGTTCGCATGGTGAATTCCGGCACCGAGGCCACGATGTCGGCCCTGCGCGTGGCGCGCGCGGCCACCGGCAAGGACCGCTTCATCAAGTTCGAGGGCAACTACCACGGCCACGGCGACAGCTTCCTGGTCAAGGCCGGGTCCGGCGCCCAGACCCTGGGCGTGCCGACCTCGCCGGGCGTGCCCGCTGCACTGGCCGAACTGACGCTGAACGCCCGATACAACGACCTCGACAGCGTGCGTCAGCTCTTCGACGCCTACCCCGACGAGATCGGCTGCGTGTTCGTCGAGCCGGTGGCCGGCAACATGAACTGCATTCCGCCGGCACCCGGCTTTCTCGAGGGCCTGCGCCAGATCTGCGACGAGAAGGGCGCGGTGCTGGTCTTCGACGAGGTCATGACCGGTTTCCGCGTCGGCCCCACCGGCGCGCAGGGGCGCTACGGCGTGGTGCCCGACCTGACCACCTTCGGCAAGGTCATCGGCGCGGGCATGCCCGTGGGCGCCTTCGGCGGCAAGCACGAGATCATGAAGCTCGTCGCCCCGGAAGGCCCCGTCTACCAGGCGGGCACGCTGTCGGGCAATCCCGTCGCGATGGCCGCGGGTATCGCCAACCTCGAGCTGCTGCGCGAAGACGGTTTCTACGACAGGCTCGAAGCGCGCACCAAGCAGCTCGCCGAAGGCCTCAAGCAGGCCGCCGACAACGCCGGCGTGCCGATGGCCACCGTGGCCGTGGGCGGCATGTTCGGCTACTTCTTCACCGAGGCCGAGCAGGTGACCAACTTCGAGCAGGCCGCCGGGTGCAACATCGAGCACTTCAAGACCTTCTTCACCGAAATGCTGAAAGCCGGTGTCTACCTGGCCCCCTCGGCCTTCGAGGCCGGCTTCGTCTCGATCGAACACAGCGAGGCCGATATCACCGAAACCGTGGGCGCGGCCAGCGAAGTGCTCAAGCGGATGGCCGGCTGAGAAGCCGGCTGAACGGCGGCACGGTACACTAGCTGCCCGAGAGGGAGAAAGCGGGTGCCGCGCAAGGGGCGCGGCCGACCAGATAGGAATTTCCAGGAGCGCATGGCATGAAAGTAGGTGCACCCAAAGAGACCGCACCGGGTGAGGCGCGGGTTGCGCTGACGCCCGAGAGTGCGGGCCGGCTCAAGAAGCTGGGCTATGAATGCCTGGTGGAAAAGGGCGCGGGCCTGGCGGCCTCGTTCACCGACGCGGCGTATGAAGAAGCCGGCGTCACGGTGGTCGATTCGGCCGACGAGCTCTGGCAGCAGGCCGACATCATCGTAAAGGTGCGAGAGCCTTCCGAGGCCGAAATCGACGCGGCGCCCGAGGGCAAGACCCTGATCAGCTTTGTCTGGCCGGCGGCCAACGAAGACCTGCTCGAGAAGATGAAGGCCAGAAAGATGTCCGTGCTGGCCATGGACATGGTGCCGCGCATCAGCCGCGCGCAGAAGATGGACGCGCTGTCCTCGATGGCCAACATCGCCGGCTACCGCGCCGTGGTCGAGGCCGGCAACAACTTCGGCCGCTTTTTCATGGGCCAGATGACCGCCGCGGGCAAGGTGCCGCCGGCGAAGGTGCTGGTGGTCGGCGCCGGCGTGGCCGGGCTGGCCGCGATCGGTACCTCGACCTCGCTGGGGGCCATCACCCTGGCCTTCGACGTGCGCCCGGAAGTGGCCGAGCAGATCGAGTCGATGGGCGCGGAGTTCGTCTACCTGGACTTCGAAGAAGAGCAGACCGACGGCGCCGAGACCGGCGGCTACGCCGCGCCCTCGAGCCCCGAGTTTCGCGAGAAGCAGCTGGAGAAGTTCCGCGAGCTGGCCCCGGACGTCGATATCGTCATCACCACCGCGCTGATTCCCAACCGGCCGGCGCCGGAGCTCTGGACCGACGACATGGTCGAGGCGATGAAGCCCGGCTCCGTGATCGTCGACCTGGCCGCCGAGCGCGGCGGCAACTGCACGCTCACCAAGAAGGACGAGCGCATCGTCACCGACAACGACGTGACCATCATCGGCTACACGGATTTCCCCAGCCGC
>JAZBPT010000182.1:0-2277 GCA_036351755.1 Wenzhouxiangella sp. | reverse complement strand
GGGAATCTCGACGGCGTGATCGAGCACGCCGAAGAGATCGGCGGCAAGATCGGCGAAAACCTCCGCGGCGGGCTCAAGCAGCTCAGGCTCTCGCGCGAGCTCGTCGAACTGGACGATGCGGTGGCGCTCGAAGGCGGCCTGGATGCGCTCAAGCGCAGCGAGCCGGACCGGGAGCGCATGATCGCGCTGCTCAAGCGTTTCGGCTTCTCGACCTGGCTGAAGCAGTACACCGGCGACGAGGAAGACGGCCCCGCGTCGGGCGGTGAACTGGACGTCGAGACCGTGACTACCAAGCGGCAGCTCGAGACCCTGGTCGAGGCCCTGCAAGCGGCCGATCTCATCGCATTCGACACCGAGACGACGAGCCTGGAGCCGCTCGACGCCGACCTGGTCGGGTTCTCCTTCGCGGTCGAGGCCGGCAAGGCCTGGTACGTGCCGCTGGCGCACGCCGACCAGGACAACGAGTTCAGCGCCGGGGAGGCCATCGAGGCGCTGCGCGGCATCATCGAGGACGACGACCGTCCCAAGGTCGGCCAGCACCTCAAGTACGACCTAAACGTGCTCGAACGCGCGGGCATCGCCCTGGGCGGAATCGAGCACGACACCATGCTCGAGTCCTACACCTATCACTCCTCGGGCACGCGCCACGACATGGATTCCCTCGCCACCCGCTACCTGGGGCGCCAGACCACGTCCTACGAGACGGTGGCCGGCAAGGGCAAGAAACAGGTGACCTTCGACCAGGTGCCGGTGGCAACCGCCGCCGAGTACGCCGGCGAGGACGCGGAAGTGACCCTGGCCCTGCACGCGCACCTGTGGCCGAAGCTCGAGAAGCTCGATGGGCCTCGCCGGGTGTACCGTGAGCTGGAGATTCCGCTCATTCCGGTGCTTGCCCGCATGGAACGCATCGGCGTGGCTCTCGATACCGAGGTGCTCGCGGCGCAGAGCCGGGAGCTCGAGAAGCGGCTCGACGAACTGGTCGAGGCCGCCTACGGGGCCGCGGGCCAGGAATTCAACCTCGGCTCGCCCAAGCAGCTGCAGGAAATCCTGTTCGAGCAGCTCGGCTTGCCGGTCAAGCGCAAGACGCCCAAGGGCCAGCCGTCGACGGCCGAGGACGTGTTGCAGGAACTGGCCGTGGAGGGGCACGAACTGCCCAAGCTGATCCTGGAGCACCGCGGGCTGGCCAAGCTCAAGAACACCTACACCGACCGACTGCCCGAACGCATCCACCCCCGCACCGGGCGCGTGCACACCCACTACCACCAGGCCGTGGCGGCTACGGGACGGCTTTCCTCGACCGACCCCAACCTTCAGAATATTCCGATCAGGACGCCCGAGGGGCGCCGGATCCGCAAGGCCTTCGTGGCCCCGCCGGGCACCGTGCTTCTCGCCGCCGACTACTCTCAGATCGAGCTTCGCATCATGGCCCACCTCTCCGGCGACGAGCGCCTGCTGAAGGCCTTCGCCGAGGGCGAGGACATCCACCAGGCCACGGCGGCGGAGGTGTTCGGGCTGGAGATCGACGCCGTCGACGACAACCAGCGCCGGGCTGCCAAGGCCATCAACTTCGGCCTGATGTACGGCATGAGCGCCTGGGGGCTGTCGCGGCAGCTCGAGCTGCCCAGAGGCGAGGCGCAGGAATACATCGACCGCTATTTCGACCGCTACACGGGGGTCCGTGATTTCATGCAGGAAACGCGCGAACGGGCCCGCAAGCAGGGCTACGTGGAAACCCTGTTCGGACGGCGCCTGTGGGCGGACGAAATCCGCTCGCGCAACAACCAGCGCCGCCAGGCCGCCGAGCGCGCGGCCATCAACGCGCCAATGCAGGGCACGGCGGCCGACATCATCAAGCGCGCCATGATCGACGTGGACGCCTGGATCCAGGCCGGGGACGTGCCGGCAAAACTGGTCATGCAGGTCCACGACGAACTGATCCTGGAGGTCGACGAAGGCGCCCTGGAGTCGGTGCGCGAGGGTGTGGTCGAGCGCATGCAGCACGCGGCGGAACTCAAGGTCGAGCTCCTGGTCGAAGCGAACAGCGGGCCGGACTGGGAAACGGCCCACTAACTGGCTGATTTTCAAAGCGAAAAAAATTTCTGAAAATCGGCGGAAATTTCGGAACTTTCGCGCATGAGTGCTGGTCTATTTAATCACCATGCGCATGGTTTGGTCCGCTTCCCTCCCTAGGCGGGCCAAGGATTCGGTTACAGTCCCCAAACCGGATCCGACTACAGGCCCCGGGTCCTCCCTCGCCCGGGGCCTTCTTTATTCCGG
>JAZBPT010000181.1:0-12381 GCA_036351755.1 Wenzhouxiangella sp. | reverse complement strand
GTGCTCGTGATCGGCGGCGGTGTCGTGGGGGCGACCACGGCGCTGGCCCTGGCCGAGCGCGATTTTGAAGTCACGCTCATCGACAAGCGCGACCGCCTCGCTGACGACACCAGCCATGCCAACGGCGGCGGCGTCACGCCGCTGCATTCCGAACCCTGGAACGGACCGGGCCTGCCGGGCACCCTGCTTTCGCACCTGGGCCGCAGCGATGCGCCCTGGCGGCTGCCCCTGGGCAGCTGGCCCTCGCTGGGCGGCTGGGGCCTGCGCTTCCTGGCCCAGTCCAGGTCGTCGCGCTTTACCGCCAACGCCCGCGCCAACATCCGGCTGGGCCTGTACTCACTCGAGCGCCTGCACGCCTGGCGATCCCGCTACGGGTTCGAGTACGCGCAGACGACGACCGGGTCCATGCAGCTGTACTTTTCGCGGCCAGCGCTGGACCGGGCGCTCGCCACGCGCCGCCGGCTGATCGAGGGGCTCGGCGAGGTCGAACCGCTTGCCGCCGACGAAGCCGTGGCCCGCGAACCCGCGCTGACGCCCGTGGCCGAGCGGCTCGCCGGTGCGCTGTTCTATGCCCGTCACGAATCCGGCGATGCGGCGCGGTTCGCGCGCTGCGCGGCCGCCGAGGCCGAACGCCAGGGGGCGCAGATGAGGCTGGGCGAAGCGGTAAGCCGCATCGTCTGCGACCAGGGCCGATTCAAGGCGGTGGCCGTCGCTGCGGGATCGATCGAGGCGGATGCCTGCGTGATCGCCGCCGGGCCCGACACGCCGCGCCTGCTGGCGCCGCTCGGCCTGCGCGTCCCGATCCGACCCGTCCGCGGGTACTCGGCCAGCTTCGAGCTCGACGACGCCGGGGCGTTGCCGAAACTCCCGCTGCTCGATACCGCGCGCCGCTTCGTGACCCTGCGCTTGGGCGAGCGCGGCCTCAGGGTCGCCGGCCTGGCGGATTTCGCCGGGCATCGCCGCGCCATTCCCCCGAAGCGAATGGACGTCCTGCTCGACAGCGCGCAGCAGCTCCTGCCCGCCCTGTCGGATCGGCTGACCCCGGCTGCCGGCCGCCTATGGGCGGGCCTGCGGCCGGTTACGCCCGACGGACGAGCGCTGCTGGGTGAAACACGGATCGGGGACCTGTACCTGAATGCCGGGCACGGCCCGATGGGCTGGACGATGGCCTGTGGCTCGGCGGAACTGATCGCTGACCTGATCGAGGAGCGCCCATCCGCGCTCGATCCGGCGCCCTACTGCCCGAGCCGCTGAGCGCGCGTCATCGCGGAACTTGATGTTGGGCAAGGCCTTGGAAGCGGCGTCCAGCTAGACTCCGCCCCGTCTTCAACCGGCGGGTGAACGGACTTGCCCTACCATGACTTGAGGGGATTCCTGGAGCAGCTGGAACAAGCCGGCGAGCTGGCCCGCGTGGCAGAACCCGTCGATGCGGTTCTGGAGGCCACCGCCCTGGCGCGCCATGCCCAGTCCGAAGGTGGTCCGGCCCTCCTCCTCGAAAACGTGGGCGGCAGCAATCATCCTCTGTTGCTCAACCTGTTCGGGCATCGGCGGCGCATCGAGGCGGTGCTGGGGGATCGCCCGGTTCGCGGGTTGGCGGAGCTCGGTGAGCTGCTCGCGCGATTGCAGCAACCGCGGCTGCCGCGGTCGATCCGGTCGGTGCTTTCGGACTGGCCCGAGCTGGGTCAGCTGGCGCTCGTTTCTCCCCAGCGGGTCGAGCGGGCGGCTTTTCAGGAGCGGGTGCTCGAAGGCGACGAGATCGACCTGGGGCGACTGCCCGTCCAGCGCTGCTGGCCCGGCGATGCCGGGCGGCTGATCACGCTCGGCCTGGTGGTGACGAACAATGCCCGGCTGGGGCGGCAGAACATCGGCATCTACCGGCAGCAATTGATCGGACCGAACCGGCTGATCATGCGCTGGCTGGCGCATCGCGGCGGTGCGCAGGACTTCGCCGAGTGGCAGCGCAGCCGTCCGGGCGAGCCCTTTCCCGTGGCGGTGGTCATCGGCGCCGATCCGGCGACCACCCTGGCCGCGGTCGCACCTGTACCGGACACGCTCTCGGAGTTCCAGTTCGCGGGCCTGCTGCGCGGCGCGCGCAGCCGGGTCGCGGCGGCATCCCTGACCGGGCTGGAGGTGCCGGCCGGCGCCGAGGTTGTGCTCGAGGGGCGTATCCATCCGGACGACACGGCCGTGGAAGGGCCCTTCGGCGATCACACCGGTCACTACAACGCGGCCGGGGTCTACCCGGTGCTGACCGTCGAGCGTGTGTCGATGCGCGAAGACGCGATCTACCAGGGCAGCTTCATGGGCAAATCGCCCCACGACGAGCCCTCGGTCCTGGCCTCGGCGCTCAATGACCTGTTCGTGCCGATCCTGCGCGGCATCTTCCCGGAAATCCGCGACTTCTACCTGCCGCCGGCGGCCTGTTCCTACCGCATTGCCCTGGTGTCGATCGACAAGCGCTATCCGGGGCATGCCCGCCGGGTGATGATGGGCGTGTGGTCCTACCTTCGGCAGTTCACCTACACCAAGTTCGTCGTCGTGGTCGACGCGGACATCGACGTGCGCGACGGCAACGAGGTGCTGTGGGCCCTGGCCAATCACGTCGATCCGGCGCGCGACAGCCTGGTGGTCGAACGCACGCCGGTCGACGCACTGGATTTCGCCTCGTCCGAACCCGGCCTGGGGTCCAAGCTGGGCCTGGACGCGACGCGCAAGCTGCCCGGCGAAACCGGCCGCGAATGGCCCCAACCCATCGTTCCCTCCGCCGAGGTGGAACGACGGGTCGAGGCGCTCTATCGCCGCATCATGGCCGGGCAATGCGCGGCCTGATTCGGGGTTGATTCAGCCGCCGGCCGGAGAGGGCGTCAGGCGCAGACGCGGTCGCGGCCCTGGGACTTGGCCCGGTACATCGCATCGTCGGCCCGCCGGATGAAGTCGGCGACCTGGTCGTCGTCGGTCAGTTCGGCCACACCGAAGCTGATGGTCACGGGCACCGCCCGGCCGTTGCAGCCGATGGGGTCTTCGGCGATGGTGCGCCGGATCTTCTCCGCCACCTCCACGGCACCGCCGCGGTCGGTATCGGGAAGAAGCAGCAGGAACTCCTCGCCGCCCCAGCGCACGGCGAGGTCCTCGCTGCGAAGGCTGCGGCGCATGCGCACGCCGACGGCTCGCAGCACGTCGTCGCCCACGGCATGCCCGTATTCGTCGTTGACGCCCTTGAAGTGATCGAGGTCGCCGATGACGACCGAAAGCGGTTGGGCGTGGCGCCGGCTTCGCGACATTTCCGCAGCAATGCGACGCTCCAGGTCGCGCCGGTTGTGCAGGCCGGTCAGCGCGTCGGTACTGGCCAGCTCCCTGAGCTGACGCTGCAGGGCGAACTGCTGGCCCCTGATCCGGTAGAACAGCTCCGATGCGATCATGGCAATGACGAGCATCATCACGGGATCGACCAACTGCGAGGAGGTTTCGAGCATGTCGGCGCCACGGAAGGCAAGCCAGGCCAGGCTTCCGCACAACGGCACCGCGAAATGAAGCAATACCTCCCAGCCGCCCCGGAGCGAGAGCAGCGAGACCGCGAAAGTGGCCATGATGATGCCCCGTGCCATGGGTTCCGGGTTGCCCTGGTCGTGGAGCATGTTGGTGGTGAACAGCCCGAACATCATGATCATCACGCTGACCGCGATCAGGCGAAGCAGCAGCTTCGGCGCGCGCGACTCCGGACGGAGCATGCATACGCAAAGGCTGGCCAGCGCCACCACGAAGATCGGCGCGCGCCAGGCAGCGTGCAGCCAGAGCAGGTCGCTCGGCGTCTGCTGCTCGAAGATCTCGATGAACTGGTAAAGGGGCACGACCAGCATCGCCACAGCCGCCGCCGCGCAGGTCGTGGCGCGCGTGACCATGAGGCTGACGTCGTCTGCGCGGTCCGCTGCACCGTGTGGCGCATCGAAGAACTTGATTGGAGCCACTGGCGGGGCCCCCCTGACAGCTGTCTTCGATTCAGTCTAGCGCCCTGCCTGGATGGGCGCATTGGTCAGGGTCAATATCCGACCTGTTTGTGCGATCCTCGTGGACGGGAAAAACGCGGACGCAACCATGACGGATCGGGCAGAACTGGGCAGTCGGGCACTCTTCGAGTCCCTCGAGACGGATGTCTACGCCAACCATGCATCGCTGTCGCCGCCTTCGCGGTCGGTTCGCGAGGCGGTGGCCGCCACGCTGGACGGTTATGCGAGCCAGGGCATGGCCTGGTATGTCGAGGAGGTGGAGCGGCGCGAAAGGTTGCGCGAACGGCTCGCCCGCCTGACCGCAGCCCCGAAGGGCAGCGTGGGGCTGGTGGCCAACACCTCGGCCGGCATCATCGACATCGCCCTGGGCCTGCCCTGGCGGCGCGGCGACCGGGTGTTGCTTTTCGACGGCGAGTTTCCGACCAATGTCACGCCCTGGCAGCAGGCCGCGCGCCGCCACGACCTGGAGCTGGTCTGGATGACGGCCGACGATTTCCGCACCGACCGTGAAACGTCGCTGGCGCGCCTGGAGGCCGAGCTGGTGCGCGGCATCCGGTTGGTTGCGGTCAGCGCGGTGCAGTTCACGACCGGCCAGCGCATGCCCTTAGCCGAGATGGGCGAGCTGTGCCGGGCCCACGGCGCCGAACTGTTCGTCGACGCGATCCAGGCCGTCGGCATCGTGCCCCTGGACGTGGCCGCCATGGGCATCGACTACCTGGCCTGCGGCTCCCACAAGTGGCTGATGGCGCCGGAGGGCGTCGGTTTTCTCTACGTGGCGCCGGGGCGTGCGGATGCGCTTGAGCCGAACATGGCTGGCTGGCTGAGCCACGAGGACGCCTTTGCCTTTCTCACCCGCGCGCCGGGCGAGCTGCGTTACGACCGCCCCTTCCGGCCCGGGGCGCTGATGGCCGAAGCGGGCACGCCCAACACGATCGGCGCGGCGGGCCTGGATGCGAGCCTGGGCCTGATCGAGCAGATCGGCGTGGCGGCGATTCTGGAACACGTCCAGGCCTGGCACGATGCGCTCGAGCCCGGTCTCGTCGAGCGCGGTTTCGAAAGCGCGCGCATGGATAGTTCGTCCGGCCGTTCCGGCATTCTCAGCGTGCGCCCCCGAGACCCTTCGCAGTCACCGGCCTGGGTGCAGGCGCTGGCCGCGCGCGGCGTGGCCTGCGCCAGTCCCGATGGGTGGATCCGCTTTTCGCCGCACTGGCCCAATGCGCTAGTCGAGACGCCTCGCGTGCTCTCGGCGATCGACGCGATTCTCGCAGACGGCGGGCCGTCGCAGGAGTGAGCGGCGGCCGGCCTTGACGGCCGTCAACGACATCGCGGCCTTCGCCGGCCATGCTGATGCGCTTTCGAACCGGACCGAAAGCGCTCGCCCATGTCCATCAAGCTCGTTTGCCCGGCCGGCTCCCTGCCGGCCCTGACCGAGGCCGTCAACAACGGTGCCGATGCCGTCTACCTGGGTTTCCGCGACGAAACCAACGCGCGCGCTTTCCCGGGGCTGAACTTCTCCGACCGCGACATCGAGCGGGCCCTGGCGCATGCGCGCGCCAGGGGCTGCCAGGTCTACGTGGCGCTCAATACCTACCCGACCTCGGACAAACTGTCGCAGTGGTACTCGGCGGTGGACCGCGCCGCCGACCTGGGCGTGGATGCGCTGATCATCGCCGAAATGGCGGTCATGGACTACGCCTTGCGCAAGCACCCGAACATCCGGCGGCACCTGTCGGTGCAAGGGTCGGCGACGACGGCCGCGGCGCTCGGTTTCTATCGTGAGTGTTTTGGCATTTCGCGGGCCGTGCTGCCGAGGGTCCTGGCCATCCAGCAGGTCGAGCACCTGGCCGAACGCTCGCCCGTGGAGCTCGAGGTCTTCGCCTTCGGCAGCCTGTGCATCATGGTCGAGGGCCGCTGCCAGCTGTCGAGCTACGTCACCGGCCGCTCGCCCAACCTGGCCGGGGTGTGCTCGCCCGCGGAGTTCGTCGCCTGGGAAGACACGGCCGAAGGCAAGACGGCCCGGCTCAACGGCGTGCTGATCGATCGCTTTGCCGACGGTGAGCCGGCCGGCTATCCGGTGGTCTGCAAGGGGCGATACCAGGTGGACGATCGGACATTTCACGCGCTCGAGGAGCCGACCAGCCTCAACACGCTCGAGTTGCTGCCAAGGCTCGCGGCTGCCGGCGTCTCGGCGGTCAAGATCGAGGGCCGGCAGCGCAGCGCGGCCTACGTGGGCACGGTCACGCGGATCTGGCGCGCGGCCATCGATCGGCTCGAGGCGAGTCCGGACAACTTCACGACCGAGGACGAATGGCGGCGGGAGCTGACCCGCCTGTCGGAAGGCAGCCAGGTCACCCTCGGTCCCTACCAGAGGGCATGGCAATGAAACTGTCGCTGGGACCGTTGCAGTACTTCTGGCCGCGCGCGAAGACGCTGGCCTTCTACGAAACGATGGCGGGGCAGCCGGTCGATATCGTCTATCTCGGCGAGACCGTTTGTTCCAAGCGACGTGAGCTCAGGCTGCCCGACTGGTTGGCACTGGGCCGTGAGCTCAAGGCCGCCGGCCACGAGGTGGTGTTGTCGACCCTGACCCTGATCGAGGCGGCCTCGGAGTTATCGGCCTGCAAGCGCATGGTCGACAACGGCGAGTTTCCGATCGAGGCAGGCGATCTCTCGGCCGTCGAGCTGTGCCGCGAGCGCGGCCTGCCATTCGTGTCCGGGCCCGGCGTGAATATCTACAACAACCGGGCCCTTGCCCTGCTGCGCGACGCGGGCCTGATCCGCATGGTCGCGCCGGTCGAGCTCGGGCGCGAGCACCTCGTCTCCCTGCGTGCGGAAGACGAGGCATCGCCCGAAATCGAGCTGCTGGCCTGGGGGCGGATTCCGCTTTCGTATTCCGCCCGCTGCTTCACGGCCCGCGCGGTCGGTCGCGGCAAGGATCAGTGCGGGTTCGAATGCATCCACTATCCCGAAGGTCAGCTGGTTCGAACGCGTGAAGACCAACCCTTCCTGAACATGAACGGCATCCAGGTGCAGTCCGGCGCCGTGCAAGACCTGAGCCCGCTCGTGGCCGAACTGGATTGCGCCGGGGTTGACGTGTTGCGCGTGTCGCCCGGGGCCGGAGACATGCCGGCGGTGATCGCGCGCTTCCGCAGCGCCCTGGCGGGCCGGACGGTTGCGACCGCCCGGGACACGATCAGTGGTTACTGGCAGGGACGGCCCGGGATGGACTGAACCGGGCGTTCGCCGCTCGTTGTCAGGGAATGTCGAGCTTCTCGCGCACGGCCGACTCTAGGCTGGTCAGCCCGTGCGCCTTGCCGATCTCGATGGCGCGCTCCGGGCCTTCGCCCTCGATCCATGCCGCTCGCAAGGCGTAAAGCGCACCGATTCGATTGCCTGATTTGCAGTGCAGCAACGCGGGGTCGTCACCGATCTCGGCCAGGATGCGGTCGAAGGCCTCGACGGCACTGCGGTCGAGGTCGTCCGTGCTACCGATCGGGACGCGGTGATAGGTCATGGCCAGCGAATCGACGAGTTCGCCTTCGTCCCAGGCATCGAACTCACCGATGTCCCGCGCATTGACGACGTGTCTTACACCGGCGCGCTCGGCGGCGACCAGTTCCGCCGGCGTGGGTTGGCCGGAAACCATGCGGTTGGGGTCGGGCGTCATCGACCCGGCGATGTCGGGCCAGCGGCTGGGCTCGGGCGTGGTCGCGCAGGCGCCGACCAGCAGGGCGAGTGTCAGCACGGTGATCAGTCGGTGGCGGAATTCAATCATGGCGCTCTTCCTCGGTTCGGTTTCGGTTGGATTCCACTTGCGCTTCGGTGTCGGCATCGGGCCACTCCATGCCCAGCTTGCGGGCCCGGGCCTTCCACTTCTCGCGGGCGGCGTGGCGCAGGTCCTCGACCGTGTCGCTTTCGTCGACGATTTCCATGCCCAGCAGGGTTTCGAGCACATCTTCCATGGTGACCACGCCGGCCAGCCCGCCGTACTCGTCGACGACGACGGCAAAATGCTCCTGGCGCGCGAGCAGTTGACTGAACAGGTTCTGAAGGGACACGAACTCGGGCACGAACAGGACTTCGCGCTTGAGCTCGTCCAGTTCGGTCTCGCCGCGTCCCTGCGCCTGGGCCAGCATGATGTCGGTCTTGAGGACGTAGCCGCGGATGTCCTCGTCGGATTCGCCGTAGACCGGAAAGCGCGAGAAGCTCATGCCGCGCCTGGAATCCATGGTCTCGCCGACGGTCTGATCACAGCGCATCATCACCACGGCCACGCGCGGGGTCATGATGTCCTCGACGCGGATGGCGCTGAAGCGGATCAGGTTGAGGAAGATATTGGATTCTTCTTCTTCGAACACACCCTCGCGCGTACCGGCCTGGGCGAGCACGCGGAACTCCTCGCGGCTGACGGTCGGCGCCGTCTTGTCGTGGGCCAGCCAGCGGGTGATCTGTTTCGATAGCTGCACCAGCGGCCAGGTCAGGTAGATGAGCACGATGCAGGCGCTGGCGGTGAAACCGGCCAGGGCCTTGGCGTGCGTCGCTCCGAGCGTCTTGGGGATGATCTCGGAGAAGACCAGGATCAGCAGGGTAACGATGGCCGATGTCAGGGCGAGCCAGGCCTGGCCGAAGACGATCTGCGCCTGGGCGCCGACGCCGGCCGCGCCGAAAGTGTGGGCGACGGTGTTTAGGCTGAGGATCGCCGACAGCGGCTGGTCGATGTCGCGCTTGAGGCGCCTCAAGCGCTTGCCGGTGCGGCTGCCGCGTTCGTTGAGCACGGCGATGTGGGCCGGCGTGATGCTCAGAAGCGCCGCCTCGAGAATCGAACACAGGAAGGAAACGCCGACGGCGAGGAAGAGATAGAACGCCAGTAAGGCCATGCAAATTCATTCCGCGAACAGAACCAACATTGTAGCGAACCGGGCGCGTTCGCTTGTGCACGACGCCCGATGCGGGGGCTCAGAAGCCGAAGATGCTGAAGCCGCCGTCGACGGGCAGGGTCTGGCCGGTGATGTAGCCGGCCGCTGGCAGGCACAGGAAGGCCACGGTGGCGGCGACCTCCTCGGGGCGGCCGATTCGCCTGAGCGGCGTGCGTGCGAGCACTTCGGCCAGGAAGTCGGGGTCGTCGAGCACCTGTCGGGCAAGCGGGGTCTCGATATACCAGGGCGCGACCGCGTTGACGCGAATGCCGTCGGCGGCCCATTCCGCGGCGAGGTTGCGCGTCATCTGGTTCATGGCCGCCTTGCTCATCGCGTAGGGTGCGCCGGTTCGCAGGTGCGTCAGTCCGGCCACCGAGGAGACGTTGACGAGGCTGGCTGAGCCGGCCGCCTTGAGTTGCGGGTGGGCGGCGCGCGCCAGCTCGAAACTCGCCACCAGGTTGGTGTCGAGAATGCCGCGCAGCTCGCTCTCCTCGTAGGCCAGCGCCGGCTTGCGAATGTTGTAGCCGGCATTGTTGACGAGGATGTCGAGCGTGCCGTCGATGGCATCGAGCAGGCGTTCTCGGTCGTCGGGGCGGGCAACGTCGGCGCAGACGCCGTGCGCGTCGACGCCCTGGTTGCGCAGTCCGGCGACCGCTTCGTCGAGGCGCTCACGGCCACGGGCGGCCAGCCAGACGCTGGCGCCGCGTTCGCCCAGCGCCTGCGCCACGGCCAGGCCGATGCCGCGACTGGCTCCGGTGACCAGGGCGCGCCGGCCAGCCAGTAACCATAGTTCGTGAGCGACTGCATTCATGCAGGCATTATGGTGGGGCTGAACGGGCATGGCAACGCGACGCGTTACCATGCAGGCAAACTCGAAGGGAGAAGCCGGCATGGAGATCGAGCAGATAGAAATCCGCGAGCATCTGCGTGACCGAGAGCCCTTCAGTTTCCTCACCGACGAAGAGCTCGACGAAGTGGCCCGGTCGGTCCAGGTGGCCTATTTCCGGGCGGGCCGGACGATCGTCGAGTTCGACGCGCCCGTCGACGACCTGTTCTACATCCGCAGCGGATCGGTCGAGCTTTTCCGCCGAGGCGGCGAACTCTACAACCGTCTCGGCGAGGGCGATATCTTCGGCCAGCTGGCGTTGCTGAGCCGCCGCAATGCGCGCTTCCCGGCCCGCGCTCTCGAGGACACGCTGATTTATTACGTGCCGGCGGCGCTTTTCCACCGGCTGTTCGAAACCAATGTCGCCTTTGCCGACTACGTCGAGGTCGAGGACCGGACCCGGCTCCGGCAGGCGGCCAGGCAGAGTGCCGGCGACAACCCCCTGCTGACCCAGAAGGCGGGCAAGCTGGTCACGCAGAAGCCGGTCACGGTGACGACCGCCACGTCGATCCGAGCGGCGGCCCGATTGATGACCGAGCAGCGCGTGACCTCGGTACTGGTGCTCGACGAGGCCGAGACCGACAGCCCGGCGAAGCTGGCCGGTATCGTCACCGACAGCGACCTGCGCCGCCGCGTGGTCGCCGAAGGCCTGGAGAGCACCGAGTCGGTGGCCGAAGCCATGACCGTTCCCGTCGCCTGCGTGCAGGCCGATCAGTTTCTGTTCGAGGCGCTGTTGATGATGCTGCGCGAAAATATTCATCACCTGCCGGTCCTTCGGCATCAGGAGCCGGTCGGCGTGCTCGACCTGGCCGACATCGTCCACCACGAAACCCAGAACAGCCTGTTCGTGGTGCGCAACATTTTCCACTGCAGCAACCACGAAGAGCTCGAGACGCTCAAGCCATCGGTTGCGGCCAGCTTCATTCGCATGGTCAACGAGGACGCCAACTCGCACATGATCGGCTCGGCGATGGCCACCATCGGCCGATCGTTCAAGCAGCGGCTTCTTGAGCTCGGTGAAGAAAAGCTCGGGCCGCCGCCGGTGCCCTACTGCTTCCTCGCGCTGGGCTCGATGGCCCGCGACGAACAGTTCCTCTACACCGACCAGGACAACGCCATGATCCTGGACGACGCCTTCGATCCGAAAGCGCACGACGAGTACTTCCGCGAGCTGGCGCAGTTCGTCAGCGACGGACTGCACCGGGCCGGCTATGTCTACTGCAGCGGCGACATCATGGCGACCAACAAGAAATGGCGCCAGCCGCTTGCCGCCTGGAAGCGACAGTTCACCGAATGGATCCGCGAACCCAGCGCCGAGCGACTGCTGCACAGCTCGATCTTCTTCGATCTCGACGGCGTGGCCGGCGTCACCAGCATGGCTGACGAGCTCAAGAGCCTGATCGCGAAGGAGGCGAGTGTCCAGCCGATCTTCCTGGGCTGCCTGGCGATCAACGCCAACAACCGCACTCCCCCGTTGGGGTTCTTTCGCGACTTCGTGCTCGAGCATGGCGGGCGCCACGAGAACTCGATCAACCTCAAGCGTCGCGGCACCGCGCCGCTGGTCGACGTCATCCGGGTGCACGCGCTGGCGGCCGGTTCGCAGTCGCAGAATTCGTTCCGCCGGCTCGAAGACACCGTGGCCGCCGGTTTTCTGACCGCCAGCATGGCCGCCGACCTGCGCGACGCACTGGAGTTCATCGCCATGGTGCGCGCTCGTCACCAGGCCTGGGACGCCGAGCGCGGCGGCGAGGCGAACAACAACATCGATCCCGAAACCCTTTCGGCGTTCGAGCGGCGCAGCCTCAAGGACGCCTTCAAGGTGCTGGCCAACGCCCAGAAGTTCATCCGTTTCCGCTACCGTCCGGTTCGCGGCCGCCAGTAGATGTTTTCACCGGATCGAAAGGAATCGGGCCCGACGCGCGACTGGCGGGAGCGCTTCGAGGAGCTGGCCGCCGAGAGCCGGCAGGCGCCGCTCCGGGATTTCTACGCCCGCGGGATCCCGGCGGCCGACACGCCCCTTTCCGAGGCGCCGCTGGTGGCGCTCGACCTGGAAACGACGGGACTCGACCCGAAGCGGCACGGCATCGTCAGCATCGGCATGGTGCCGTTCTCACTCGAGCGCATTCAGCCGGCGCAGGGCTATTACCGCGTGATCCGGCCGCGCCGGGAGATCGACGAGCACTCCATCACCATCCACCGGATCACGCACGAGGAAGTCGACGACGCGCCGGACCTGGAAGACATCGTCGATGAGTTCCTCGAGGCGCTCTCGGGCCGCGTGGCCGTCGTCCACTACCATGCCATCGAGCGGCGGTTTCTCTACCAGGCCTTTATGAGGCGCTTCGGCGAGGGCGTCCTGTTCCCGCTGATCGACACCCTCCAGGTTGAAAAGCGGGTCAGCCAGCAACGCACACTCAACCCGCTGACCTGGTTCGGTCGCCGGCGGGTGTCGCTGCGCCTGGCCGACGCCAGGCGCCGCTACGGCCTGCCGGAGTACTCGCCGCACCACGCCCTGACCGACGCCCTGGCCACGGCGGAGCTCTTCCAGGCGCAGGTCGCCTACCACGGCAGCCCC
>JAZBPT010000180.1:0-68609 GCA_036351755.1 Wenzhouxiangella sp. | reverse complement strand
CAAGCGTGCAACCAAGCGGGGCGATCCCTCCCTCGCCAGCATGCTTCCGCTGGTCTACGACGAGTTGCGCGCCCTCGCTGCCCGCCAGCTGTCCGCCCAGCGCGGCGACCATACGCTTCAGCCCACCGCCCTGATCAACGAAGCCTATCTTCGGCTGGCCGGCCAGGCCTACGAGAGCTGGGAGGATCGCCGCGAATTCGTGCTGGTGGCGGCGACGGTCATGCGTCGCGTGCTGGTCGACTATGCGCGCAAGCGACAGGCCGACAAACGGCCCCAGAACCACCTGCGCGTGGACATCGACGACTCGGAGCCCGGCGAATCGTTCGGCTCGGAACTGATCGCCATCGACGAGGTTCTCGAACAGCTCTCCGAAATCGACGAGCGCCAGGCCCGCATCGTCGAGTTGCGCTACTTCGCGGGCCTAAGCATGGAGGAAACCGCCGAGACGCTCGATGTCTCGCGCTCGACGGTGGCACGGGAGTGGCGAATGGCGCGGGCATGGCTCAAGCGACGCCTCTCCGAAGCCAGCGAGTGAGCCGCCGCGTCAGCTCGAGTCGAGTTCGTCCTCTATTTCTGCCAGCTTTTCGTCGATTCGCTCGCGAAGACCCGCCGTTTCGTCCTTTGTCGCGGCGGCCAGGGACTGCAACGCCCCGCGATAACTCCCGGCCGCCTCGGCCAGCCGTCCCTGCATGACCTGGGCACCGCCCAGAACTTCCAGCGCGGAAGCGAGATAGAACGTCTCGACACCACCGAACTGACGGTGCCGGCCTTCCAGGTCGGGCAGGATTTCCCGCACGATCCGCTCGGCTTCCTTCGGCTCGCCCACGCGCAGATGCAGGGCCGCGAGGTTGGTCATCGACAGGCGGTAGAGATAATGATCCCGTCCCACCGATGCCTGGATCATCTGCGCCGCGCGAGCGAAGGCCGCCATGCTCTCCCGGTTCCTGCCCAACCGGGAAAGCGCCACACCCAGATTGCCGATGGTGTTCGCCAGTCTCTGGCTGGGTCCGACCAGCCTTTCATGGTCGGCGATCAGGGCCTGGAACATGTCGACGGCGCCCCCGGGGTCGCTCAGCATCAATGCAGTCGCATACACATACCGGCCGCGCAATCGCCGCGGGTCCCCTTCCCCGTAGACCGATTCGGCAAGCGCACGCGCGCGTTCGGCATCGGCGAGCGCTGCCTCCTCCTGGCCGGCGGCCACGCGCGCGCCGACCAGCGCCGCCCGCGCCTCGAACAGCACTTCCGGATCCGCGGCGCTCGCCGCCCGCAATTCATCGACGATGGCCTCCAGTTGGGCAATCACGACCTGCGGTGGCTCGTCGAGCACGTTGGCCTGGTTGCGCAGGCGGCGAATTCTCAGCCGGGTGAGCTCGCTGGCGTGATCACCCGACGATCGCGTCAGCAATTGGATGGCGCGTTCGTCGGCCGCGATCGCCTCGGCTGCCCGGCCGGCAGAATCATAGGCGGCGCCGAGTTGCGACTGGATCATCGCCTGCTCTTCGGGCTCAAGCGAGCCCTGTAGCGACCGTCTCGCGGTCTCCAGCAGCGGTACGGCCTGTTCACCCAGGCCCAGGGCGTTGTAGGCCTCTCCCAGGACGACGTACATCTGACCGAGGGCCGCGGGGTTGGCCTGCTCCGACTGGGCGAGCTGCCGCTTGCCGAGGTCGAGCATTTCGCGAACGGTCACGTCGTTGCCGCGAGTGGGCAGGGAGTCGGCCCCGGCCAGCAACTCGGACATGAACTCGGTAACGGCCTCGGCGCGATCCCGCTCCCAGGCGATTCGCTCCAGCTGCACCTCCCGATCGACCAGGAAGGCGAGCAGCGAGACCACAGCGACCGCGGCAACGGCGAGGCCGGCCCGGTGCCGCAGGGAAAAACGACCGGCCCGGTACAGGAGGCCGCCTCTTCTCGCGCGGACCGGCCGCCGCGCTTGAAAACGAAGTATGTCCTCGGCGAGGCCCCTTACCGACTCATAGCGTTGGCGCTCGTCGATCTCCATGGCCTTTCCGACAATTGCCGCGAGATCTCGCGGCAGTCTTGTCCCGTCTCGATCGGTTGGCTCCGGACAACTTCCATGCAGAATCCGATCACGCAGTTCGGCGGGGTCCGCTGTTCCGTCGAACGGCGCCGCGCCGCAAAGCAACTCGTAGAGCAGCACACCCAGCGAATAGACGTCGGTCGCGGCACCGAGCCCCGCGCCGCGAAGCTGTTCCGGGCTGGCATAGGCCATCGTCAGCGCCTGTCCGGCCGCCTCGCCGGCATCCTCCTCGACGTCCAGCAGGCGAGCGACGCCGAAATCCAGCAGCTTGGGATCGCCCGATGGGGTTACCAGGATGTTGGCCGGCTTGAGGTCGCGATGAATGATCATGTGGCGGTGGGCGTATTCGACGGCATCACACACTTTCACGAAAAGCGCGAGGACCTCGTCCCTGGACGCGCCAGCGGCCCACCGATCGATGCGGACGCCGTCGACGAACTCCGTGGCCAGGAAGGGGCGGCCCTCCGCGGTCAGTCCACCGTCGACGAGATGTGCGATCCAGGGGTGGCTCAGGCGCGACAGTATCCCGCGCTCGGTCGAAAAACGCCGGGCTACGGCCTCGTTGTCCGATTCGCTCAGATGGAGGAGCTTGAAGGCTACGGGTTGCCTGAGATTGCCGTCGACTCGCTCCGCCAGGTAGACGATCCCCATGCCGCCCTGGCTGATTCGCTTGAGGAGCCGGTAGTTGCGCGGCAAGGGGACTTCCAGGGAAACGTCCTGCAGGGCGCTGCGTGCCGCCGCCTGGAAGCTTTCGGGCACATCGTCTTCGGTGTCGTCTTCGGCCGCTTCGATCAGCCACTCGACCTCGAGCCTGAGACTTTCATCGTCGCCGCAACGTCGCTCGATCAGTGCCGGCCGGTCGGTCGGATCCCGTTCCAGCGCGTCGCTGGCAATGGCCTTGGCGTGGCGGTAGCGCTTCTTGGCGGATTCCTCGCTCATCGGGGCGGTGGGGCTGCCGTCGGGGAAAGCCCCAGATTAAGGCAGGACACCCCCGATTAGCCAGCGTGGTGGCGCCCGTTCAGTTTCGGGCCTCGCCGGGGCGGAGCCGGGATGCCTGGGCCTCGAGATAGACCAGGCTGTTCTCCTTCGTTGCCGGCTCCTGGCTTGAGTCGGCAACCGCCATGGCAGCGGTCCGGCCTTCTCGGACGCCCAGCAGAGAATCGGCCAGGGCCTCCCATTCGCCGTCGTTGCCCTGGTAGACGGTGAGGTACAGCCAGGTCGCGCCCGCGGGCGCGCCTTCGCTGGCCGGAGGCGCCTGAACGAGCAGCTCGATCTTCCAGCGCTCCCGGCCGGAATCGTCACTGACCTCCACGCTGGCCGGCGTATCCGGCTCGACGACGACGATGGGCGTGCCCCGCTCCTTCCCGTCGATCCAGAGGGCCATCTCGACCATGTATTGATCGCCCTGCCCAGCCTCACCGCTGCCGGCCGCGAGGGCCGGCAGCAGCATGGACAGCATCACGGCGACCAGGCGCAAGTCAGGCCTCCCGGTTGCGGAAACGCTCGGGCAGGATCTCCTGATCCGGCTGGTCGGCGCCTTCTTTCTGTACCGGCATGAGATCCATCTTGGACACACCCAGCTTGACCGCCAGGCTGCCGGCCACGTAGACCGAGGAATACGTACCGATGATGACACCCACGATCAGCGTGAAGGCGAAGGCGTGAATGATCTCGCCGCCGAAGTAGAACAGCGCGATCAACACCAGCAGCGTGGTCAGCGAGGTCATCAGGGTGCGGCCGAGCATCTGGTTGATGGCAAGGTTGGTCAGCTCCTCGGGCGATCCCTTTCGCTTGGTCTGGAAATTCTCGCGCAGGCGGTCGTAGACGACGATGGTGTCGTTGAGCGAATAGCCGATCACGGCGAGGATCGCGGCAACCACCGTCAGGTCGAAGCTGACCTGGAAGACCGAAAGCACGCCGACGACCAGCAGGACGTCGTGGACCAGCGCCCCGACCGCCCCCACGGCGAACCGCCACTGGAAACGGAAGGAAATGTAGAGGAGCACGCCGATGAGCACGTAGAGCAGCGCCAGGCCGCCCTGCTCAGCCAGCTCCTGACCGATCTGCGGGCCGACGAATTCGACGCGGCGCATCTCCAGCTCCGGCGCCTGAGCCGAAAGGGCTTCGAGCACGCGGGTGCTGATATCGGCGCTCGACTCGCCATCGTCGGCCGCCGGAATCCGCACGACGATGTCGCTGGCGGTTCCGAAAGTCTGCACGACGAACTCATCGAAGCCTTCCTGCTCGAGCGTCTGCCGGACGTCGTTCATCTCCGGGGGCTCAGGATAATGCAGTTCGATGAGCGTACCGCCGGTGAAGTCCAGGCCGAAATTCAGCCCCTTGGTCGACAGCGAGACGATCCCCGCGATCAGCACCAGCGCGGACAGCACCAGCGCAATGTTGCTGAAGCGCAGGAAGTTGATCTTGGTGTCGCTCTTGATGATATCCATGATTTTTGAGCGCTCCTCAGATGGCCAGTGACTTGACGCGCTTGCGGCCGCCGTAAATCAGCGTAACCACGCCGCGCGTGCCCAGAATGGCCGTGAACATGGAGGTGACGATACCCAGGCTGAGCGTCACGGCGAAACCCTTGATCGGCCCGGTGCCGAACATGAACAGCACGATGGCCGCAATCAGGGTTGTCACGTTGGCGTCGGCAATGGTCGAGAAGGCTTTCTCATAGCCTGACCGGATCGATGCCTGGGGGGTGTTGCCGTTGCGCAACTCCTCGCGTATGCGCTCGAAGATCAGCACGTTGGCATCGACCGCCATACCAACCGTCAGCACGATACCGGCGATACCCGGCAGCGTCAGGGTCGCGCCCAGCAACGACAGCAGGGCGACGATGAGTACCAGATTGGCGGTCAGGGCCAGGTTGGCGATCAGCCCGAAGACCTTGTAGTAAAGCGCCATGACGACCAGCACCAGCGCGAAGCCAATGATGACCGACTGGAAGCCCTGGTCGATGTTGTCCTGACCGAGGCTCGGCCCGACGGTGCGCTCCTCGATGATCTGCATCGGAGCCGCCAGCGCGCCTGCGCGCAGCAGCATGGCCAGCTGGGCCGCCTCGGTCGCCGATCCCAGGCCGGTCGTCTGGAAACGCTTGCCGAAAGGCTCGCGGGTCACCGCGGCCGAAATCACTTCCTCGACGCGGCGGGTGGAATGCACTTCTTCGCCGTCCACCATTCGCGTTTCCGGACGGTATTCGATGAAGACCACCGCCATGCGGTTCCCGACGTTCTCGGTGGTGTGCTCCAGCATGCGGCGCGCGCCCTCGCCGTCGAGCGTGACCACCACGTTGGGCTGGCCCGACTGCTGGTCGAAACCAGCGGCGGCGCCGATCAGATTCTCGCCGGAAGCGATCACTTCGCGCGAGAGCAGGATCGGCTGGTCGTTGCGATCGTAATAAAGCTTCGAGCCCGGCGGCACCCTGCCGGTGCGTTCGGCCTCGTAGGGGTCGTTCTGCTCGTCGACAGCACGGTACTCGACGGTCGCCGTGGCACCCAGCACCCGCTTGGCCTGTGCCGTGTCCTGAACGCCCGGTAGCTGAACGACGATGCGGTTGGCGCCCTGCTGCTGAATCACGGGCTCGGCCACACCGAGCTCATTGACGCGATTGCGCAGAGTCGTCATGTTCTGCTCAAGGGCGTTCTGCTGAATCTCCTGCAGGTAGGTCTCGGTGATCGTTCCGCGCAGGTTGAAGGTCTGGCCGGCATCGACCGACTCGATGGCCAGGCCCTCGGTTTCGCTTTCGATGAGTTCCTGCGCCTCACTGCGATGTTCGGCAGTGCGCAGCTCGACGACGAGATTTTCGCCCGACACGCGAACCGAGCGGTAGCGGATACCCGCATCGCGCAACAGATTACGTACCGACTCGACATAGTTGTTGAGGCGCTGCGTCTGCGCCGCCTCCATGTCGACCTGCATCAGGAAGTGCACCCCGCCCTGCAGGTCGAGACCGAGCACCATGGGCTCGGCGCCGAGCCCCGACAGCCAGGACGGCGTGGCGGGTGCGAGGTTCAGGGCCACCACGTAGTCGTCGCCGAAAGACTCCCTGAGGGCATCGGCCGCGCGAAGCTGGCGGTCACTGCTGTCGAGCCTTACCAGCACGCGCTGCGATGAGAAATCGACCGGGCCGTGTTCGACACCGGCTGATTCCAGGGTCCGCTCGACTTCGCCGACGATTTCGGGCTGCAGGTCGAAACCGCGCGAGGAGGAAACCTGCACGGCCGGATCATCGCCGTAGATGTTTGGCAGAGCGTAAACGAGGCCCAGGCCGAGCACGATGATCAGCAGGGCGTACTTCCAGGGTGGGAATCGGTTCATGGGCTAGTCAGTCGTTGTTTCTGTTTCTTGTGGCCAGGCTGGCGCGAAAGGCGTCAGTTGGACGAGTCGATCGTTCCCTTCGGCACGACCTGGGCGACGGAGTGACGCTGCAGCTTGATGACGACGCCGTCGGTCAGCTCGAGCGATACGAAGCTTTCACCCACATCGGTGATCTTGCCGAGCATACCGCCGGCGGTCACCACCTCGTCACCGGCCGAAAGGCCCGCAACCAGTTCACGATGCTGCTTGTTGCGCTTCATCTGTGGGCGAATCAGCAGGAACCAGAAAATGACGACGATCAGGATCAGCGGCAGGAGGCTGCCGAGCATCGAGGGCGCCTGTTGTGCGGCGTCCTGCGCCATCGCGCTGGAAATCAGAAAATCCATAGGTGTTTCCTCAAGAGAAGCTGTTGGCGTCTGTGGTTATCTGGGGTCCGTTGCGGACGGATACAAACGCGCAATTATTGCACAGCAGAGCCGATCCGACCACACCATCGGCCGAGGGGAGCACCGGACCGGTGCGGACCCGTTCGGGCCCGCACCGCTTCGAATCAGAAGATCTCCGGGGTGAATCGGTTGCGGTAGATGACGTCGGCGCTTCCAGACCGGAACAGGAGCCGATCGAGCCAGAGGTCGAACGGCGCATCCACGTCGGGGCTGGCCTGAACCTCGAACCGGACTCGGGCCGACACCGCGCCGTCCGGCAGCTCGGGCATGCGTACGAGCGTCGAGCGCCATTGTCCCGCGCCGTGGGCGAAAGTCTCGGTGGCATTCAGTTCGCCGACGGCAGTGCCCTTGCACCCGGCCCCGTCGAAGAGCGACGCGCTGGCCGCAAGCACCGGCGCCTCGCCGAAAGCCTGGTTGACGAGCACGCTGGCGCCGACAGCAAAGTCCGCGCCCAAGCCTTCAAGCTCGACACACTGCTCCAGAGCGTAGTCGGCGCCGAGGCCTGCATCATGGCGAACGCGAACCGCCCCGGAACTCAGAAGATTGTCGGCGTCGGCGCCCGACCAGCGCAATTCGCCGCTGCCGGCATCGAAGCTTGTCGTCCACTGTCCCAGGGTCCTATCGAGGTTGGGGTTGCGCAGCAGATTGGTCGTGGCGACCTCGAAGTCGAGCAGGTAATCGGTCCCGGGTGAACCATCGCCCTGGCCGTCGAGCTCGTTGTTGTCGAAATCGCGAATCGAACGGCACACGGCCAGTCGATAGTGCCCCGCTGCCAGGCCGCGATCGGACGCCAGACGCACGACGGAGCGTTTGCGGGCCGCCTGATAGTCGACGCCCGCAATGGCGATGTCGTGAGCGTCGTCGCAATCGGGGTCGGCACCGGGGCCCAGGGCATCGAGATCGAACACGCGATAGTTGTCCGGATTGTTGGCCGACTGATCCGCCATCCCGCCGGCATCGGTCTGCACGCCCCGACTGAATTCAGGAATGAGCTGGGTGATCGTCGCTTCGGTCGGCAGGGGCTGGCCCAAATCGCCATACTCCGCGCCGTGCGAACTGAGCACCTGCGACACGCTCGGCGATTCGGTGGGCAGATCCCCGTCTCCGAAGGCAAAGAAATGCGCGTCGTCAAAAGCCGCCTGCACCGGGAAGGCCTGACCCTCGGGGAACTCCAGATTCAGCGTCAGCAAGGCGCTGGCGGCGCCCGCCACTGCTCCGGGCGAAACCGAAGTGCTTAGCGGCGACCAGGCCCCTTCGGTGTCCTGGTCGACGCTGTTGCTGACGAAGTCGCCGGCGATGCTGGTCTCGCAGTTGGGCTCTTCGAAAAAGGTCATGCCGGCCGTAGCCTCGACCGGGTTGGGATCGCCGCTCGCATCCGCCATTCGTACACGGGCCTGGAATGCATAGCCGGCCGCGACCGACGAGTCCACCGCCACACAGCGATTGATGACGTAACTTGCCGGACCGCCCGCCTCGGTCGCCACGACGACCGCGCCGGAAGTATGGGCTTCACCGGCGTCGGTTGCCGAATCGACGGCTGTCGGGCCGATGGGATTGGCGACCCAGTTGTTGGTTCCCAGCGCCGCGTCGAAGTTGGGGTTCGGCACGAGATTCGTCCACTCGACGGTGAATGGCAGAACATGGTCTCCACCGGACTGACCGTCCTGGTCGCCATCGAGTCCGTTGCCGTTGAAGTCCTCGAGGGCCTCGCAGGCAACCAGCGTGTAATCCCCGGCGGACAGGCCTGTTGACGAGCCGATGTCGAGAACGCTGGTCTGCACTTCCCCCAGGTACTGAACGCCGACGATGAGGCCGGCATCGGGCTGTGAACAGTCCACCGCTCCGGCACCGACGTGCCCTTCGAGCAGCCGGAAATTCCCGGCATCGTCCGCGGCGCCTGTACCGTCGGTGCGCATGGGCTTGTCGAAGCGCACCAGCAGCTGACTCGTGGCCGAACTCAGCGCTTCACCGGGTACGATCACGTCACCGGCGGGCGAGGCCACTGCGGACACGCCGAACACGGAAGGCGGCGTCACGTCGTCGCCGACCCCGAACGGGCCGATCGATTGCGTGTTACCGGCGTTACCCGCCTCGTCGAGCGCGCGGATGTGGAACCACCAGAGCCCGTCTCCGAGCGCTTCCGAACTGACGCTCTGGTCGCCCGGGACCAGATTGACGAGCGTGTTGGGCTCACTATCGGCGCTTTGCGTGAAAGCATAGCTGTAGCCCGCCAGACCGCTAGGCGCGTCGCCCTGGTCGACGGCCGGGTTCCAGTTGACTTCAATGACGTTCTCGGGGATCGCGGGCGCCCCCGGCTCATGGCTTGCGCTGTCGAGATCGAAAGGCCCCTGCGGCAGCGTGGCATCGATCCAGTAGGGACCGGAAGAAACGGGCGCCGAGCAGTTCCCGGCATTGTCGCAAACACGCAGATGGAACCAGTGATCGGTTGCATCGCCCAGCTCGGTGGAGACGACGCCGTTGGGATCGTCCACGTGCGCGACGTCGATAAGGTCGTCGAGCGAAGGATTGGGGTCGCGCGTGAAAGCCACTGAATAGCCCGCCAATCCCGAGCCGTTCGACTCGCCTGAGGGGTCCAGGTCCTGGGCACCGCTCCATTCCATCGCGATCTGCGGATTGACGTTCCAGGTCTCGATGTCGTGGCTGGGGCTGTCGAGCCCCGGGTTGGTCGGTGCAAGAAGATCGCGGGCGAACGTGGTAATGGCGCGATCGAATCGCGCGACCACGTAAACATGCGCATTGTCCGGGCTGACCGCCAGTCCCGAGGCGCCCCACAATCCGGTGATGCCGGCAACGCCGTTGCGCTTGATCTCCTCGAACTGCAGCCGGCCAAGCATCTCTCCCTGTTCGAGATTGCGCCGGAACACCACGAGGTTGCCGGGTGTGAGGTTCTCGGGGTCGGTGGTGCCGGTACTGACCGCGTAAAGAAACTTGTCGTCCGGACTGATGCGAATGCCCGTAACTTCGTTGAGCCCCTGGACGTCACCCGACCCCGACACAAGCGACTCGACCCAGGCCAGGTCGTTGCCGACCCGCTCGAACATGGCGATCGCCGCGCTGTCGTGACCGGCGACGTAGACGTGCCGGCCGTCGGACGAAGCCGCCAGCGATGTCGCGGCGGCAATGCCGCTGACCCCACTCTGTCCTTCGACGTGATGGTTTTCGAAACTCAAGCGACCACTCTGCTCCGTGTTCCGGTTGAACACGGCAACGGCGTCGTCGGCACGGCCCGCGACGAATACTTGCTGACCGTCGACGGAGACAATCACCGCCGAGGCATTGCCGATCCCCTCGACCACGTTGTCGACGGGATCGAGCTCACCACGCTCGAGCGATTGTTCGAATGCCAGATCACCCGAAGCCGGATCACGCGAGAAAACGACGACGAAGCCGGGTGTCCCACCGGACGCGACATAGACGTTGGCGTCGTCGGGGCTGACGGCAATCGCCCTGGGGCCCGAAAGCCCGGAAATCGGCGGCGGCTCGGTTGGCACGGGCTGGTCGCCTTCGAATAGCACCTGGCTCAACGACAGCATTCCGAAGCCCGGGGCCTCCGCATCGGTCTCACGTGTGAGCGAAACCAGCGCGTCATTGGCTTCCGATACGGCATAGACGGTGCTTCCGTCACCGCTGATGGCCAGATCGGCGAAGCCGTCGATTCCGGCGATGTCGCGCCCGGCTGAGACGATCAAGTCCGTCAACGCCATACTCTCCAGCGGCGTCAACTGGCCGCTGTCGGGGTTTCTTTCCAGCACGGCGAGTTCGTCGGCGGTGCGGGACGCCACGTAAACATGGGCACCGTCCGGGCTGCTCACGGTGACCCGGGCGGGATCACTCCCGACACCATCGACGAGCGAGTCGACCTGCACGAGCGTTTGCAGCGCGTCCACAATCAGGCCCTCGGCCTGGCCCTGGCCGATATTGGCTTCCACGGGATTGGTCAGTTCAACCCTGAAGCTGCGGTCCTCGTCGGTGGCCGGATTGGAACGGATAGTGACCGGAATCTGTCGGCTCTGCTGACCCGGGGCGAAACTCAGCTTGCCCGAGGAGGCCACGTAATCGTCTCCGGCAACGGCCGTGCCGTTCTGTGTGTCGAACTCGACCGTGACGGTTTCGTCCCATGTCTCGCTGAGGCTGACCCGGAAGATCGCATCGACGGTCGTGCCCGAAGGCGGCTCGGCGATGGTCGTGCCCTCGATGCTGACCAGCGGCAGGGTGTCGTCGTCGAGGATCGTCGCCATGGCCATCGGCCTCACGATCTGAACGCCCTCTGAGGGCTGGCTGATCTCGACGAAGAAGTCGCGATCGTTGTCAGCCTCGTCGTTACCACAGGTCGTTACCGAAACGGTGGTTTCGGTGTCACCCGGGTTGATAGTGCCGGTTCCGAAGTCGGTCAGATAATCCACGCCGGAATTGCAGGCGCTGTCGCCAACCGCGCTACCGGCCGAAGTCGCCCAATCGAAGTTGGTCGCCGTCGCCATGGGCTCGGTCAGGCTGACCGTGAATTCGGCGCTTCCGGTCGATCCGGCAGCGCCTTCGGCCACCGTCGTGTCGGCAATGCTCAGGCCGACACCGATGACATTCAGGGTCTCGGGATCGACATCGAGGCGGCGTGCCGTGCCTCTCGAACCCACTTCCACCATGGCCACGAGCTCGCCGTCGAGAAAGATCGACGCCACATCCCCCTCGCGCGCCGTCCCCTCGATTCGTTCGCCGACCGAATTCATCGGCACGCGCAGGGCGTACTGGTCGCCCAGCGACGCATCGGTGCCGAGCTCGTAGCGTGCCACCGGTCCGTCCCAGGCGGGCACCTGGAGCGTGAGTTCACCTTCGCTGACGGAATCGCCGTACCAGCTCACCTGGCCGTAGAGCAGGTGATCGGGTTCGGAAATCGAGGCACTGGCCGCAGCGGCCAATCCCATGCCGAGCAAAAAGCTCAGCATCAGGATCGGGGCGCGGCGTGGGCACTGGGAGTGAGCTGAATACATGGCTAGTTACCCGAGTAGGAATAGGTATTGAAGAAGATGCGGATATCGGAGACCCCGAGTCCGTCGCGTTCGCCGGAATCGCCGATTTCCTGACCGTTGATGAAGGTATCCAGACCTTCGTTCGGATCGTTGAGCAGGCTGCCGCCGGGGATAATGACGATCCACTCGCGGTTCCATACCGAGCGGCCGATCAGGCGGCTGTCGGTCGCGATCTGCGTTTCATCGAACGGTTCGGTGTAGTGATGCGCGCGGAACTGCGAATAGCGCCTGACTTCGTTGAAGTTGTCCGACAGGGAGTCGGCCAGTGGAATCCAGTTGGAATCCTCCAGTTCCTGCTGCCCGATCGGGAACGGCACCGGCAACACCTGGTCGATTATCTGCCACTGCCGGGTCGTGAAGTCGTCGTACGTTGGCGCACGCAGGACATCGGCCCCGACGGGGAACATGTAGATGCGCGGCGTCTCGGTCAGCGGCAGGCCCGCATAATCGCGGAACCACGTACCGACACCCCGCACCTTGGTCGCGAACCTCGAGGCGTCGTACGTGCTGTCGCCCGGCCCGAGCGGCCAGTGGAAGAAGTTCAGGCCGAACGTCACGGTGGTCGGGAAGCGGAACACCAGGCCAGGCAGGGGGCCGGCGGACTCCGGCTGTGGCGGCCGGGCGAATCGCCTGAACTCCGGCAGATCCCACAGGTTGTCCACGCGCGCGTCCTCCAGCTGACGTCGCCAGGCCTCGTCGCCCTCCTCGCCGTCGGCGATTCTGAACAATTCGCGCCTCAACGAGAACCGATTTGTCTCGACTTGCGGATTGTTGAAGCCCATCTGCCCCTTGAGCACCTCGAAGTTCTGGGCCATGCGCGCCATCGGATCGGCCAGGCCCCGCGAGCCCGCCACCGGCTCGCCGCCGATGATCTGGCCGATCGAGCGTTCGCGCACGATGTCGGTCAGGAACTTCTGGCCGGCCTGCTGATCGCTGCCGAGCAGGTTGGTTTCATAGTCGTAGGCCGCCGCGGCCAGGTAGACGTAGCGCGCCGCCAGGTCGAAGGTGGCCCGGTATTTCTGCAACGCATCGTTGCGGAAGATCCGGAAAGCCATGTCCTGGTAACGATACTCCTGCGTCGCTGCCGCGCCCTTCTTGCGGAAGCGAATCAACTGCGCGAGCACGCGCTGCCCCTCGGCAAGCTGTTGCTGATACTTGCGGTAGAGCTCCTCGATCGTCTCGGCGCGCTGGAAAATCTCGACGCGCAGCAGCGGTTCGCGACGCAGCAGTTCGGTGAGTTCGCCCTCGAGGCCGAACAGCTCCAGGCGGTTATCCAGCGTCTGCAGATCGATCGCGGCTGACAGCGAGACGTCCGCCATGTTGGACTCGACGACCGCGCCGGCCGTCTGGAATCCCTGGCCGATGCCGTCGGCAATCGACTTCGCCAGCAGGCCAGCTTGCTCGAGCGAACAGCGGACAGGCGCGGTGCCGTCGCCCCCCGCCGCCACGCCGGCGATCAGGTTCTTCGGCAGACACTCGGCACCGCCTTCGCCCAGGTCCTTGGCCATTTCACCCGCGGTTCGCGCGACCGCGCCGGTTTGTTCAAGGGCCACGACTTGCTCACTCATGGTGTTGAGCGTGTCGCGCTCGTCGTTGCTCACGTTCAACTGCGCCTGGCGAATATTGAATACCGCCGCGATCTCGTCGAGCTTGTCCTGGATGCGCTGACGCGCCTGGTCGTACTCCTCGAGGGTGCGGGCCAGGTCGAGGCGCGCGGAGAAGATGTCGTGCAGGACATTCTGCAACGACCCCGTCGCGCGCCGCTGACTCGTCCATTCGGGCGGCTTGCCGAAGGTCAGGCCGAAGGCTTGCGAGGTATAGGTCACATACTCCATGGTCTCGACGACGCCCTCGGGGGTGTCGCCCAGCGCGCAGCCGGGAGCCTGTGGATCATTTTCGCAATCGAGGTTGCTGAACTTGCCGGCCTCGTCGATATCGAAGAAGTTGACGCCGCCGGGCATCGGGCCGAATTCGGCGTCGAAGCGATTGATCTCGAGATCGCCCTCCACGTCGAAGCCCTCGAGAATATTGGTGTCCTCGCCGGCGAGCTCCAGGACGTCGATGTACATGTAGTGATAGATGTCGGGCCCGTTGTAGTCGGCCGGATAGACGCCGCCAGGGCCGAGGTCGTCGGCGTAGGGGTAGCCGAAGATCTCGATCAGGCGGTTCTTGAAGTCGCGCTCGGTCGCTCTTGCGTTAGCCGTGAGCTCCTCGGTCGAATCCTGGTTGAACCGAAGCATCCGGTTGAGCTGGTTGGCGAAGTCCCAGGCCTCTACCGCATTCTCCAGCGCGGTTTCGGCGCGCTCGAAAACCTGCTCGAAGTGGGTCTTGCTCTCGACCGGGGAGTCACCGGTGTCGACCTGTGACGGATCGATGTCGAACGGCACGACGTCGCGCGCAAGGCCCAGCGGATTGAGTCCGCGGTCGGCCTGATCCAGTTGGCTCTGAATACTGTCGAACTGCGCCACGATCTCGTCGAGCTCCTCGACGGTGGTCCGGTCGATTCGCTGAATGCCGCCGTTGCCCGGGTCGGGATCCTCGTCGGGCAGGATCGCATTGGCGACCACCCAGTCGAAGAATGCGCCCTGCCCAGCCCTGCGGGACCATTCGGACAGACCCCAGGCGCGCTCCTCGTCATCGTCCTTGTATCCCTGCCACTGCCCGAGCGGATCCTCCACGTAGAAGCGCCGATAGGTCAGGTTCACGATTTCCGCACCGGTGCGCGCCTTGGCCGCGGCCACCTGGGCGAATTTGCGTTCGTCGAAGAAGTCGACCTGCAGCGGGACACCGGCCACCGGCACGGCATCGGCCCGGGGGTTCCAGGTGAAGAACGGATGGCGGAGCAGGTCGTAATGCGTCTTGAGACCGGTCAGGTAATGACCCCAGGCATCGCCGTGCCCCTGCGGGTACTGGATGCGCGCATCGAACTCGTCGATGACACCGTCGGTGTTCTGATCGCTGATCCCGTAGTTGAGGGCATAGGCCACTTCACCGTCGCCGGTGGTGAAATTCCAGAAGAACCGGTTGTAGACCGGATTGGCGGCTGTCGGCCCCTGGGAGCCGTCACGCCCGCGCAGGAGAATCAACTCTTCGTCGAGCAACGACGAGGTCTGGTTCTGGAAGGGGAAGATGGTCGGCGCAAAGCTTTCGAACTCGCCGCTGGTCAGCAGCCCGATGGTCGGATCCTGCGCATCGGCGTAGGCCTCGTTGCCGAGCAGCGCATAGAAATCGAGGATGCGCGTGGAGACATTGAGGATGGCGTTGTTGACCGGCCCGTAGTCGACCGGCGGCGTCGCGTTGACCGACAAGTCCATCGCGCGGCGCATGACCGTCGTGTAGGCCTCGATCAGCCCGATGCTGTTGAGCACGTCCGGGTTGGAGGTCAGGGGAATGTCACCCTCGTAGCGCTCCCCAAGCTGCACGAGCATGCTCGAATAGGTATTGGTCGGCGAAGAGTGGAAGTCCTGCACCCGCGCTTCGAAGGGATTGAGCCGGGCCAGCACTCGATTCACCCAGCCCTGCCCGAGCTGGGCGCGTTGGTCCGTCGGGGTCGCGCCCGGCTGACCGGCCCAGAGACTCCATTCGTTACGGTTCTCGCACACAGGAAGTCCCTGATAGCGCGCCAGGTACCAGTTGTCCGACAGGGTCTGGATGTTGGCGCCCTCGATGACGACCTCGATGGCACCCTGTTCGTTTTCGACGGGAATCTTGAACCATCCGTTGAGCTGGCCGGATTCGGGATCGGGTAACTGCTCCGGCGGCAGCCCCGTCTGGTCGGGCCGGAAGTACCACTCGAACTCGAGTGCATCGGGATCACCGCCGAAGTCGCCGGAATGGCGCAGCGTGAGCTGCTCGTCGAAGATGTTGTCCGGGGCGAGAACATTAAGCTGCCCCTGATACGGGCTGAGAATATCGGGCGGATCCGGCGGCGGCGGATTTCTCAGGCAGTCCACGCGCATGATGGACAGGCTCACCGGAGCCGGGTTTAACTCGGGATCGTTGTTGAAGGCCACGGTCACCCAGCCAACGCTCTGGGCGGCACCCGCGGTCAGCGCCGGCTGTACACCGCTCGCCTGGTACGGTTCGATGAGCCCCTGGTTGGGATCGCCTTCCTCGAAATCCTCACGCTCGACAACCGGATCCTGGTAGGCGATCAGCAGCTCTCCCCGGTCGACCGTTCGGACAACGGTGCACACCCGCTCGCCGGTATTACTGTCAATCTGGCTTTGCAGGCAGATGTAGTTGATGCCATTGGGGTTCCGCGTCAGGCGCAACAGGGCCTCAATCGCTTCCGACCAGGAACACTCGTCGTCGAGTGACTCACACGACTTGGTCATGTCCTCGTCCGCGTCGGGCGCGCTGCCATCCATGGTCTTGAGAATCCGTGCTTCGCGGAAACTCATCACGTTGAGCAGCAGAAGCGGCTCGCCGGCGATGGTGTCGTCGAAAACGCCGGAGAAAATGAGACGCTGGTTGATCGGGTCGTAGCGCAGCCGCTGGCGAATGCTGACCGGCAAACTCTCCAGGCCGTCGCCGCTGCCGGTGATGATCTGATAACCGGTCTCCGGGTCGAGCTGCGTCGCCACGCCCTCGAGTTCCTCGAGCACGACGAAGCGCGGGTTGAGCGGGTCGATGAGCTGAACCAGCGAATCGCTCGGTTCGGCGCCGCCTGCATCTTCCATGTCCTCGCGAAACTCGTCGAAAACGATCTCGACGGCGTCCTGCCCCAGAATATTGGGCAGCCCACGTTTCTGAGTCAGAAGCGTTTCACCGGGCAGCAACTGCGGCGCCGAGGTGGGCCAGCTGAAACTGTAGCCAACCTCGATCGGCAGGTTGGGTGACAGCGTGCCGCCGTCCTCGACCGGCAGGCGCGCCATCCACGGAACGCAGGATCCCGTCGCGACATCGGGCATGTCGTTGTTGTCGACGTCGTAGACCATCCCCGGTTGCAGCGGATACCAGAAGCGCATCGCGCCCGAACCCGCGGACTTGCTCCACAGGCCGTTCTTGTAGTCGGTGAAGAAAGGCGGCGGCGGCTGCGGATCGTTGACTGCCTGACCCACCGCACGGGATTCGGCACACCCCGGCAGCAGCGACAACGGATAAGGCGGCTGCACGGCGGTTCCAGCCACGCCCAGGAAATCGAAACCGTCGAAGCCGGCTCCCGTCGCCGTGACGTAGAAGGTGCGGAAGGCCCAACGGTCGAGGTCTTCGTCGTAATACTTGACGAGCACGTAGGGATCGGTGGCGGCCGTCGTGTCGTCGGGCAAATTGATACCGAAGTCCGCGCGTAATGCGAACAGCGCGAGAATACCCGAACCTGTATTCGACGGTGCGAAGAATGCATGTGTCGCGTTCGGGTTGTAGCCCGGCTCACTCGGCACCGGTTGCTGATAAATTCGAAGGTCCGGGTATTGGATGGGGCTCAACGGCGCCTGCCCGAGGTTTTCCGCCCCCTTCTGACTGGCGATGATGATCCGTTCGGGGTCGAGCGGCCAGTCCGGTTGGTACTGGATGGCGCGCCGGGGCCAGTAGACGCCCTTGGCGTTGCGCCGGTACCAGGCAACCTGCATCGATTTGCCGGCATCTTGAATGCGTCCTGGTCTCGCCCGATTGACCGGGATGATGTGACCCGTTCGAGCCGCCCGGTCGTAGGCGGCGTCCTCGCCCACGCCGTCATAGAAGGCGTCCTCGTTGAGCACATAGCCCGTGCGACCGGGTTCATTGTGGTATGGCTCCACGATGGGCTCGCCGATCGTCCACCGGACGCCGCGCACATAGCCCGGCGCGAGCGACGGTTGCATCGTACGGACCACGTCGATCGAAATCGGATTCTGGAATGGATCGGGGGTGGCCCCTTCGACATACAGAAGCGAAGAGAACCCCGGAGAATCAGCGTTAAAAACACCCGCCTCGATCGTGGCGTCGCTCGCCTGAAACGAGGGCTCGAAGATATCGAGGTAGCGGAACCCGCTACCGGCGGCTTCCACTTCGGTCGGCGCGCCGGCGATATGCACTTGGTAACACTCCGAATCACTACCGTCGCTGCACGCCTCGGTCGGCCACGACGTCTGGCCGACCTGGACGATCCGCTCCTCGCTTTCGGGCGGCTCACCTTCGACGCGCCAGCGCAGCTCGACGTTCGGCACGACATCGAGCGGATACAGCGAACCGTCCTCGCCGGGCGGGACATTCCAGAAAAAGCGGGTTCCGATAGCGTCGTCCGCCTTCACGCCGTTGATATAGACGTCCGGCGCGGCGGCCTGGGAACTCAGATCCGCATTGGGCGGCGGTTCGATTGCCTCACCGATCGTCCACCCCTCAACCTCGAAGAAGCCGCCCAGCGTGCTGATGTTGGCCAGGTAGATGTCGCGACTGTTCGGCGCGAGCAACTCGGCATCCTGGCCGAATGTCAGTTGGCCCTCGAAGCTCCCGGCTACATATAGATTGTTGAGTCCATCGAAGCCCATTCCCGTCATCTCGGCATCGCCCGTGCCGCCGGCCTTGGCGGGTATGCCGCCGTTCTCGTTGTAGCGGTTGCCGCCCGTTGCCCATTCGACCAGGCCGTCGGAAGCGCTGACCTTGGCGACGAACAAGTCGCTGTTGCCGGCCGACTCGAGCGTGCCGTCCGGCCCATCGAAGAAGGACACGAAATCAATGAAGTCGCCGCCTATGAACAGGTCATCGCCGTCGACCACGATGTCTTTTGCGGTGCCTCCGGAATAAGAGCGGCCCCACTGGAAATCGCCCTGGAAAGTGGACAGGCTGACGACAGCAGCGCCAGCGTCGCTCATGTTGCTGACCCCTTCCGGCAGCGTCACGCCACCGAAAGACTCGCCCACGCCGTAAAGCGTCGCGTCGACGGTCGGCCCGAACCGAATCTTTTCCAGGCGGACGCCGTCTGCGACCTCCTTTGTCCAGCTCCATTCCGGTTCGCCCGAATCAATATTGCTCAGCCTGGCGACTAGCGATGCCTCGCTGTCGCGCACGCCCCCAAACAAGGTGCCGTTATCGTCGAACAAGTTGATCAACGCGATCTGCCATCCGAAGCGCGCGATCGCATCACCTTCGCCTAGAACCCATCGGAAGCGCACGGACTCCTCGTCGTCGAGCGCCGACAGGTCCAACTCACTGACTATGAAAGCTGGCCAGAGCGGATTCTGATAGCACCAGCCCAGGCCCTGAACCGGATTGTTCTCCAACCCGTTCTGGGGGCCGTTGAACGACATCGAGGTAAACCAAGCCGGATTGATGCGCTGCCAGCTATTGCCGCCGTCGAGCGAGTAATCCATCGTCGCGATGTCGTAGCAGAAGTTGGTCTGATCCAGATCCCAGCGGTGCAACAGCTGAAGGCGGGGGTTGTCGGTCGTCGTCAGGTCAAAATCCTCGTTCAGTTCAAGAACGTTGGACTTGGCGCCCGGCGTGTTGATGGCCCAGAAACCGCTCAGGAAACGAAACCAGTTGCCACCCGTGAAGAAGTTGCCGGTCTGCAGCTCCGCGTCGGCCAGCGCCGCGATGGAACCGGATTCGCTGACGTCGAGATCGGTGATCCTGCTTTCAATGCCGAATCCGTCGCCGTTCTCCGGCTGGCCCATGACCCACTGCCACTTGCCGTCGGAGTCGATTGAGGCCAGGAAGTAACGCTCCTTGCGGTCCTCGCCGCACTCGTCGGGATTATCCAGCGTCTCATCAAATCCTTCGAAAGGACCGCTTTCGGGCGTGACGAAGGAAAGCTCACACTCGTAATAGCCACCGATCACCGCGGTCGTCGGCGTGGGCGGCGTGGTCGTGATGTCGCCCTCGAGCAGCACCAGGCTGGTCGCCTCGTCGTTGTATTCACCGTTGGCGGACTTCGCCCACTGCCACTGACCGAAGGAGTCGAGCTTGGCAATGAACACGTCCGAATCGAGCGTGTCCGAGGAGATCTCCGTGCTGCCGAAGTCGGCCTGCCCGGAGAACTGGCCGGTCACGTAGATATCGCCGGACTCGTCGAGAGCGATGTCGTTGGCGCGATCGGCCAGGCTGCTGCCGGCGCGCGTCACCCAGTCGAGCGTTCCCGCGCCCGTATACCGCGCCACATAAATATCCTGCGGCCCTCGGGCACTGATCGTGACGCCGTCGCCAAAAACCGCCTCGCCGGAGAACGTGCCCGTGATGTAGACCGCGCCGGTAGGCCCGACAACGGTCGCGGTGGCATTGTCCTCACCGTCCCCGCCGGCGCTCGAGGGCCAGACAGCCTGCGCGGTCTGGGTTACGCACCAGGCCGCGAGCAGGGCCAAAAGGAGGTTGCGGGAGCTCTGGAGAATTGCTTGGGATGTCATCATGAAACAGCTCACTGGTTCAGCAGCGGAACGTCGCTGGCCCGCCGCATCCTGAATATGCCGCTGACGAAAATGGTCGAGCGGTGAAGGCCTGAAATCGCCTCTGTGTAGGTCCCGGCGACCTCCTCATCGCCCCACTCTGGACGGTCGAAGCCCTCCGGGTCTTCCTCGGCAAAGAACAATTCGATCTCCCGCGTCACTTCGTAAGCCTCCTGCTCGAAGTTCAGGTACTGGGCATCCAGGTTGTCGTGGTCAGGATGGAAGCGGTGCAGGAATGGATTGGTCCGGAATTCGGGATCGAGCACGATGGTTCCAAACACCGAGCCGCCCGGCCCGAAGGCGCCGGAAAGATCCAGCTGGTTGCCGGGGAAATCGTAGGCGGCCGTACTTACGCGGTTACCCGCCGCTTCCCCGCCACGCTCGACCACGCCTGTGTAGTTCGGAATCAGGGTGTCGTCGGTCAGAAGAACGAGTCGGCCAGGGGTTTCGATGCGGGTAAACTCCGGGTTGTCCTCGTCGGGAACCTCCTCACCCTCTTCCCACATCAGGATCGCCTCGTTGAGCAACCGGACGTTGCCGGCGGCATCGACGTGCATCATGATCCTCAACGGAAAGTCCGTACCCACAGGGACCGGCACCACGCCACCCTGCTGGGCCATGCTGACGCTGTCGATCGACGCCACGCCCACCCAGAGCCCCGCATAGCGCGGATCCGTGCTACGGCCGTTCTTAATCTTGTTGCCGTCGCCGGAACGCGTGCTCGACCGAGCCAGTTGGGTTTCGCTGTCGGTCGGCGCCAGAGAATCGACACCGACATGCAGCAACCGACGTGCCCCGAGACCGTTGGTGAATTCCAGTATCTGGCTGGCCTCGGCGGTGAACAGACCCGCACGGGTAACGCCGAGATTGAGAATCTCGCCAGAATCCACGCCGACCGAAATCGTGGTCTCTTCCTCCAGGGTCGGCCAGAAGGTCTCGCGCGTCACTTCATCGTGTCGCTCCAGGGCCAGCGGAACCGGCGTATCGGCCGGCAGTTTGCGGATACGGATTTCGTTGTTGAGCCCCGAGGCGTTGTTGAGCAATACGGTTTCTCGAGACAGGGCGCGCTTGAAGTCGATTCCATTGCCAAACTTCAGCGAAAGGGGCATCGGCCCCTGGTAGGTCGAACGTCCGTCCGTGTAGACCCAGTATGCTTCGCCGCTGCGGATGGTCTCGATCGCGGGCTCGGTCACTTCGCGCCATTCTCCGTTGTCGCCGAGCTTGAAGATCGGACCGGCTTGATGGGCGTCCGATCCAGCGAACCAGTTCTGAAATGTGGGCTCGTTACCCGGTTCGACATGAAACCCGGTGAACTGGAAATCATCCGGCCGCCATGTCTGGTTGCGAAGGATCGGGCGTCCCTCGATGGTTAGTTCGCGCGGCTCATCGCCCAGAAGGCGAACCAGGTAGGCTTGATTGGCGCTGATCGTGTAGAGGTTGCTCAGGACGCTTTCGGGTCGGTTCGACGGGAAATAGCCGTACCAGCCGTCGACGGTCAGCATTTCCTCGTCGGGATCCTGGATGAATGCAACCGGGCGGTCATCGGGCAACCAGCGCCAGACGCTCGCCACCGGAATGCCGGCGAAGACCTGCTCGATCGCGTCGTTTTCCGGCTTCAGTTCGACGTGGATCGCGTTCCAGCCCGGCTGAAGCTCGATCGTCTGCTCGGTCGTCGCGGCACTGAGACTCTTCGGCACGAGCGCGCAAAGCAGCGCCCCGAAAACGAATACGATTGTGGATATCGGGCGCATGGCTACTCTCATGACGGGTCTTTTTCTGACGCGGAGTCGGACGGCATCGCCGGCGGAATGCGCTCTCCGTCGTTATCTTTGCGTTCGGGCGGAATCGCCTCCGGCGGTGGAATCTCGGCAAGGAGCCGCTGATCGATATCGACGGAATGCGAATCCCGGATCCGCTCGACGAAACCGGCTTCGAATTGCTTGGCCCGTTCCCGGCTGATTCGATGCCGAATGCCGTCGGCCACCTGCTCGAGCGGTTGGGTCCGGCGCGGCTGGAGTTCGACCAGGCGCACCAGGTAATAGCCGGAAGAAGTGGTCACGACCGGGCTGATCTCTCCGGGCTCCTGGAGCGCAAATGCGGCATCAAGGACTTCCTGATGCCAGCGATAGCGCTGCGTCGAATCGTCGACCAGCCATCCGATCACGCCGCCTTGGTAGCGGCTGGTCCGATCGTCCGAATATTCCACGGCCACTTCTCCGAAATGGCGGGTTTCCTCGGGCAGACGAGCGGCCGCCTGTCGCGCCTGCTCGATCCGAACGCGCGCCTCATCGGCGCCTTCGGCCTCCACCGGACGATCGACGCGAAGCATCGCGATCCGCCGTCGCTCCGGCCGACTGAATGTGTCGATATGCGCCTCGTAATAGTCCGCCACCGTCGCATCATCGATCCCTCCAACGGACACCTCGGACTCGAGCCGGTCCTGGCGAAGGCGCTGTACGGTCATTCGCTCGACCAGCCGCCGGAACTCCGGATCTTCGGTGACGCCCGACTTGCGCGCCTCGGCCAGGAGGGCACGCCACTCGATCATCTCCTCGAGCAGTTCGGCGCGTCGTTCCTCGCTGGCGTAGTAGCCCGGTCTCTTGCTGTTGCGCGCCTCAAGCTCGTCATTGAAGTCGCCGACGGTAATGACTTCGTCGCCCACCCGCGCGAGCACCCGGTTGTCGGACGCACCGCCGGAATCATGGCCACAGCCGACGAAAGCGATCGTCAAGGCCAGTGCCAGAAACGTAGTGCGGAAGGCTTTCATGGTTGATCCTCCGATTGGCTCGACGCTTCGTTCACTTCGAAGCGGTCGCTGAATATGTGATCGAGATCGAGAACGGTCACGGCCGATGCCACGTTGTTCGTGTCGTCCTGGTCGTCGGCCTGGCTGTTCACGTGGACTTCGTTGATGATCTGTTCTTCCGGTCCAACCGGCACGTCGCCTGCCACCTCGCCGCTGGCTTCGAAGGTCAGCGTGCCGCCGACGGGAAGGTCGGTGACGATGTCGATATCACCGCTACCCGATGCCGTCGGGCAGGCGGCCGCGCCGCCCGCCACACAGGACCAGGCGACATTGATCAGTTCGGAGGGCATCAGGTCCACGACCGTGGCAGCCGGCGCCAGACCCGGGCCGTTGTTGCTCACCACGATTTCATAGGTGAGCACATAACCGCCCAGGGCACTGGTTGGATCGACGGTCTTGGTCACCGCCAGGTCGGCCAGGGGTTCGAGAATGGCCACGGTGACCGCATCGACGTTGTTGCCCGGCTCCGGATCACCCGTTTCGGTACCCAGCAATTCGGCCTCCGTCGAGCTGATCGCATCACCTACCGGCGCAGCGGCGTCCACGACCACCTCCACCAGGAAGATGAGACGGCTGTCGGCCGGAAGGGACACGACGAGATCGAGCGCGCCCGGGCCGGCGGCAACCGGGCAATCAGCCGGCGCTTCGGCGCTGCAGGTCCAGCCCTGCGGGTTGAGGTAGGAAGGCAGCTCATCCGTGACCGAGACCTGCGGCGCATCGCTGGGACCGATGTTTTCCACCACCACCTCGAACTGGAACGCCTGCCCGGGTACCGCCTGGTCGACGAATGCGCTGCGGGTGACCAGGATGTCGGCCGCCGCACTGACGCTGGCCGTGACCGAGTCGGTATTGCTGCCTTCATCCGGATCCGAAGCCTCGGCGGCCGGCGCGACTTCGGCGACGTTCTCCAGCTGCCCGATCAGGTCCGGCGCGACCTGCCCCTCGACGAGATAGAGCAACCGCTCGTCGACCAGCAAATCGACGGTTTCGGCAAGGCTGCCTTCACCCTGAGAGGAACACGACGAACCGGCGGAAGTTTCCGGAACCGTCTCGCAGGTCCAGCTCGCGTCGAGCAGGGTCGGCGGCAGTGAATCGAGCACTTCGGCGCCGAAGGCGTGCGACGGGCCGAGATTGCGGACATCGACGACGAAGGTCACGTCGTTACCGGCGACCAGCGAACCGGTGTCGCCGTCGATGCGCTTGTCGATCGTCAGGTCCGTTTCCACATCGATGGGCGCGCCGACCGAATCCGACTGCGATTCCGGACTGAGCGCAACGTAGCCGGTCGGCAGCGTGGCATCGGCACGGTTGACAAGCTCTCCGCGAGCGCCGGGGTGAACCAGGGCTTCCACCCTGTAGCGCAGGCTGCCGCCGGCGGCCAGGTCGATGGTGTCGATCAAGCTATCGGCCGCCAGCTCCTCGATGCCGCAGTAACCTTCCGGGCGGCGAAGCAGGTTCAGCAGCGTGCCGGCCTGGTCGTCGGTCGTCGCGAGCAGATGTCTGCCGTCGGGGGCCATGACCAGCCGATCCAACCCGGCAGTCGTCGGGTCCAGGAACTTCTCGATGCGGTCGATTTCGCCACTGGCCCAGTCACGGTCGAAGACACTGATGACATCGTCGTTGAGCGCCGATACGTAGAGATGCTCGCCGTCGGGACTCAAGGCCACCGCGTTGGCGCCGTCGAGTTCGTCGAGGCCGCCCATTCCGTTTCGATAGTGGCGGGCCAGGCCGATCGATCCGGTCTCGGCATCGCGCTCGAAAAGCGTCACCGAGTCGTCGGCCAGGGACGCAGCATAGAGATAGCGCCCCTGATCGCTGATGGCGATCGATTGCACCAGGCCAAGCCCGGTGACGGTGATGTCGCCCTGGACGTCCCCGTTGCGCAGGCGGTCGCGATAGACCAGTGTGCCGTCGGCCGCACGCTCGAAGACCGCCAGGCCGTCGTGTAACGAAGCGGCAGCGTAGACGAACCGCTGATCCGGGCTTATGGCCAGGTCGATCACGCCGTCGAGCAGGTTGTTGGGCAACCCGATGCCGCTGCGACGCGACTCCAGCCAGGTCAGGTTGCCCGTGATGGCATCCCTGGAAAGAACCGTAACGGCGCTGGAGTCGCGGGCGGCAACGTAGAGAGTGTCGCCCGAAGAGTCGGTCAGCAGTCGAGCCGGATGGTCCAGCGACAGGCCGGTGCTTTCGCCGTTGGAAACCACGCCGGCCTGGCTCAGCTCGCCGGCTTCGGCGTCGATCTCGAACCAGGAGACCGCGTCGCCCTCGGCGGCGGCCACGTAGACATACTGGTTATCGGGCGCAATCCAGACATCGCCGGCGCCGGCGAGTCCGTCCACCTCACCGACGGGATCGCCATCCTGGTTTTCGATGACGTCGCCCTGAGCGATCGTCGTGATTGCGGTAAGCCATCCATTGGCGGGGTTGCGACTGTAGAGCGTCAGCGTTCCGGCTTCCGATCCGGTCGCAGCGGCCCACATGCCGTCGCGTGAGAAAGCCGCACCCGCTGCACCATCGAGTGTCGCGCCGTCGAAGCTCTGGACCACCGCGAGTTGCGACGTGCTCTCGCACGACCACTGCGCCGACCCGGCCACGACGCCCGGCGCTCCGGGGATGGGTTCGTCGCCGGGCAGGATCGGGAGCTCATCACTGATTTCGAGTCCCCAGACAGTGCCGGGACCGTTGTTCGTGACATCGATAGCCCACTCGACGGGCTCGCCGGCGACCACGCGTTCGGTCAGGAGGGTTTTTTCGACTTCGATGGCCGCCTCCGCGGAGATCAGGCTCTCGACGACAGACAGATTGTTGCCCCTGGCGGGATCGATCAGGTCCGCCGAAGGCGACACGCCGGCTTCCGCCGTGAAACTGCCTCTTGCATTGGCGCCGACGCGGGCGACGACCTCGTAGATCACCTCGCCGCCGGACTCGAGGTTCACCGTGTCGGAGACGATGCCGCTGCCGTTGCGCCCGCAGTTCGACCCCCCGAGCACCTCGAAGTGATCGATTGCGGCGCCCTGCCCGCCGACGAGATACAGATGCGAACCGCCCGGCGCGGCAGCCAGCCGCGTGGCGCGCTGCAGATCTTCGACCGCCGAGCCCTGGAAGCGCCCGAGGAATCGTACGTCATCGTCACCGGGCGACCCGAATGCGGACACGCTGCGCAATCCGGTTTCTGTATCGACGCCGGCCACATAGAGCTGCTGACCGCTGGCGCTCAGAATCATCGAAGAGGCCTGGGCAAGCCCCGACACCGGCGACGGCGAGTCGCCGAGCTGATCCCCGTCGGCAAGCAGCCTGACCGGGCGCACGACCGTATCGGACAAACGCTCGAACGCGATCAGCGCATGATCGGTATCGCCGCGCGCGAGCGCATGGAACGTCGATCCATCGTCCGCTATCGCCAGGGACCGCACGCCCTTCAGTCCGGTCAACGGGTACTGGGTTTCACCGTCGGTCACGGTTTCACCGTCGGCGAATACCGGACCGTTGGCGAGGGTTCCGTCACCGAGCCGGCTGAACTGAACGATCGCGTCGCTGCCCCTGGCCGCGACCAGCAGGCGTGATCCGTCGGCGCTGATTGCCACGTCCCGAGGGTCGACGAGATCAGACACGCCGTCGACTTCGTCGCGACGCACCTGAACCGGCTCGAGCAGGCCGGTCAGCGGATCGCGATCGAGCACCGCGACCGCGTCGTCAAGCGACGCAGCCACGTAAACCTGCTCGCCATCAGCGCTGATCGCAAGCGCCGAAGGCCCGGCAAGACCGTCGAAATCGATGTTGTCGCGAACCAGACCGGCAAAAGTGAGTCGCCCGTCGACGTCGTCACGAACGAAAACGGCTACCGCGTCGTCCCCATAGCCGGCCACATAGAGATGCCGGCCGTCCGGGCTGAACGCCAGATCCCTGGCATCGGCAATGCCGTCGACGACGATGGGATCACCTTCGGGATCGGTGACCGATTCGAGATTTCCGATTTGCTGCTGAGGCGACAGCGCGCCGCTGAGCCCGTCGCGCGTGAACATGGCAACCGCGCCGCCGCCGGACGCGCCTTCCCCGACCGCGTAGAAATGTCGCCCGTCCGGGCTCACCACGGCCGCGCGGTAGGAAGAGAGCTCAGACGGGGGAGCCGGCTGCGGATCGAGTCGTCCCGGCTCGCGATCGGCCGTGCACGACCATGATTCGACCGAAAGCGCCTCGGGCGGGATGTGGGTGACTTCCGCCCCCCTTGCATTGCTTGAGCCCAGATTCTCGACGCGAAGGCGATAGGTGATCTCTGCACCGGCCTGGATCTGCGCAGGCAGATCCTCGATACCGACGGCCAGGTCGGCAAGCGCGCGCACCACCGTGTCGTCGTCACGGGCCACATTGCTGCCGGCATCCAGGTCGACAAACCCCGTCGGCAGAGTCACCTCCGCTTCGTTGACCGCGACACCGGTTGCATCCGGTCGCATCATCGCGTCGGCGAAAAAGCGAACGGTGTCACCCGCCCCGATTGTGATGTTGGCGTCGATGTTCCCGGTGCCGCCCGCGGCCGGGCAGCTACTCGCCGGCGACGAAACCTCGCAGGTCCAGTCGACCGACTCGAAAAGCAGCGGGAACTGGTCGGAAAGCCGAGCGTTGACCACCCGGCTGGGTCCCTCGTTGTGAACGGCAATGACGTATTCCACGCTGTCGCCGGGCACGGCACCGCCCTGCCCCTGAATCATCGCGCCGCCGTAGACCAGTCCTGCGGCGCTCGCTTCGCTGCTCACGAGCGAGCCGGGCGACCCCGCCGCGCTCAGCAGCCGACCGCCGCCAATGCTTACCACGGCACTGGGAGAGGACAGGCCCGTCACCGGACCGTCCGTGCTGCTGTCGCCCTCGGCGAGTATGTCGAGGAAGACCAGCGCCTGGGTCTCGGCGTCACGCTCGTAGAGCGCCAGTGAATCGTTCGTCGGCGATGTCGCAACCAGAAGGCCATCACCGATGAGGGCAAGATCGTTGACGTCGGCCAATCCCTCGGCACCGTCTTCGCCTTCGGTACTCCTTCCAGCGAAACTCAGGCGGCCGAACTGATCGCTTTCCGGATCGTCGTCTCGCGAGAACCAGACCAGCGAATCGTTGTCCGCTCCGGCCGCGTAAACTGCGCGGCCATCTTCGCTGGCGCGCACCCGGGCGACCCCGGCGAGCCCCGAAATGCCGGCGGTGAGATTTCGGCGGGACTGCAGCCAGGAAAGCTCGCCGTAGGCGCTGGACTGGGAATCTTGTTCCCGCCTGAAGACCACCACGGCGTCGCTCTGCTCGGCGGCGACGTAGACATGACGTTCGTCCGGTGACAGGACGACGTCGAGCGGACCGCCCATGTCCTGGACGCTGCCGGTGCCGTTCTGCAGGCTCTGCCGAAATGCCAGGCGACCGAAGTCGGCATCGTCCGGGTCGTCAACGCGATCGAATACGACCAGTGCATTGCTGTTGCTCCCCACGACGTAGAGATGCCGACCGTCGGCGTCCATGGTCAGACCGCCCGCGCCGGACATCTCGCTCACGCCTCCGGCATTGTTGCTGTACACGGCCAGCACTGACAGCATTCCGCTAGTCACGTCGCGCTCGAAGGCGACGACGGAACTGTCGAGACTGGAGCTGGCATAGACGTGCCGTCCATCCGGGGAAACCAGAACATGTCCGACGCCGTTGAGTCCGGAGACGCCGTCGCTGCCGTTGACCAGGTAATCGACGAAAGTCAGCGGATAGTCGCCGGTCGGTCCCCCGACATCAGGCTCGAGCGAATAGATGCCGATCCCGGGCTCGCCGGGCGCGGCGACATAGGCATGGGACGATCCCACATCGGTTACCGCCACCGACCGGGCAGCGGCAAGGCCACGCATGGCCGCCAGGCCGTCGGTCTTGCTGACCACAAGATTGGCGGCGCGATCGAGGTAACTCGCATCGCTGTCGAGCCAGGGGCTGGCATCGCCCGGTTCCTCGGGCTGTTCGGCCTGGTCGAGCATGATTTCGGCGCGGTTGATCACGCACTCGCGCTCCGGATCGAGCGACTCCGGGCAGGGTTGGCCGACGGCGTCCGAGCGCACATCGACTTCCAGGTCGATGAGGATCGAGCCGGCGGCCGCGATATCGGCGTCGAGAACCACGTTGCCGCTGCCCGAGTCGATGCCGCAACGGCTCGGGGCGCTGCGCGCAAAGCGCGTGACCGCGCTGTCGGCCAGGGCGCCGACGAAAAGGTTCTGGCCGCTTCCATCGAACGCGAGGCTCGACAGGCCCGCCAGATCGGCGCGATCGCCGGAGGCCCGGTAGCGGGTCAGGAAGCTCGCCTCGCCGGTCTGCCGGTCGCGGCTGAAGGCCAGCAGGGAATTGTTACCGAACGCCGCGACGTAGAGGCTGCCGCCATCGGCACTGACGGCCACCGCACGCGGGCCGTTGAGTGCAGAGAGCTCATTGGCGTCGAGCCTCTGGACCGTGCCGCTGGCCAGCCGCCCGAACTGCGCATCACCCGGTTCGTTGATACGGTCGAAAACGACCAGGGCATTATCGTCGCGGCCGACCGCATACACCTGGTTGCCGGCGGGATCCAGCGCGATATCGACGATGCCGACCAGGCCCGGCGTTCCCGGTGAACTGCGGGTCTGCTGGTGGGTCAGGCTGCCATCGGCTTCCCGTCGGAACACCGAAAGTGCGGAATCGTTGGTGCCGGCGGCGTAGAGGGTGTCGGCCTCGCCGTCGGTCTGCGGCGCGAACTGGAGGCTGCTGACGCCACCCAGTCCGTTCTGTGTCGTGCGTTCGACCACCCCGGACGCCATAAGGCTTCCATCGCTCGAATCGACATCGAATACGTGGATCGCACCCGAGCCCGCCGCGGCGGCGTAAAGTTGCTCACCATCCGGCGCCAGCGCGAGGGAAACGGGTTGGTTGAGCGGCACGAAGCCGGTCAGTTCCGGCCCCCACTGCCCGACCAGCTGCAGTTCGCCAAAATCCGATCCCTGGGGATCGTCCGTCTGCACCTCGAAGACCGAAATACGATCGTCGACCTGGCTGGCCACATAGACGAAACGCCCGCCCCCGCCGACGGCCAGTCCGCGCGCACCGCGAAGGCCGGTCAGCGAAACGCTCTGTTCCGGGTCGTCGGCCGTCGCGATCGACTCACCTTCGGCCACAAAACCATCGACCACCATCTCGCCGCTGGAATCGTCGATACCCAGCACGACGAGCGCGTTGCCCTGCACACCGGTGGCGTAAACGCGAGCGCCCAACAGGTCATGGGGAGCGGGCGACCAGGCCACGTCGGCCGCGCCGGCGAGTTCGGGGAGCTGATTGCCCTCGCGGCTGATCGCTTCGGCGGGTTCGAGCAGTCCGGCGCCCACGGCCCGGCAACTCCAGGTCGCGCTGTCGACGTCGAAGTCCGCGGCCGCATCCGGATCCAGAATGTCGGTGATCGCCACCTCGCGGGCGCTGCTGGGCCCGATGTTGTCGATCGCGATCCGGTAAGCCTGGCGTTCGCCGGCCGTCACCGACAGCTGGTCGTTGGTCTTGGTCACCGTAAGCTGGCTGAAGGGCTCGAAATCGACCGGTTCGGTCGTGAATGAAGTCCGGGTGCCGGTGTTTTCCACATCGTCGGCCACCGAAATCGTGGCTTCGTTGGTCAATTCGCCGGTCGCGTCGGGTGCCACTGTCCCGCTGATGAAGAAGCGGACCGTCCCGTTTGCGGCCAGGAATACTTCCTCGGAAATGCTGCCCGAACCGGCCGCCGCGCAACTCGAGCCGGAGCGGCGCACGAAGGCGGCGACACTCTGGGAGCCCAGCGACGCCGTGTAGATATTGCGACGAGCGCCTTCGGACACCGCAATGCCGTAGGGCGACACGATGCCGACAACACCGTCGACACCCTGACGCCGCACCTCCAGCGGCGTGAGTCGTCCAAACTGGTCACCGCCGACGCTGGTATTGCGATCGAAAATCACGAGCGCGTCGTCGAGGCTGGAACTCACGTAGACGCGATCATTGTCGGGATCGACGACAACATCCCTCGGGCCCCGCAAGGCCTCGGCGTCGTCCTCGCCGTCGACGACGACCGAATGGAAACTCAGGCGTCCGAACAGTTCCGTCAGCGATGCGTCGGTTTCGCGATCGAGTACCGTGACCGCGTCGCCGTCGAGCGAAGTGACTATGACGTGCTCGCTGCCGCCCGCATCGCGGGAAACCGCAATACCGGTCGGACTCGTCAGAACGGCTCCGCCGGTGCCGTCGAAAAAGGTCTGCCGGAAGACAAGCTCGTCGCCGTCGATATCGAAAACCACCACGGCATCCGACTGTCTGGCAGCCACGTAGAGTTGCTGGCCGTCGGTGGAAACCGCCATCGCGTTGGCGCCCAGCAGGCCGGTCACACCGCCCTCGCCCTGCTCGGCACGCCCCTGGTATTCGAGGGCGCCCGTTTCGGAATCGCGGCTGAAGATGGCCACGCTGTGGTCGAAACGGCCCGCGACGTAGACGTGCGTGCCGGTCGGGTTGACCGCGACGGCCGCTGCTCCACTGAGCCCGTTGACGGTATCGCTGTTTTGAATGGCTTCGACGAACTCGACCGAAGCGTCGGGCCCATCGGGATCGATTTGACGAAAGCGCGTCAGCGCGCTGTCGCGTTCGCTGACCACGTAGATATCGTTTTCGATCGTTGCGACGTCGATGGCGCCATCGAGACCGACAACGCCTTCCCGATCGTTTCGAAGCGCCTGACGCACGCGCAGATGCCGGCCGGAATCCGTCGTGGCAGGATCACGCTCGAGTACGACCAGCGCACCGCTGTCGGTGCTGCTGCCGACCTGCCCGAAGCCGGCCGTGTAGACGAATCGGCCGTTGTCGCTCAGAGCCAGCGATCGCGCACCCAGGAGACCCTCGGCCTCGTTTCCGAAGCCGTCGTCTGCACCGTCGAAGATCGTCTCGATGAAGCCGAATGTTGGATCCGGCGCCAGGCGTTGAAAAATGCCGACCTGTCCGGGCTGGGCAGCGGTGAAAACATGCTGACCGTCGCTGCTGAACGCCACGCCGGCAACGCCCTCGACGCCGCCCTGCACCTCGGTTGCTTCATCGGCCGGGTCGAAGAAGTCGCCCTGACGCACCCGCTGCATCGGTTCGAGGGTGCCGCTGAAAGGCTGCCGGCGAAACACCGCCAAAACCCCGGCGTCCGCGCCGCCGGCAACGAGGTGTTCCCCGTCCCCGCTGACCGCCAGGCTCGAAAGCCCCGCGAGCGCACTCGCATCGAACGGCCCGCCGGCATCAAAGCTGTCGAGCGTCTGCGTCAGCGACAAATTGCCCGTATCGGGTTCGCGCTGGTAGACCAGGATCGTGCGATCCAGGCCGCCGCCAACGTAAAGGTTTTCGCTCGCCACGTCCATCACGGCCGCATCCGCCGCGGCGGGCAGCTCATGGGCTTCGATGACGTCGAGATCGCCGAACCCGACCCCGGCGCTGTCGTCCTGGCGCTCGAAAGCCGTCACGGTGGCATTGCCCGCCTGGTCGGCCACGGTATCCACCAGGATGGGCCGTTCGGCGCGGCCGTCGTCGAAAAACTCGATTCGATCGATGAGCCATTCGGAAGAGTCGCTGGCCGCGTTTGCACCCAGCCCCCAGCGCAGCAGAACGCGATCGCCGGGAGCCAGGGAATTGTTGAAACGAACCGTTACCGTCGTGTTGGACTCGCCGCCCCAGCCGGCGCTTTCGCCACACCAGCCGGACCGCCCCGAAAGCGCATGCGACGCACCGGATTGACTGCCGTCATATCCGTTGCTCACGAAATCGGCCCCGAAGGACTCGATGTCGCTCCAGTTCTGACCGCCGTCGATGGAAATCTCCAGGACACCGACATCGGCGCAGGAACTGCCCGTTTCGAAGGCGTGGCGGTGATCGAAACTCAGCCTCGGCTCGCCGATCAGCTCGGGGATGGCAATCGGCTTCGAGGCAGTCAGCCAACGCACCGGCGCCTGCTCTTCCTCGGCGACTTCCACCGAGGTATTCATCGCGTAGTAAAGTCCCCCTTCCCCATTGTCGGCCGTGGTCCAGTGCGGTCCTCGGAAGTCGGTCGTCGAGCCACTGCCGGTCACGAACACGAAGCGATCGTCGCTGGACAAGGCAATATCAACCGGGCCCCACAGACCATCGAAGCCGTCGGCCTGCAGGTCGTAGGCATCCACGCTGCCCTGGAACTCGAGCACGCCGGTCGACGACTCGCGGCGGAAAACGGCCACCGCGTGGTCAACGAAACCGAGGGCGTAGACATGCTCGCCGTCGGCGCTGACCGCGACGTCCGATGCACCTGCCAAGCCGGTAACCGGACCCTCGGAATCGCCCGGCTGTTCGCTGCCGTTGGCTCGCGATTCGGCGAAACTCAGGCGACCGAAGTCTTCGGAGCCGCTGACGTGATCGCGCCGGAAAACAGCCACGGCATCGTCCTGGGCGGCGGCCACGTACAGGTGACGATTGTCGGGGCTCAGGGCCATGCGACCGGCGCCGCCCAGACCCTCGACCGTAAGCCCGGAGTCATCGGTGTCCTCGAAGCCGTCGGCCTCGGTCTCCAGATGGAGCAGCTCACCGAAATTGATACCCGGAACAACGTTGCGTTCGAACACGGCGACGGCTGAAGGCACGCTCTCGCCTTCGGATCCGCCGGGCCCGCCGGCGGCCGAGACGTAGACGTGACGCCCGTCCGGCGAGGTCAGCACGTCCCGCGTGGCGATCAGGTCGAATCTCCCCAGCACCGCGTCGTAGATCAGGTCACCGGGCGTCGGCGTCGTCGCGTCGCAGGTCCAGGTGGCATTGTCGATCACCTCGGGGAGCAAGTCCTCGACCACGACGGGAACGTCGTCGGGGCCGTCATTGGTCACGGTGATCTCGAAGTTCACTTCCTCGCCGGGCGTTATGGTGTCGCCGGCCAGCGTGGCCTTGGTGATGTCGAGATCCGCCGTGGCCGCCAGACGCGTCGTCAGTTGCTTCGTGGATCCCAGGGGATCGGTATCGACGACGTTGGCGGGCACCGAGATGCTCGCGCGGTTGGTCAGCGTACCGTCGGACTGAATCACGTCCACGGGCACGTAGAGATCGACCCGTATCCTAGAGCCCCTCGACAGCCCGACGGCCTGGCTCAACGCGCCGGTGCCGCTCGACTCGGCCAGGCAGCTGTCGCTGTCGGGATCATAGCCGCAGCAGGTATCCGCCAGCGCCTCGCCCTCCGATTCGATGCTGCACGACCACACCGCTTCCTCGGCCACCAGCGCGTCGTCGATGTCCAGCGCGTCTTCGAGCAGCGCGCCGGAGACCGCGCTCGGGCCGCGATTGCCGGCGCGAATGGCATAGCGCGCCACCAGCTCAGTGCCCGTCGGCCAGTCATCGTTTCCGGGACCGATTTCGATGAGCTCGACGCGCTCCTTGGTCAGCCAAAGATCGGCGCGGGCGCTCAGGGGTTCACTCAGGGTATCGCTGAGCGCGTTGTTGTCGAGCGCATCGACGCCGGCGGGCATGATCATCGTGATGTCGTTGACCAGGTCCGCTTCGGGATCGGAAGCCGGATGGATACGGCCACCAGCCGTGAAGATCAGGCTCGAACCGGCCCCGAGATCGACTTCGTGGCCGTCCAGGTCGCCTTCGACCCGATCGGTCTCCTGGGTAACCCCACAAGTGGCCTGCGATCCGCCGGGGTTGCAGCATGCGTTTCCCTGCGCGCGGCAAGTCCAGCCGGTTTCGCCGGATTCGAAGCCGGCGTCTCCGGCGCCTGAATAAGTGGTGAAGATATGGTCCAGTTCGGCACCGTCGAGGTCGATCGGCCCTTCATTCCGAATCTCGATGCTGAACGCATAGTCCTCACCCGGAACCGCGTCGGACTGGATCACCGAATGCTCGACGCTGACCGCCGAGGCTACGATGATGTCGACCTGCTCGGTATCACTCTTGGTCTCGTACATATCCGCGAGCGTCGCCGTATTCAACAGCGGTGAATCCTCAGTGGTGGCGCCTGCGTCGAGCCGCGTGAACGCGGTCACGACGAGTTCCTGCCCAGCGGGCAGCGTGAGAGGAAGATCGACGATGTTCCCGCTCTCAAGGCCGGATGGTCTGCTGATGCCGCAATCGGCGGGAGCCGTCACGGAATAGGTCACGACAGCGTTGAGGGATGGCTCACTGACGTCGCCGACCGGCTCTAGCGTGGCCGTCACGTAGAGATTCTCTCCACCCGGCTCGCGTGCGATGCCGTTCGGGATGAGCGCCTGGCCCGCGCCCCCGTCCGGCAGGGAAACCGACTCACGCAGGGACAGGAGACCGGTACTCTCCGATCGCTCGAAACGGCTGATTGCGCGATCCTCGCTTGCGATCGCGAACAGCTTGTCGGAGTCGGTGTAGACCACGCCCGCCACGCCGGCCAACAACACGGGTGGCTGTTCGACGGCGACGATTGCGTTGCGCTCGGTCAGGCTGCCGTCTCCGGCCACTTCAAAGAGCACGAGCGCGGACCCACCCCCGGCGGCGAGCTCTCCGCCGTCCGGGCTGAAGGCCAGCGTTTCGACCGGGACGCTCTCGCTTTCCGCCTCGACCGGAAAAGATGCTGTCGACAGGGGCGTAACGCTTCCGTCGACGCCGTCGAGCGAGAAGGCAGTGATTGCCGCATCGCCTTTTGACGCCGCATAGAGCCGGACTCCGCTCGGTGAGAGCACGAGATCGGATACATCGGCAAGCAACACGCCAGCACCGACGTCGCGGTCGACCGTGTGTTCAAGCACGAGGCCGTCTTCGGCGCGCGAGTACACCTCGATCGCATCGTCGGCCGCATCGGCCAGGTAGAGAAAGCGCCCGTCCGGGCTGAAAACAAGCGCGGTCACTGCGTCGGGCCCCTCGATACGATCGATCAGCGTGAGCTGACCGCTCGCGGCATCGCGCTCGAATAGCTGCAGCTCTCCGTCGACCCCGGTCTCGCCGTCCGCCAGCCAGGTTGCCGTCGCCACGAAGCGGCCATCGCGAGAGATACTCAGTGCGCGCGGCCTGACCGGCTCTTCATTGAGCGCGGCCGCGTCGGCGGTCAGCGTGCCGAAGCTGGCGTCCCGGAGCACCCGGCGATCGAACTTCGCCAGCGCTTCGTCGAAGCGGCCTGCAACGTAGACGTTCTTCCGGTCGGGGGTAACGGCCAGCTGCCACGCGCCGCCGATCCCGCTGGTGACCTGCGAGCTGTCGAGCACCTGCTGCTGTTCCGGTGAGCCGCGCCAGCTGCAGCTCCAGCAGGGCTGCTCCGATGACAGGCCGTCGCAACTCGCGGAATCCGCCAACAGCAGCTCGTTGAACTCGTCGTCGAGCAGCGGGCGCAAGTTGCCGACGAGATCGCTCGGCCCACTATTGCTCACGGCGATGTCGTACTGGAAGGCCAGGCCGGGCACGATCGGGTCGTCGCTCGCAGTCTTGGTCAGGGTCAGGTTCCAGTCCGCCACGACCGTCACGAGCCCCGAGTCGTCGAGCGAATCATTGCCCGACTCCGGATCGCCAGTGTCCGATTCGATCGACGCATCGCCCAGGAATACTTCGCCGGAGATCTCGCCGGGCGTGGGCGGGTTTCTCGGCGCGCGAAGACTGACCGTCAGATCAAGCGGTTCCTCGCTGGGTTGCAGGAGGTCACGCCGGCACTCCAGGACATCCGAGAAGGAGTCGACACGACAATCCCACCCCGTGGCGCCGGAAATCAGGGACATACCGGTGGGCAGCGGTGTCGACACGATCACATCACGCGCCGTGCTCGGGCCGTTGTTGACCAGCGACACGCTGTAGTCGAATGAAGCTTCGGCGGTTACAGGGTCGGTCGGCAGCGAGCGCTCGACCAGTTCGAGGTCGGCTTCACGCAGGATCTCGGTCTCGGCGCTGTCCTCGGACACCGGATCGCCACCCTGCTGCAGGGCCAGTCCCGCCGCGTTCTCGATCGTTCCAGCGTCGGCATTGGCGGCCACCGCAACCTCGACCGAGAGCGTGGTTTCGCCTTCCGGCAAGTCCAGCAAATTCTCGCAGGTCAGCCGCTCGTACTCGATCGTTTCGACGTCTTCGCCCTGACCGAGCTCCTCTTCCAGAAGTTCGACCGAGCACGAGAACCAGGCAGCGCCCGCAGTGATCTCGCCAAAGCTCAGTGGTACGGGAAAGTCGTCGATGATGATCGCATCGGTCACGACATCGCCGGTGTCGTTATCGATGGTGAATTGGTATTCGAAGTTTTCCCCGGCAGTGGCTTCTTCCGGGGCGGACTTGGTGAGGGTTTGCGCCAGGCTCGTTGCGGGGGCCAGCAGCGCCAGCAACACGACCGCGGCGCAGGCGTGGATGGTGATCCTCGGACGAACGGCACGGGGCCGACATTCGCTTTGTGACATGTTTCCCTCTGCTGTTCTCAGGCTCACACGTCACGACAGCGGGTTTACCCGCCCCGACCGTTGCTACGCGCGAAATTTACCTCTGCTGTCTATACATAGCGTTCTTCCTGGTCCGAAATGTGACATCGATTGCAAAATCGAATTCTACGAGGCTCGTGCGCGCTGGTTCAGCGGGCACGACATTCGGCGGCGGGCCGCCCCTGATCGAGACAATCGAGCAATCGCCGCGAGCGCGACTCGGGCGCCATGTGCGCCTCGATCGGCCCGCGAGCCCGCGCCAGCCGACGATCCGCCGCCGCGGCGCTACCCGTTTCGAGTTCCAGGGCAGCCCGTTCGACTTCCAGCGCCATGGCGTGAGGGTGCCCCGGACCCAGCGCCGTATCATAGTCGTCGACGATTTCCTCGATCAGCCCGATCGCGGCGCTCCTTTCGTCGGCCGCCAGCAAGCTGCGCGCCAACGACGAGCGCAAGTTGAGCATCCACCAATTGGTCGGCGGCAGCTTGTCGGACATCGCCTCGATCGCCCGTCGGAAGCCCGCCCGCGCGCTTTCATACTCACCGCGAGCGAAATCCCGCAACGCCATGAGGCTCTCGGTGTAGGTAACTGCGGGATGATCGGCGCCGAGAACGGAACGGCGCACCGACAGCGACCGCTCGATCAGACCGTCGGCTTCGTCACCGCGCCCGGCAAGAATCAGCGCGCGACCCAGGTTGTGACGCGCGAGCGCGACCGACAGGTGATCGTCTCCGAGCTGCGAGCGCCGCAGCTCGAGCGAGCGCTCGAACAGCGGCAGCGCTCGGCCGATTTCGCCGCGGTCGGCGTGCGCGTGAGCGCGGTTGTTGATGTAGACGGCTGCCTGGACGGGCGCTGCATCACCGAGCTCGAGCAGCCCCAGCGCCTTGCGATAGTGCGTGATCGCGCGACCGAACTCTCCGCGGTCGTGCAGCATGCTGCCGAGCTCGTTGTAGTCGCCGTGGAGTCCGGGATGATCCTCGCCGAATATCTGGCGTCGGATATCCACGGCGCGCTCGAGGTGCTCGCGGGCGCCATCGTAGCGCCCGAGGCGACTTTCGGCACGCGCCAGGGCCTGCAGCGTAGTGGCGGTGGACAGGTGTCGCTCGCCGACCGTATCCGCCTTCAGCGCCAGCGAGCGTTCGTAGCGCGCGACCGCGGCTTCGAGCTGCCCCAGGCTCGCCTCCGCGAGACCAAGATTGTGCAGCATCCGCGCTGCCGTTTCCTCGTCCCCGCGCCCCAGATAGGCGCTGGCGATTTCGTCGAACGCGTCGCGGGCCGATTCCAGGCGGTCGTTGTCCAGCCACCACAGCGCGCGATGATTGCGCAGCTCCAGCAACAACCGGGCGGGCCAGTCGCTGCGGCCCTCAACCAGGCGTTCGGCGCGCGACAAGGCTTCGTCGGCCAAGGCGTAGCGCTGCTGCAGAACCAGGCCGTAGCCGAGCAGGCTGTTGGCGCGCACCCGCGTCGGCGCATCGCCGCTTTCGGCCGCCAGGGCGAGCAATTCCTCGGCCGCTTGCCAGTCCTCCAGTCGCAGATACACCTCGCCGAGCGCGAGCTGCATTCGACCACGCGTACCGACTTCGATCGTCCGCTTGGTCGTCAGGCTCTCGCGAGCGCGGGCGACAACCTCACGGACGGTGACCGGGTCGCTTCCCGCCCGTCCCGGCTTGGCCTCGCTGATCGCATCGAGCAGGAACGCCAGCACCGACTCGGCGTGGCGCGCTTCAGTGACCGCACGGGACTCGGCCGCCCGGGCCCGGTCGAATTCGACCATCCAGCGCCACCCAAGCGAAACCGTCAACAACAGCGCCACCGCCGCCACCGACACCGCGGGACGGTTGCGTCCGACGAACTTGCGAAACCGATAGAGAAAACGATCTTCAGCGGCCAGTATCGGCAGACCGTCGAGGTATCGCGACAGGTCGCTGCGCAGCTCTGCAACCGAAGCGTATCGATCGTCGGGGTCGTCTTGCGTCGCCCGGTCGATGATGGCCACCAGGTCTTCGGGCAGGCGGCCGCGTCGCTTGTGGGGCTCCCGTACCGGTTCCAGCACGGCAAGCAGCAAACGCCCCAGGCTGTAGATGTCGGTGGCGATCGTCACCGGCCGACCGGCCAGCTGCTCCGGGCTGGCGAAACCCGGCGTGTAGAAATGCGGCGCGCCCGACACGGACGAACCGCCATATTGTTTGTCGGCGTCGGACAGATTCTCGGCGACGCCGAAGTCCAGTACCCGGGGCGAGCCGGACTCGTTAACCAGGATGTTGCCCGGTTTGAGGTCACGATGAATCACGAGGTGCCGATGGGCATGGTGGACCGCATCGCAGACGCGCATCATCAGGCGAACGCAGCGATCACGGGAAGCACCGCTTTCGCGGCACCAGTCGACCAGGGACCGGCCCTCGATGTACTCCATGACCAGGTATGGCTGACCGCCCTCCGTGGCACCGCCGTCGAGAAGGCGGGCGATCAGCGGATGCTGCAGGTCGGCGAGAATCTGTCGCTCCCGCCGGAGGCGCTCAAGCGCATCGGACCCGGGGAAGCCGCGGAGCAACTTGATTGCGACTTTCTGTCGATAGTTCTGATCGTCGCGTTCGGCCAGATAGACCGTCCCCATTCCGCCCTGGCCCAGCCAGCCGGTGATTCGATACGGGCCGAGCCGGGTGGGCGCGCGCGGCTGAGCCAGTTCGCTGACCTGCCGGGCCGCATCGCCCAGGATGCCGTGAATGGTCGATTCGTCGTCGTCTTCGGCCGACGCCAACAGCTCGAGCACGGATTCGGCCAGCTCGGGATCATCCGGGCACTGCACGCGCAACCATTCAGCACGGCGCCCCGCGGGCAATTCGAGTGCGTCGTGGAAGAGAGACTCGAGTCGCGACCAGTCCGGGTCAGTCATCGGCCTTCAACCGGGTTCTCAGCCAGGCCCGGCCCAACTTGAGATCGCGATCGACCGTTCGTCTGGACACGCCGACCAGCGAAGCGATCGCATCCTGCGTGAGGCCGCCGAAATAGGTCAGCTCGAGAACACGCGCGGTGCGTGCATTGTTTTCGGCCAGGTCGTCCAACGCCTGGTCGAATGCCAGCATCTCGATACTCGGACCGCTCACGCTGGCCTGGCTGGTCTCGAGGTCCACACGAACCAGGTTGCCGCCGCGCTTGATCCTCGAGCGCGAGCGTGCGTGGTCGACCAGGAGGTGACGCATGACCTGCGCGGCCAGGGCGTAGAAATGATTGCGATCCTGCCACTCGATTTCGTTGGCATCGAGGTTGAGAAAGGCTTCGTTGACCAAGGCCGTGGGCTGCAGTGTGTGGCCCGATCGTTCCCGGGCGAGCTGTGAATCGGCGAGCTGGTGGAGTCGCTGGTAGACCAGCGTCATGAGCTCCTCGCAGGCCTCCTGATCACCTTCCTGCCAGTAGCGCAGGAGCCGGGTGATCTCCTGCGTGCCCGCCATGTCGTTCTCTTGCGCAATCGGCATGGTACTGGTGTCCCTCGGTCGTGCAAACAAACCGCCATGTCCCGCCGGGCCCGACTTGATGTCCGGCCCGGCCTCCCGCGGGGACAAAGCTTACACCAAGTCGGGTCATCAGCCGAACCGGTCGCTGGTCAGTCGTTGCCAGCAGCCCATCCGGCGCGAAGGCGGTTCGCCGTGCGCTCGAAATCGCCTGCTTCGACAGCCGCGCGCAGCTGCTGCATGAGCGACTGGTAATAGCGGAGGTTGTGGATAGTGGCCAATCGATGGCCGAGAATCTCATTGCACTTGTTGAGATGCTTCAGGTAGGCGCGGGAAAAGCGTCGACATGTGTAGCAATCGCAGTCGGGATCGACCGGCCCGGTGTCGCGTTCGTGGCGCGCATTGCGGATCTTGACGATGCCACGACTCGTGAAAAGGTAACCGTTGCGCGCATTTCGGGTGGGCATCACGCAATCGAACATGTCGACCCCGCGCGCTACCGCGGCCACCAGGTCCTCGGGACGCCCCACGCCCATGAGATAGCGCGGACGATCCTCGGGCAGCAACGGACAGGTAGCCTCGAGGATCTTCTCGCGCTCGGATTCCGATTCACCGACACTCAAACCACCGATGGCGTAACCGTCGAAACCGATTTCGAGCAATCCTTCTACAGAACGCCTTCGCAAAGCCGGATACATGCCCCCCTGCACGATGCCGAACAGCGCGGAACTGTTGTCGCCATGGGCCCGCTTTGAACGCTCCGCCCAGCGTAGCGAGCGTTTCATGGACTCGCGGGCCTCCTGCTCGCTGGCGGGGTAAGGCGTGCACTCGTCAAAAATCATCACGATGTCGGAACCCAGCGCGCGCTGCACCGCCATGGACTCTTCCGGCCCGAGAAAGACCTTTGACCCGTCCACGGGCGAAGCAAAGGTCACCCCTTCTTCGGTCATTGTTCTCAGGTCGGCGAGACTGAACACCTGGAAACCACCGGAGTCGGTCAGTATCGGACCATCCCAGCCCATGAAGTCGTGCAGGTCGCCATGGGCGGCGATGACCTCGATGCCGGGGCGCAGCATCAGATGAAATGTGTTGCCGAGAATGATCTCCGCACCAAGCTCGCGCAGCTCCTCGGGCGTCATCGCCTTGACGGTGCCGTAGGTGCCGACCGGCATGAAAGCCGGCGTCTCCACAGTACCGCGACCGAAAGTCAACCGCCCCCGTCGCGCCCCGCCGTCGGTAGCGAGCAAATCAAATTCCATCGACACTCAATCTCCAATCCCTGACCATATCCTCACCGAAACTCTGAAAACTGAAATCACCCAATGAACATCGCATCGCCGTAACTGAAAAAGCGATACTCCGCTTCGACAGCGTGACGGTAGGCGGCGAGGACGTTCTTACGACCGGCGAACGCGCTGACCAGCATCAGCAGCGTCGACCCGGGCAGGTGGAAATTGGTCACCATCGCATCGACCGTCCGAAACCGGTAGCCGGGGTAGATAAATAGTCGGCTGTCGCCCTCGAAGGACGCCAACACTCCGCCCGAGGCGGCCGTCTCGAGCGAACGCACTGCCGTCGTTCCCACCGCAACGACTCGACCGCCGCGAGACTTCGTCGCATTCACCGCCGAGACGAGATCGGGTGAAACAGAAAGCCATTCTGCATGCATGCGGTGCTCGGACACATCCTGGACGCGCACAGGCTGGAACGTGCCGGCGCCGACATGGAGGGTGCATTCGGCCCGCTCCACGCCTTTTGCTGCCAGTCGCGCGAAGATGTCTTCGTCGAAGTGCAGGCCAGCGGTCGGTGCGGCCACCGCCCCCGGCACACGCGCGTACACGGTCTGATAGCGTTCGGCGTCGCTCGCCTCGTCCTCGCGTTCGATGTAGGGCGGCAGCGGCATGTGCCCGACGGCCTCGAGCAGCGCCGACCAGCCGGGACCGGCAACCACACCTAGACGCCAGAAGTCATCCTCGCGTCCGATCACTTCGAGTTCGGCGTGACCGTCGACGAAAAGCCGGGCGCCCGTGACGGGCTTGCGATTGACCCGCAGCTGCACGACCGCTTCGCGCTCGTCGACGACGCGCTCGATCATGATTTCCACCCGGCCCCCGCTCTCCTTGCGAGCCCACAACCTGGCTGGAATCACGCGCGTGTTGTTGAATACCAGCAAGTCGCCCGGGTCGAGCAGGTCCGGCAGATCCGCGAAACGACGGTCGTGCCAGCGCCCGCTCTCGCGCTCGAGATGCAAAAGTCGACTGGCTGAACGCTCGCGCAGGGGATACTGTGCAATCAGCCGTTCCGGCAGGTCGAAGCGAAAATCGGAAACCTTCATCGCGGGCGGTCCGTCGAACAGAGCGTCATTGTAGCGGCACACTTGCTGGCCCGTGCAATTCACTCAGCACCCACAACGACCCGTGAAGCTGTCACCACCTCTTTCAGCCGAACCCGAATCCGGCTATCCTGCTTTCCCCGAACTCCACTGTGATCGATGAACAACAACGATCCCCAATCCATGTTCACACCCGGTCAGTTTCGCGAACGATTCCGCATACCCGGCGGCGTGGGCGGCGGCTCCGGCATCTACCTTTGCGGCAACTCCCTGGGTGCACAACCCAGGGATGCCGTGGACGCCGTCGACGCCGAGCTCGAGCGCTGGGCGACGCTGGGAGTGGCCGGTCACTTCGACGGCCCCACGGCCTGGACGGAGTATCACGAGCTCTTGACCGCGCCGCTCGCCCGTTTGTGCGGCGCGCGCGACATCGAAGTCGTCGCCACCGGAACGCTCACCGCCAACCTGCACCAGATGCTGATCAGCTTTTATCGCCCGCAGGGCAAGCGGCGACGCATCCTGGTCGAGAAAGGCAGCTTTCCGTCCGACCGCTACGCCGTGGCCTCTCAGGTCCATCTCCACGGCCTGGATCCGGAGCATGATGTGGTGGAACTGGCGCCCAGGCGCGACGGCCTGCTGCACGAAGAAGACATCGAGGACTATCTCGAGCATTACGGGGACCAGGTCGCGCTCGTCCTCTGGCCGGGCGTTCAGTACGCCACCGGCCAGGTCTTCGACACCGACCGTATCTGCCGTGCCGCGCGCAAGGCCGGCGCGGCCGTCGGGCTCGACCTCGCCCATGCCGTGGGCAACGTCCCGCTCAATCTGCACGAGGAAGGCCCGGACTTCGCCGTGTGGTGCAGCTACAAGTATCTCAACGCGGGGCCGGGCGCCATCGCGGGCCTGTTCGTCCACGAACGCCATGCCCGCTTCGACGGACCGCGGCTGGCCGGCTGGTGGGGGCAGGATGTTCACACGCGCTTCCAGATGCGGCCGCGTTTTCGCCCGGAAGCGGGCGCGGCGGGCTGGCAGCTATCCACCCTGCCGATCCTGGCCACGGCACCGCTGCTCGCCTCGTTGCAGATGTTCGAGGATGCCGGCGGCATGCCTGCCCTCCGCCACGCCTCGCTCGAACTGACCGGCTACCTGGCGCACCTCGTCCTCGAGGAGCTCGGTGAGGCAATCGAGATCATCACGCCGATCGAACCCCACCGCCGCGGCTGCCAGCTGTCGATGCGCCTGCATGCCGGTGAAGCGGCCGGACGACGCCTGCTCGAACGTCTCCAGGCGCACGGTGTCACATGTGACTGGCGCGGCCCCGACATCATTCGGGCCGCACCGGCACCGCTCTACAACACGCGCGAAGACGTAGAGCGCTTCGTCGAACTGACCGGCCGTCTCCTGGCCGCCGATCTGGGCTGAATATCTTGCAGCACAAACGCATTGCACTGGCCCTGGCGGCACTCACGCTTTCGGTGATTCTCGCCTTCGCGGTGGCGCTGACCGACCTTGGGCAGGCCTCCGTGCTGCGCCTGATCGGCCAACTCGAAGGACTGGTGGCCAACCACTACTGGCCGGGCGTTTTCGTCTACATCATTGCGTTTGCCGTGCTCATCACCCTGACCCTCCCCGCCGCCACCGTATTCACGATTGCCGGCGGCTTCCTGTTCGGGGCGGGCGTGGGCTCGGCCGCCGCACTCGTCGGCATGACGCTCGGCGCCTTGCTCACCTTTGCCCTGATGCGCCTGCTCCGAGTGCGGGAAGACAGCGCCTTTCTGCGCAAGGGACGCGCGCAGGCCATCTTCGAGCTGATGGATCGCAATGCGGTGTTTTACGTGACCCTGCTGCGCGTCGTCCCCGTCGCCCCCTGCTTCGCCGTCAATGCCGGCGCCGCCATCACGCGGATCGACGTCACCCGATTCATGGTCGCCTCGATCGTCGGGCTGACTCCCTCGGCAATCGTCTATGGCGGCGTGGGTTCCGGGCTGGATACCCTGCTGGAGGCCCGAAGCGTCATGTCACCGGCCCTTCTGCTGGAGCCGGCCATCGGTCTGCCGATGCTGGGCGTGGTCGTGCTGATCTGCGTGTCCTGGCTGCTCAGGCACCGTCTTCCCGGGCTGACCCCGGAATCCTGAAGACGATGTGATCCCGACTTTGAAACCAAGGGGGCCCGAACTGCTCCCTGAACGACTGAACACACGGCGTCAGATCGGGCAGCTCTCGCGGCTTGTCGTCGAAAGGGTAATTCAGGCGGAAAACAACGAATCGATTGACGTTGTCCGGCGTGCTCAGCACGTCGGTAAGAAACACGAAGTTGTCCAGATGCACTTCAAGATCAGTGTCTGGTGGTAACTCGCCCCATGTCCAGTCGGCGCAGAGTCCGCTGATCATGCCAATTTGAATCAGTTGCTGATGATCTCGCTGATACTCGGGAATCGGACTAAAAAAGGTCTCGAAGTACCAGCCTGCCTCGACAAGGCGCCATTCTCCGGGTTCGGATGCAATTTCCCGATAGAATGCCGGCGTCTCAAGGGGCTCCATAATCGAAGCGATCACATTCCGATCGAAATTGTAGTCCACCTGATAGCGCACAGAATTTGTGAACTGGTTGCTTCCGCTGTAGATTGCGGGCAAAGGACCGGCAACATACAAGCCGGCAACTACCCCAAGGGCCGCAAGCACACCCCACGGCTGAGCGGATCCAAGGCGGTCAGCGATTTGCCTGGCGATACTCACGAGCCCGACCGCGAGCAGCGACAGAATCACGGGAACTGACACTGCCGTGTATCGCACGAGCACGAGGGCATTGTGAATCCACTCCGGCCCCAAAGCCTGAATGATCAAGATCGCGAAAAGCGAAATCGAAAGCCAGAAAGCCAGAAAAACACGATCCCGCCGCCAGAGTTCTACCGCGCCCAATGCAATCGGAACAATCAGCAATGCGGCAAGCCACAGATGCCCGACACCCAGTACCATCTCCAGGCTGCGCGCCAAAGTCTGCAGTTCGATCGAATGCCCTCCGGTCTTGACCGCGATGGAAGCTGTATCCGCAATCAGTGGAGGCAGGATCAAGGCACTGCACGCAGCCGTCGTCAGGGAACCGAGCAAGAGCACCCGAAACAACGCGCGAGCGCCCTTACCTTCGCGCCACTTGCCGATTCCGGCGAAAGCAAACCAGGTCAATCCGAACCCCGTGTAGAGGGTCGTCAGGGGATGGAGCCAGGCAGCGGCCACAGCGCAGACGAAAAACCCCGCCGCACGGGCGCGACCGCCGTAGCGCCACCACTGCCACAACAGGATCATCGCCGCAAAGCCCAGCAACACCACCATTGCATAAGGACGAACGTAGCGCGAGAAATGGATCAGGAGCGGCGAAATGGCCAGCAAAGCGGCCAGACCGAGCCGCTCTTCAGACCGAAGCCAGGGCCGGAGGAGCGCCGGAACGACCAGCAGCGTCGCCAGGCCGAAGGTCATCGGGAGCAAACGCATCTGCCACTCGTACAAACCAACGGTATCGGCCAGGGCCCTGAAAAGCAGGGTCAGCGGAATGCTGTAATCGGCATGACCGAAGGAAAGGAAAATATCCCGATAGCCGGCCTGTAACAGGCGATGCAGTGCGTGCCACTCGTCGTCCAGGAGTATCTGGTTGTCGATGTGCCACAGGCGCAGCAATGCGCCGACGAACAAGACCGCAACCCATGCCAGCAGCCAGGCGGCCCAGCGGCCGACACGGAGCGAAACGGGATTCACGACGCGAAGAAGCGTGAGCGTCGCAGTCCCGTACGGCCCAGCAAGTGCTGGATGGACACCCCGATCACACCCAGTCCATAGGTGACCGAACGACGGAAATTGATCGAGGACGCCTCACCGAAGTAATGCGTGGGACAAGTCACCTCCCCGATCCGGTACCCCTTTCCAAGCACCTGGGCGAGCATCTGGTTGTCGAAAATGAAGTCGTCTGAATTGGCGTCCAGATCGAGCTCTTCGATGATACGCGCCGAGAAGGCGCGATAGCCGGTGTGGTACTCAGAAAGCTTGGCGCCCGTGCACAGGTTCTGGAAAGCGGTGAGCAAGCGGTTGGCCACGTACTTGTAGACAGGCATGCCGCCGCTGATGGCGCCGCCACCCAGAATGCGGGAACCCAGCACGACCGGGAACAGGCCACTGGCAACCAACTCGGCCATCGCCGGAATCAGCCGCGGGCTGTACTGATAGTCGGGGTGCAGCATGATGACGATGTCGGCCCCCAGCTCCAGCGCCTTGCGGTAGCAGGTCTTCTGGTTGCCGCCGTACCCGCGGTTCTCGTCGTGCCGGATGACGTGCTCGATGCCGAGAGAACGGGCCAGAGCCGCGGTGTCGTCCTGACTGGCATCGTCGACGAGCACAATCTCGTCGACGATATCCCGCGGCACCTCCGCAAGCGTCTTCTCCAGCGTCCTTGCCGCGTTGTAGGCGGGCATGACGACCACGATCCTGTGATCCCTGAGCATAATTCCGTTTTACAGCGAATCGACGGACGGACGATGACAGCCCTGCGGCCGGCCACACGGGCCGGCCGCAGGATCAACCGGTCGACTTTACTGGCAGTCGCGCCGGGACGTCAGCTTTTCGATTGAAATTTCCTTGGAGTACGACTCGTTCAGCGGAGGACGAGAATCGAAGTCGACGTATTCGGTCGCACGGGTCTCGCTCTCGAACACTCGAGAGTAGCTGCCCACGGTTTCGATACTCACGCTTTCTTCGCTGCAGCTTGGGCAGAACCCGCGCAACTCGAGAAGGTCGAGTTCTTCGGCTAACGGGCCGTTGCCTGCCTGATCCGTGCTGATCACCCACCGTCCGACACCCATCTGATCGAAGTAATAGCGCACTTGTGTCTGGACCGAGTCAGTGACGATCATGGTCGTACCACCCTGCGCCGAGCCAGGCGCCGCCCAGTGCCCGGTATAACTCAGGGGGGCGCCCCCATCCGAGGGGCAGGTCGATGCACTATCCGGCTTGAGTCGCTCCGAACCGTGAGCACCATTGAGGCGCCATGCAACGATCATGTCGTCTTCTCCCAGCGCCGTAATACCAAGGTGACCGACGGTGGCGATGTTGTTACGTACACCGATACTGGTCGTGCGAAGAATATCGGCCGACCAGGTGGACCGATCACCCTCGATTTCCTTGACGGCGTTGTAGAAGACGGGCAATCCTTCTTCGTCGTAGCTATACCAGACCACCAGGCCAGCGCCACCTGCCGCCCACTCAAAGCCCTGATAGATGTTTCGACCAAGCGGGCTGTAGAGACCGAAGCGAGGCAGCTGAGCCGAGGCCGACTCTTCGATGGACACCGAAACGTCGACGCGGCGTTCCTGGGCACTGCTGTTGTCCAGCACGACGTAGTAGCGACCGGCATCGAGCGTCTCGGCCGCGCCCGCGGCCGCCAGTGACAGCACGAAGCCGGAATCGGAGCCACTGCCCGAATCCAGCTCGTTCGAATCGGGCGCCGGCGGCGTTCCCGGTGCGAAACCGGCGATTTCGTCGAACCCGAGACGGTGGAGCGTCCCTGTGACGTCGCTCTGGCCGGACACCTCGATCTCCAGACCGCTGGCCGACGGCGGAACGTCCACGAACAACAGGTCATGAACCGTATTTCCGGGAATGACCACCGAACGCGTCTCGCCCTCGAACAAGGCAGTCGGCTGCGGGCTGTTCTGACCGGTACGAGAGACGAATACCGGCAGCACACCCAGGTCTTCTGGCGTATCCGGCGAGCTGCTCAGACCGACGGCAGCCACTCGGCGCTGATTTCGCCGCATCGCCGGCTCGTCCCAATGGAGCTTCAGCTCAAACTCGCCACCCGGATGGAAGCCCGGGCCACTTGCCGCAAAGCTGTAGCCATTACTGGCCTCGAGCACGGCGATGTCGAGTTCGACGTCGTCATTAGCACCGCTCGACGAAGCCTGCCAGTTCTGCACCAGGACCCACCAGCTACCCGTCGAGGGCTTGGCGATCCGGCAAAGCTCGGTCTCGTCAGGGCTGCGCGAACTGCACGCCAATTCGGATTCGTCGGCCCGGCCGTTACCGTTGCTGTCGCGTCCGATGAACAGGTCGATATCGGTAGCCGAGGAGGCAATCGTCTCGGCAAGCAGCATGAGCGTGTCGTCGGGCACGTCCACCAGGAAGGTCTCGCGCCCGAAGCTGCCGTTGAACGGGTCGGACGGCGTCGGGTCCTGACGCAGCGAGAAACTCTCCCGGTCGGGCCTGACGAGCGCCGAAGTCCTGAACACCGGCTCCGGCAGCGGCCCCGAGTTGAGGCTCTCGGTGTGCCCGCCGCGATTGCTGTCGGCGGTCAGATCCAGTGACTCGGGAAGCTCGATGGCTGCGACCTGCACACCGACCTGCAGCCGCTGCGTCACGAAGTCGCCCTGAGTCGGCGTCAGTTCGATGACGCCCTCGCCCACGAAACCGGCGAACTGCGCCCCGGTATCGACCTCGATCTCCAGCGTCTGAGACTGCCCGGCAGAGAGGCTGAAGGTTTCGGGGGTAACCGAAATCCCGACGTCACCGGAAGTCGACACCTCCCAGCTGCCAGCACCAATGGCCCGGACCCTGCGCGTGAAACTGCACGTCGACGCGCAGGAATGATCCCAGATACCGGCCAGGTTCAACTGCCTCGGGTCACCGCCGTTGGACGGGTTGGCATTGGAGAAATCGTTGCGCGACACCGGCAGGTAGAGCCCTGCCTGCGCGGCCAGGTCGACGCGAACACGACCATTGCCGCGATCGAAGACGCTGGCCGGCCCGTCGTCCCAGCGCAGGGGCTCGGTTTCGGCAGTCGTCTCCAGCGAAGACTGGAGCATCGGCGGCGTCCAGTCCGGATGAATCGACTTCAACAGGGCCACCGCACCGGCGACATGCGGGCTCGCCATGGACGTGCCGCCGAGCATGGCGAAGGAATTGGCGCCGTCGTACCAGCCGGCCACGATGTTCGAGCCGGGGGCGACCACGTTGGGCTTCATCAGCCCCTGCGGATAGACCAGCGGGCCGCGCGAGCTGAAATCGGAAATGTAGTCCTGCCAGCTTTCGTTGATCTTGGCGTACCCGCCCGTCAGCAGCGTTGCCTCGGGATTGGCCGTCTGGGCCATCGCATCGCGCACGGCCTGGCCATCTTCCCGGTCCATCATGGCCGCCGGGATGGTCGTGCTTTCAAGGCCGCCCATCACGATGGGGATGCCCTCGATGTTGTTGTAAACGAGCACGGCGGCCGCGCCGGCGTCGGCTGCGTTGTTCACCTTGTCGGAAAACAGGCAGTTGCCCCGCTGCAGCAGCACGATATCGCCCGACAGGGAACCGGAGGGGAAGGCGCTGCAGCCGAAGTCGTTGTCGACGATGTCGTCGGCTGCGACCAGCGGCGCAGTGATCGACGAGGAAAGCCCGGGGCCGCTGCCGTAGATCAACAAGCGGTTGGCCAGGCCGGCGATGGTCGCGCGCGAGCCGATCAGGCGCCCGTGAGTCGAGCTGCCGACCGCGAAGGCCCACGGCGCATTGGCCGGGGCACCGACGGTTCCGGCCGCGGGGCCGTCGTTGCCGGCGGAGGTGACGAAGGGAATTCCCGCCGACCAGAGGTTGAGCAGCGGCGCGGCGTAGGTCCACGGATCGGCCACGCCGGTTCCGATCGAATAGTTGACGACATCCACGCCGTCGACCACAACCTGCTCCCATGCATCGAGGATGGCGCTTCCCTCGCAGCTGTTGTCGAGCTCGTCGTTGTCGGGATGGTCGTTGTAGCAGACCTTGTAGGAAATGACGTTGGCGTGCGGCGCCACGCCGGTGGAATCGTAGACATAGCTACCCGAAAAACCCAGGCTGAAGGTCAGCGGAACGCCGGCAGCGATCGAGGCGACGTGGGTGCCGTGCCCTTCGGGATCCTTGCCGTCCGTTTCCTCCACGGTAAAGTCGTAGACGCCCACGAGCTTGTCGTTGCAGAGCACATTGGCCTTGCTGCACTCGCCCAGCTGTTCGCTGTAGGGATTGGTGAAACTGTGCCCCGAGGCCAGGTCGTCGTCGGAGAAATAGGCATGATCCCAGTTGATCCCGCTGTCGATGATGCCGATGACCGTGCCCTCGCCGCCGTTGGGGCCAACCCCGCCGACGCCGGCATGAACATTGGTGGCGCCGATCAGTTCGGGACCGGCGTCCAGCTCCATTTTATGCGCCAGCACGGGGCGAACCGAACGGACGCCGGGCAGCCCGGCGACTCGCTCCGCTTCGGCCTTGCTCAGGCGAGCTTCGAAGCCGTTGAACACGTGCTCGAACACGCGTTCGGCCGCCACGGGACGGCCCAGTTCTCGGCGAGCGATTTCGAGCACCTGTTCGCGCTCGCTTCCGAGGTGGGCCGTGTAGGCGGCCACGGCCGGCGTGTGCGCGTCATAGCGTCGCTGCCCGGTGGCATCCGGCGAGGTCGCGGCGAGGCGCTTGGGCGGCAGCCGGCTGCCGTCGCTCATCAGGGTGGCGACCGGCTCACCGTCATAGGCCACCGCCGGCGGCGACTCGAGTTCCACGATCCACTTGCCAGGCACCACGAACGTGGTCTTGGCCTGGACTGCGGTGGCGAGCGCGAAGGCGATGAGGCACGGCGTCAGAAGGAATCGGGTAGCTGCTTTCATCAAGACTGTCTTTCCTTGCGTTGTTTGCGTCAGTCGCTGACCGGCTGCCTGAGCGTGACCATTTCCTCGGCGCTGGTCGGGTGAATCCCGACGGTGCGGTCGAAATCGGCCTTGCTCAGCCCGGCCCGGACCGCCACGGCAAAGCCCTGCACGATCTCGGGCGCGTCGGGCCCCACCATGTGGCAACCCAACACCCGGTCGCTGGCGGCATCCACCACCAGCTTCATCACCCCCTTTTCCTGTCTTCCGCTCAGAGTATATTTCATCGGCGTAAAGGTCGACCGAAAAATCCGAATCTCATCGTATTTCTCCCTTGCTTCGGTTTCGGTCAGGCCCACCGTGCCCACCGGAGGCTGGCTGAACACGGCCGCCGGCGTGTTGGCGTGTTCGACCGGCCGGTCCATGCCGCCGAACTGCGTGTCGGCAAAGGAATGCCCCTCCATGAGCGCCACCGGTGTCAGGTTGATCCGGTCGGTGACATCGCCCACCGCGAATATGCTGTCCACGTTGGTCCGGCTGTACTCGTCCACCTCGATCCTGTTCTCCGCCCCGGTCCGGACACCCGCCTCCTCGAGGCCGAGGTCCCAGGTGTAGGGGGAACGCCCCGTTGCGAACATGACGCAATCGAAGATCTGGCTGCGATCATCGGAAAAAGTCACTTCGATCCCGTCGTCGCGTCTTTCCAGACGTGCGGGCGCGCTGTGATACTGAATATCGATGCCTCGCCCCCGCATTCCCGAAGCGACGGCCTCTCTGACGTCGTCGTCAAAGCCGCGCAGGATCAAATCGCGCCTGTAGGCCAGCGTGACCTCACTGCCCAGGCCGTTGAAAATTCCCGCGAATTCGACGGCGATGTAGCCGGCACCGGCGATCAGGGTGCGCCTCGGCAGGGAATCGAGGTGGAAGGCCTCGTCGGACGTGATGCCGAGCTCGGCGCCCGGTATTTCCGGCACCCAGGGCCGCCCGCCGGTGGCGATCAGGATCTTCTCCGCGCTCCAGCGACGACCGTTCACTTCCACCGTATGCCGGTCGATGAGCCGCCCCCGGCCCTCGTGGAGCGTGACGCCGGCATTGTCCAGCAACTTGTGATAGATGCCGTTGAGGCGATCGATCTCGCGGTCCTTGGCTGCGATCAAGTCGGGCCAGGAAAACGATGATGCGCCAACCTGCCAGCCATAGCCGGAAGCATCTTCGAAAGCCTCGGAAAACTGCGAGGCGAAGACCAGCAGCTTCTTGGGCACGCAACCGCGAATCACGCAGGTACCGCCCACGCGGGATTCCTCGCAGATGGCGACTCGCGCGCCGTGGCCGGCGGCGATGCGGGAAGCTCTCACGCCGCCTGAGCCGGCGCCGATCACGAACAGGTCATAGTCGAAGCGGGGCATTTTTCTCCAGTTTCCGTTTGCAAGTTCCTGGCGTGGTTTGATTCAGGTCATGTCACCGAGCGACCACGCGGTAAAATGGTACCCCAGCAGCCTCGTTCACCGGTCACCATCCACGAGTCAATGAATACCGACGTCGCCAGCAATTCGCCGGAGAGCCTCCTGCAGGCCTTCGCGGCCACCGAATACCGGGTCCTGGTTTCGGAGCGCGCTATCGTCGTGCGGCCCGGCCTGCGGCATCCGGACCTCGACGATGCCCTCGACGGGCGCCCCTGGGCCATCCTCACAGCCTTCAACCCCCGGGCCGTGCAGGTCGGGGCGGCGGAGAACCGCACGCGTCATCGCCGGCTGCTCGATACCGTAGGCAATGCGGGTCTCGAGACCCATGCCGCCGTCAATCACGACCCCGGCGGCGAGTGGCCCGACGAAAAGGCCCTTCTGCTCGTGGATATCGAAGCACCGAGCCTGGATGCCCTGGCCGAGAGTTTCGAACAGGCCGCCGTCGTCACCGGGCGACCGGGTCGCAGGGCACGCTTGCGACTCTACGGCGAGGGCTGGCCGACCGCGTTGCCGGAATGGGCTGGACGCTGCAGCTGATGAGGATCCTGATCGAAACAAGCCAGGCGACTTTCTCGCGCGCCGGAGAGGCCGTCTTCGAGCCCATCGACCTCTCCGTCGCCGGCGGCCGGGCCCTGGTCGTGCGCGGCGCCAACGGCGCCGGCAAGACCACCCTGCTGCGGCTCCTGGCCGGCATACTCCGCCCCTCCGCAGGGCAGGTCAAGCGCCACGCACCGGTGGCTTTCCTCGGGCATCTGGCCGCTTTCAAGGGCGAACTGAGCTGCCGGGAGAATCTCGATTTCCGGCGCCGCTTCTCGGGCACCGGCAGCGGCATGAGCAACAGCCGCGCCCTGGCCCGCGTGGGGCTCGCCGGCCTGGGCCTGCGCCCGGCCCGAACCCTGTCGGCCGGCCAGAAGCGCCGCCTGGGCCTTGCCGGCCTGCTGGTCGCGCCGGCCGCGGTCTGGCTGCTCGACGAGCCCTACGCCAGTCTCGACGACGACGGCTGCACCCTGGTCGACACCCTGCTCGCCGATCAGATCGGCCGCGACGGCTCGGTCATCCTGTCCACCCACCAGCGACAGCCGGAGCTCGAAGCCTCCCCTGAAGTGCTCGTCGTGCAACGTCACGCGCAGGGGGGATGATGCTGTCTTCGATGAATGCCCTGCTCCGCCGCGACCTGCGCCTGGCCGTCCGCCACGGCGGCGAGTCGCTGATGCCGCTGATCTTCCTGTTCGCGGTCATCATCCTTGTGCCGCTCGGCGTCGGCCCCGGCCCCAATCTGCTGGCGAGTATCGCCCCGGGCATGGTCTGGGTGGCGGCGCTGCTGGCCAGCCTGCTTGCCCTCGAGCAGCTCTTCCGTCCCGACCTGGAGGACGGCACGCTGGAACAATGGTGGATCGGCCCGGGATCGCCGGCCGCCCTGGTCGTCACCCGCCTGTTCAGCCACTGGCTGATCACGGGCGTGCCGGTGATCGTGTTCGCCCCGCTGGCCGCGGAAATGCTGTACCTGCCCGACAGTGCCCTGCCGACCCTGATGCTTAGCCTGCTGATCGGCACGCCCATCCTCAGTCTCGTCGGCGGGCTGGCCAGCGCATTGACGCTGGGAACGAACCGCGGCAGCGTGCTGTTGTCCATTCTGGTGTTCCCGATGGTGGTCCCGGTCCTGATCTTCGCGACAGGCGGCGTGGCCGCGGCTGCTGAAGGCCTGTCGGCAAGCGCTCACATGGGCCTGCTGACCGCGCTGCTGATCCTCGCGGTGACGCTCGTCCCGCTGGCTACCACCGCTGCATTGAGGTTGAATATCGAATGATCTTTCATCGCCTGAAAGTCGGCTTCCACCGGCTCGGCTCGCCGCCGACCTTCCACAAGCTCTGCCGGGTCCTGTCGCCCTGGCTGTGGGCCGGCTTCCTGGTCTGCGCTGCAATCGGCCTCTACCAGGCGCTCTACGTCGTGCCGCCCGACTACCAGCAGGGCGACAGCTACCGGATCCTGTTCATCCACGTGCCGGCGGCATGGCAGGCCATGGCTGGATACGTGATCATGGCGATCCTGGCGGTCATCGCCCTGGTCTGGCGCATTCGCACCGTGGAGATCATGACCATGGCCGCCGCTCCGGTGGGCGCCGCCTTTACTGCCCTGTGCCTGGCCACCGGCTCGCTCTGGGGCAAGCCGATGTGGGGCACCTGGTGGGCCTGGGACGCGCGCCTGACCTCGATGCTGGTGCTGCTGTTCATCTATCTCGGCATCATGGGACTCTACGCCGCCTTCGAGGATCGACGAAAAGGTGCCCGCGTCGCCTGTATCCTCGTCCTCGTGGGCCTGGTCAACATTCCGCTCATCCATTTCTCGGTGGAATGGTGGACGACCCTGCACCAGGGAGCGACGATCCGGCTGCTCGGGGAATCGCGCATGCACCCGAGCATGCTGCCGCCACTGGTCTGGATGACGGTGGGCGTGAAGCTGATGTTCGGTGCCGCGCTGCTCGACCGCGCCCGCAACGACCTGATCGACCAGGATCGGCGCAAGAACTGGATTCGCCAGCTCGTCGATGAACCGGCAACCGGAGACAACGCATGATTCCGCAACTGGATTACGCCTTCTACGTCTGGAGCAGCTACGGCCTGTTCGCCGTGATCATGGCCTGGCAGTTCATCCAGCCGAGGGTTCGCAGGCGCCGCATCATCGCCGAACTGCAAGAGGAACTGGCAATGCAAACCGGAAAATACGATGACCCCGACGCGTAAGAAAAGACTGGCCGTGGTCGCACTGATCGTCCTCGGCGTGGGCGCTGCCACCGCCGTGGCGATCACCGCGCTCAACGACAACATGCTCTACTTTGTCAGCCCGACCGACGTGCACGCCGCCACGGCGCCGCAGGACAAGCAGATCCGTCTCGGCGGCCTGGTTGCGGCCGGCTCGGTCCAGCGCGACCCCGACAGCCTGGAAGTCCGCTTCACGGTGACCGACGGGCGGCACGACGTGCCGGTGAGCTTCGAGGGCATCCTCCCCGACCTGTTCCGCGAAGGCCAGGGCGTGATCGCCCACGGCTTCCTCGATGAAGGCGGGCACTTCCACGCCCACGAGGTCCTGGCCCGTCACGACGAAACCTACATGCCGCCGGAAGTGATGAAGTCCCTCGAGGCGGCCGGTCATCCGCCGGAGGCTTCGAAACAATGAGCGCGGAACTCGGACAGATTTCCCTGATCCTGGCGCTGGTGCTCGCCGCCCTGCTGTCGGTGCTGCCGATGGTCGGCGCACAGCGCAACAACCAAGCGCTGATGAAGCTCGCGCCGTCTTTGGCGATCGGTCAGTTCGTCTTCCTCGCCGGCGCCTTCGCGGCCCTTGCGGCGGCCTTCCTGAAGCACGATTTCACCGTCACCTACGTGGCCATGCATTCCAACCTGCTGCTGCCCTGGTACTACCGCCTGACCGCGGTGTGGGGCAGTCACGAGGGCTCGCTGCTGCTGTGGATGCTGCTGCTCGGCGGCTGGATGCTGGCCGTGGCCGCCTTCTCCCGTTCGGTTCCGCGCATCTTCACCGCGCGCGTGCTGTCGGTCATGGGCATGATCTCGGTCGGTTTCCTGCTGTTCATCCTGTTCACCTCAAATCCCTTCGAGCGCATCCTGCCCGGGCCCATCGACGGCCGCGATCTCAATCCCCTGCTGCAGGACGTGGGCATGATCTTCCACCCGCCGCTGCTCTACATGGGCTACGTCGGCTTCGCCGTGGCCTTCGCCTTCGCCATCGCCGGACTGATCGGCGGCCGGGTCGAACGCGAGTGGGTGCGCTGGTCGCGCCCGTGGACCCTGGCGGCCTGGGCCTTCCTGACCTTCGGCATCGCACTGGGTTCGTGGTGGGCCTACTACGAACTCGGCTGGGGCGGCTGGTGGTTCTGGGACCCGGTCGAGAATGCCTCGTTCATCCCCTGGCTGATCGGTACGGCGCTGATCCATTCCCAGGCCGTCACCGAAAAGCGCGGCGCGTTTCCGGCCTGGACGGTGCTGCTGTCCATCGCCGCGTTTTCCATGTCGCTGCTGGGAACGTTCCTGGTCCGCTCGGGCGTGCTGACCTCCGTGCACGCCTTTGCCAACGACCCCGAACGCGGCCTGTTCATCCTGGTCTTCATGGCGGTGGTCACCGGCGGCGCCCTTGTGCTCTATGCGCTGCGCGCGCCCCGCATCATGACCGGCGAGGGCTTCGACTGGGTCAGTCGCGAGTCGGCGCTGCTGCTCAACAACGTCTTCTTCACCGTCTCGGCCGCCATGGTGCTGCTCGGTACGCTCTACCCGCTGATCATCGACTTCATGGGCTGGGGCCAGATCTCCGTCGGTCCGCCCTACTTCGGCGCCATGTTCGTCCTGCTGATGACGCCGGTCGTCCTGTTGCTGCCGCTGGGCCCGTTCACGCGCTGGAAGCGCGACGAGTTCATGCGCATCCTCCGGCCGCTGGCGGTCACCGCGGCAATTTCAATCGTGGCCGCACTGATCGTGTGCGCCTGGCTGGGCAGCTGGAGCCTGCGCGCGGTCAGCGGCTGGATCGGCGGATTCTGGCTGGTCGGCGGCGCGCTCGCCTATGCCGTGCGCACGGCCCGGGCCAGCCGCTCCGGCCTGGCGCGTCACCAGTGGGGCATGACCCTGGCGCATGCCGGCGTCGGCGTCTTTCTCATCGGCGCGGCGATGGTCGAGGCCCACACTTTCGAGCGAGACGTCCGCATCGCGCCGGGTGAAACGGTCGAGGCGGCGGGCTACCGATTCACGCTGCACGAGGTGGCCCAGGTCAAGGGCCCCAACTGGCGTGCCGACGAAGCCCGGTTCAGCATCCACAAGGGTGAGCGCGAAATCGCCCGGATGAACCCGCAGAAGCGGCTCTACCACCGGGGCGGCCAGACCATGACCCAGGTTGCCCTCAAGCCCGGCGTGTTCCGCGACCTCTACATCGCCATGGGCGAAGAGCTCGGCGAAAGCGGCGCGTGGAGCGTGCGGCTGCACGTCAAGCCCTTCGTGCGCTGGATCTGGGGCGGCGCCGTGCTGATCGGCCTGGGCGGCCTGATCGCCGCCTCCGACCGTCGCTATCGCAAGCAGCGCAGGCAACGGGCCGGTGCAGCGACGGCTTCCGCCGCGGAGGCCACGACATGATCCGGATGCTCATTCCGCTCGGTGTCTTCCTCGCCCTGCTCGGCCTGCTGATCGCCGGCCTCAAGACCAGCGAGGAGCGCAAGCTCGTGCAGTCGCCGCTCATCGGCAAGCCCTTGCCCCAGTTCAGCCTGCCGGGTCTCTACGACGCAAACTCGGTTACAGGTCGGACCGACCTCCTCGGCGAACCGTTCATCCTCAACGTCTGGGGCAGCTGGTGCTGGGCCTGCCGCGTCGAGCACCCCTTCGTCGAGCGCCTGGGCCGCGAAGCGCCGATCGAGCTGGTCGGTTTTAACTGGAAGGACGAGCGCGAGGATGCCCTGGCCTGGATCGACCAGTTCGGCGATGCCTGGGATCGCCACCTGGTCGACTACGAGGGCAAGGTCGCCATCGACCTGGGCGTTTACGGCGCGCCCGAGACCTTCCTGGTCGATCACGAGGGCATCATCCGCCACAAGCACATCGGCCCGATCGACGCCAACGTGTTCCAGGACCTGATGCGGCGGGCCATGCAATTGAAGGCGGAGACTGAATCATGAAAAGAGGGGTTCAGGGTTCAGGGTTCAGGGTTCAGGGTTGGCTGCGGGTTGCGCTGGCGCCACTGCTGGCTTTCTGGCTTGCCGCCGGGGCCGTTGCCTCCGCGATCGAGCCTTACGAGTTCGAGAGCGAGTTGCAGCGGCAGCGCTTCAAGGCGTTGGCCGAGGAGTTGCGCTGCACGGTCTGCCAGAATCAGTCGCTGGCCGATTCCGACGCGCCGCTGGCGCAGGACCTGCGCGGCGAGGTCTTTCGCATGCTGCAGGACAACCGCAGCGACCAGGAGATCCGTAATTTCATGGTCGAACGCTACGGCGACTACGTTCTCTACCGCCCGCCCCTCGCCGCCCACACGCTGCTGCTGTGGGGCGGCCCGATCGTCCTGCTGCTGATCGGCCTTGTCGCGGCCGTCATCGTCATCCGAAAACGGAGAAGCGCGCTTTGAGCAATCCGGTCTTCCTGTTCAGCGCCGCCGCTGCGGTGCTGCTCGCACTCTCATTCGTCGTCGCCCCGCTGCTCGGTAGCCGCAACCGGGCGGTCCTGGCGGCCTCGATCATTCTGGTGCCGGCCGCCACACTCGCGATCTACCTCGCCGTTGGAACACCGGGCGGCATCGATCCGGACACCGGCGAAACCGGCCAGATCCGGTCGGCCGTGACCGACCTGGCCGAGCGGGCCATGCGCGAGCCGGATACCGCCGAACACTGGGCCCGCCTCGGCCTGGCTTACAAGAGCCTGGAGGAGTTCGAGTCGGCCGAACATGCATTCCGCCGCGCGCTCTACATCGATCCCGAAGCCGGGTTCCTCAAAGCGGAGCTCGGGGAAACCCTGCTATACGCCTCGGGAGAACGGCAGTTGCCGGAGGAGGCGCGCCGCTTGCTGTCGGAGGCGGCCGACGGAGGCAACCAGAAGGCGCTGTGGCTGCTGGGCCTGGACGCCTACCAGCGCGATGCTTTCCCGACGGCCGTCGAGCGATTCGAGCGCCTCCTGGCCGTGCTGCCACCGGACAGCAACGTCCGCAACACCGTCGAGCAATACCTGGCCACGGCGCGAGCCGGCGGATCCCGCCAAGGCACGAGCGCCGGCCCGGAGGAGACCAGCAGCCCCACCCTGTCGCTTTCGATCGGAATTGCGGAGGAACTCGCAACAAGGCTCGAAGGCGGCGAAACCGTGTTCGTCGCCGTCCGCCGAGCGGCGGGCGGGCCACCGCTGGCCGTGCGAAGGCTGCGGGCGAGACAACTGCCGGCGAACCTGACCATCGACGACGGCGACGCGATGATGGCGGGCAGCGGCCTGTCTTCGGCGGACTCGGTGGTCGTCATCGCCCGTGTTTCCTTCAGCGGCGACGCCACGCCGCAGAGCGGCGACTTCGAGGGTCGGACCGATATACTGCCGGTCGAAGACAGCAACATGAATGCGGAGGTGACCATTGACCAGGTCCTCTAGGCCGCTGGCCGCCCTGTTTGCGTTGGGGATCTCGATCGCTGCCGGGGCGCAGGATGATGCCGTAGACGGCGAGAATGACAACCTCGACCAGCATGCGATCTGGATTGTCGAGTACGAAAACGACATTTTCGCGAACGAGGATCGCTACTACACCAACGGCATTCGGCTCTCGCGTGTGGGACAGGTGCGCACACCGCCTGCCTGGCTGGCCGATGTCGCGCGTCGCTTCCCGGGAATCGACGAGGCCGACGTACTGCCCTACCGGCTTTCGATCAGCCACAACCTCTACACCCCCCGAAGCATCGAGCAACCGGAATTCCCGCCCGATGATCGTCCCTACGCGGCCTGGTTGAATGTCCAGTTCGCGACGGGCACCGCCAGCGAGCGCGGCGCCGACCGTGTCCATGTCGGCCTGGGCATCGTGGGCCCGCTGGCCTTCGGCGAAGAGATCCAGAAAGCCGTCCACTCGGCCATCGGCTCGCCCGAACCGGTCGGCTGGGACACTCAGATTCGCAACGAGCCGACCCTGCAGCTCGGCTATGACCGGTTTCGGCGATTCATCGAGCTGGGCGAGGACGACGCCCCGGGCTTTGACGCGACCTGGACAGCGGGGTCGATGATCGGCAACGCGCACACGCATCTTTCGGCCGGTGGTTTCTTCCGCATCGGGCACAACCTGCCTCGCGGCTACGGCCCACCCCGCATCACGCCGGCCATTTCCGGAGCGGGGTACTTCATGCCCAGCCGGGGTCCGGCCTGGTACCTCTACGGGGGCGTGGAGGGACGTCGCGTGTTCAGGGACATGTTCATCGAGGGCAATACCTTCGGCGGCGTGGAAGGCGTCAGCCGCAAGCGTCATGTCGGTGAAGTCTTCGGCGGGGTCGTCTACACGAGAGGGCCCTTCCGCTTTGCCTACACGCACGTCTGGCGCACCCGGGAGTTCGTCGGGCAGAAGGAAGGCCAGAGCTACGGCGCGCTCTCGTTCTCGCTGTGGTGGTAGTCGGCCAGGGGACGCGGTCGGCCGAACAGGAAACCCTGCATGTAGTCGATGCCGATCTCGCGGCAGAGATCGGCCGTGGTGCGGTCTTCGACGCCCTCGATCAGGGTCTTGATGCCCATGCCGGCGATCATTCGGTTGAGTTCCGCCAGCAGTCGATACCGGGGTGAGTCGCTCGTGCTCATGTCGCGGATCAGGCCCATGTCGAACTTGAGGTAGTCGGGCGGCACTTCCGCCAGTTCCAGCAACCGGGCCTGTCCGGCCCCGAAATCGTCATAGGCCAGCGCGATATCCATCCTGGCGAGTTCTTCCTTGACCTCCGCCATCGCCCCCAGGTCGGTCACGGCCGTTTCGTGCACTTCGAAGACGAGGTTGAGGTCCGGGTGCTGCGACCTCAACTCGTGCAGCTCGTCGAGCAGCGCGACCATGTCCTCGCACTCCGTCGGATGATTGTTGAAAAACAGCGGCAGGCTCAGTCCGGCCTCGCTGGCCTGCGCGAACGCTCGCCGGCGCAACATCCGGCTCAGCCGCACTTCGGTATCGAGGGCGGCGGCCAGGGCGAACAGCTGGCCCGGCCCCTCGTCGAGGTCGGGATTCTCGCTTCGCCCCAGCAATTCCAGGGCGTGCAGCTCCCCGCCGGCGGTGACGATGGGTTGGCCGTAGCCGGTGACTTGCCGGTTCTCCAGCAGTTCGAAAAAGGCGGGCATATGCAGGGGAAAATCACGAGGCAGAGCGGCCATCCCGACCACCGTTTCCTCTCCCGTCCCGGAGCCTCCCGCTTCCCCGGCGCCGGCATCGGCCATCAGGCGGAACTCGTGATCGGCCAGATGGAGCACGTCGCCGACCTGCAGCCGCGTCGGCGCGGTTACTCGCGCGTGATTCACGAAGGTGCCGTTGGTCGAACCCAGGTCACGGATCAGGAGCATGTCGCCGTCGAGCTCGAAACGGGCGTGCATGCGCGACAGGCGCTCGACCGACAGCTGGACGACGCATTCGGGATGGCGACCGACGGTCGCGGGAAACTCATCCAGGTGAATATGACGCGGCAGGTTCGAGTCCTTGCCGGAACTTTCGAGATAGAAGCGCTGAGTCATTCAACCCCCCGCGCGGTTTCTGCCCTGCAGTATCGGCCCATTGCCCGGTCAGCGCAACCACGGCTGAGCCGGGATTCCGCACAGGTTGATATTGACAATGATTCGCATTCATGAAATCATTAGGTCATGTACGTTTGCGTCTGCAATGCGGTCACCGAGCGCACCATCCGGAACCTGGTCTCGGAGGGCTATCACACCCTCAACGAGATCCAGGCCCTGACCGGTTGCTCGGGCACCTGCGGGCGCTGCCGCGACCACGCCGAGGCGGTCATCGAGGCTTCGCTGGCGCGGCCGACGCGACCTAGTCTTCCCGTACTCGACCCCTCCAACGATATTCCCCTGCTCAACACCGCCTGATCTGGCCAGCACCGGCGCCGGACGTTATCCTATGTGAAGTCCAACCGGTGAGGCAGAAAATGAAAGGCGACAAGAAGATTATCGAGATTCTCAATCAGGCCCTGAAGGCGGAACTGACCGCCATCAACCAGTATTTCCTGCACTCCCGAATGTACGAGGACTGGGGGCTCAACAAGCTGGCCGAGATGGAGTATGAAGAGTCGATCGACGAAATGAAACACGCCGATCGAATCATCAAGCGGATTCTGTTTCTCAGCGGCCTGCCCAATCTCCAGGATCTCGACCACCTGCTGATCGGCGAGAACCCGGTCGAGTGCCTTCAGAACGATCTCAAACTCGAATACGAAGCGCTGGAGATGTACAAGGCGGCCGTCAAGGAATGCGAAGCGGCCGGCGACTACGCCACGCGCGACCTGTTCGAGGACCTGATCCGCGACGAGGAAGGCCATGCCGATTTCCTCGAGACCCAGCTCGAACTGGTCGACCGCATCGGTGAAAAGAACTACCTGCAGTCCCAGATGGGCGAGCAGGCGATCGAAGAATAGCCAGCGCGAGGATCGAAACCTGCGCAGGCCGGGGCTGCGGCCCCGGCCTTTGATGTTTGTTCACCGAATCGCCTGCTCCAGCCGGCCCAGGCCCCGCAACAGCTTCTCCAGCAATTCATCCACCTGCGCCTCGCTGATGATCAGCGGCGGGCACACGGCGATGGTGTCGCCGGGCAGCGCCCGGACGATCAATCCCTCCTCCAGGCAGGCGGCCGCCGCCTTGAAGGCGATCTTCTTCTCCGCCGGGAAGCGCTCGTGGGTTTCGGGGTCCGCGACGAACTCCACCCCGGCGATCAGGCTTTCCCCGCGGACATTGCCGACCAGGGGATGCTCGCGTACCCGCTCGAGACCCGCTTGCAGGCGTTCGCCCATCCTCGCGGCGTGCGCCATCACGCCGCGTTCTTCCATCAATTCCAGGTTGCGCAGCGCCACCGCGGCGGCCACCGGATGGCCGGCATACGTGAGGCCATGCGCGAACAGCCCCACCTCGCCCGAGGCCTCGGAAATCGCCTCGTACATGAAGGGCGGCACGGCGACCGCCGAAATCGGCTGGTAGGCCGACGAGAGCGCCTTCGCCATGGTCATGGTTGCCGGCTGGATATCCCAGGTCTGGCAGCCGAAATCGTTGCCGGTGCGGCCGAAACCGCACACCACCTCGTCGTCGATCAGCAAAATGCCGTTCTCGCGCAGGATCGGCTGAATCTTGTCGAAATACCCCTTCGGCGGCGGTATCACGCCGCCGGCGCCCATCAGCGGCTCGGCGATCATCGCCGCGATGTTGTCGGCGCCCTCGCTGGCGATGACGCCTCGCAGTTCCTCGGCCAGGCGCTCGGAAAAGGCCTCCTCGCTCTCACCGGGCTCGGCGTGCCGGTAGTGGTAGGGCGAGGTCAGGTGAATCACGTCGTCGCCCGGCAGGTCGAAGTGCTTGTGGAAGGCCGGCAAGCCGGTCAGCGCCGCCGAGGCCAGGGTGACGCCGTGATAGGCGTTGCCCCGTGAGAGAATCTTCTTCTTGTGCGGCTTGCCGATGGCGTTGAAGTAATAGCGGATCAGCTTGACCTGCGCGTCGTTGGCGTCCGAGCCCGAACACCCGAACAGGAACCGCGCGCCTTCGATCGGCACCCATTCGGCGAGCTTGGCAGCCAGCCGAATGCTCGGCTCGTTGGCCTTGCCGGCGAACAGCGGGCCGTAGCAGAAAGTCTCCATCTGCTTGCGCGCCGCCTCAACGAGCTCTGGCTCGCCGTAGCCGAGCGCCGTGCACCACAGGCCGGCCATGCCCTCGAGGTACTCCCTGCCCTCGCTGTCATACACGTAGACGCCTTTCCCGCGCTGCCAGACCAGCGGACCGGTGCGGCCGTGCGATTTAAGGTCGGTCGAGGGATGAAACAGGTGGTCGAGATCGAGCTGGCCGAGTACGTCGGTGGTCATATGGGATGGATTCGCGAACGAAAAGCCAGCCGGAATGATAACGGGCTTTGGCCTCGCCTTGTGCGGTCGGCCGGACAGTCAGTCTAGCCGTCGCTTCATCTCGTTGACGACCGAGCGGGCCCGCCGCGCCAGGTCCTGGCGATCCCCGATGTTCAGATCATCGGTGGAGATGGGGTCGCCGAATGCCAGCCGGATCCGACCGGGGCGTATGGCGAAGCCGCCCGGCGGCATGACCCTGCCGCTGCCTTCGATGGCGACCGGAACGATCGGCACACCCGCGGCGATCGCGGCGCGAAAGGCCCCGCCCTTGAAAGGCCCGACCTTTCCGTCGCGGCTGCGCGTACCCTCTGGAAAGGCCGCGAGGGTGTGTCCGTTGCGCAACAGATCGGCGGCGCGCTCGAGCTGCCGGGCGACCTCGGATGGGTTCCCGCGGCGCAGCAGTATCATGCCCATGGCACGAGTGTAGGCGCCCAGGAACGGGATCCGTCCCAGGGAATCCTTCAGCATGAATCGAAGCGGCACGGGCACGACCTTGAACAGCGCGCAGATCTCGATCATCGACTGGTGGTTGGCGACCAGCATGTGCGGCCGGGAGAAATCCAAGTTCTCGAGCCCCGACACCTCCAGGCGCGCACCCGCCCCTCGCAGCAGGACGGGAGACCACATCCAGGCCGCCATGCGCAGTGGAATACGGTCGCTTCCGGTGAGCAGCCGCACCAGCAGCGCGAGGCTGATTCCCGCCGCCGACAAGCTGACGGTCACGACCAATTGCAGGGCATTGAGCGGCCACCAGAGCCAGCCCGGCAGCGGCGGGAACCCGGCGGATCGCCCTCGCCCGACCGGACCGGCCGCTCCACCCTGTCCTTGCTCCTCCATTCCGCCCCTCTTTGCTTCGTTTCAGCTCACCCACTTCAGCAAGCGCATCTTGAGCTTGCTGTAGGGGGGGAAGCGTATCGGGATCTCGGGGAAGAGACCACGCTTCATCACCGACTTCAGGTGCGAGAGCCGATCGAAGCCGGCCCGCCCGTGATATTGGCCCATCCCGCTGTTGCCCACTCCGCCGAACGGCAGGTCGGGCACCGACATGAACATCAGGGTGTCGTTTATGCACAGATTGCCCGTCGAGACCGACTCGGCAAAGCGCCGTTCGGACTCTCCGGAGCGGGTGAACAGATAGGCCGAAAGCGGCTTGTCGCGTTCGCGGATGAAGGCAATGGCCTCGTCGAGGTCGGCGACCTCCAGGACGGGCAGGATCGGACCGAAAATTTCCTCGCGCATGACCGGCGCGTCGGCCGCGACCTCGGTGAGGACGGTCGGCTCGATGCGACAGCGTTCCTCGTCCACGCGACCGCCGATCACGACTCGACCGCTGTCGATCAGGGGCCTGAGGCGATCGAAGTGCCGGCGATTGATGATCTTGCAGTAGTCCGGACTGCCCAGGCGATCGCTGCCGTACATTTCGAGCAACTCGTGCTCGATGGCGCCAATCAGCCGGTCGCGGTCGTTCGGGGTGACCAGCACGTAGTCGGGCGCGATGCAGGTCTGCCCGGCATTGAGGCACTTGCCCCAGATCAGTCGGCGCGCGGCCGATTCGATGTCGGCGCCCGCATCGATCACGCACGGGCTCTTGCCGCCGAGTTCCAGCGTCACTGGCGTGAGGTGTTCGGCAGCCGCACGCATGATGATCCTGCCGACCGCTGAACTGCCGGTGTAGAAGATGTGGTCGAAATGCAGCTTGAGCAGTTCCGTGGTTTCCTCCACCGCGCCTTCGACCACGCGCACGGCGCGTTCGTCCAGGTACCGGGGAACCAATTCAGCCATCAACTTCGATGTCGCCGGTGCCACCTCGGAGGGTTTGAGCACCGCACAGTTGCCCGCCGCGATCGCGGGAATCAAGGGACTCAGAAGCAGCTGTATGGGATAGTTCCAGGCGCCGATGATCAGCACCACGCCGAAGGGCTCGGGCTGCACCCAGCTGCGGCCGGGCTTGCCCACCATGGGCGTACGCACCCGGCGCGGCCTCGCCCAGCGTTTGAGACGCTTGCGCGCATGCTCGACCTCGCTGAAGATCAGCGCCGTCTCGCCGAGCAGGACTTCCTGGGCCGGCTTGCCCAGATCCTCGGCCAGCGCCTCGCCGACGCGATCCTCGTTTTCCTCGAGCATGCGCGAAATGGCGGCAAGTTGCTCGCGGCGCCAATCCAGGGAGCGAGTGAGTCCGCGATCGAACGCGGCTCGCAGTTCGGCGAGCATTTCCGGGTAGCTGGCGGGATCGGTGGGCATTGGTGCCATTCTAGACCGGCTCGAAGTCGCTGGTGAAGTGCCGCAGGAACTTCGGCTCCCAGGTGATCCGGTACCCGGGCGCGGCGTGCCGCTGGTCCCGCACCCGCTCGAAGGCCTCGATGATGTAATCGACGTGGCTCTGGGTGTACACGCGGCGCGGGATGGCCAGCCGCACGAGTTCGCGCGGCGCCGGCACCAGCTTGCCGGCATCGTCGTACTTGCCGAACATCACCGAACCGATCTCCACCGATCGGATGCCCGCCATCTTGTACAGCTCGCAGACCAGCGACTGGCCCGGGTACTGGTCGACAGGAAGGTGGTCGTAGAGCTTGCCGGCGTCGACGTAGACGGCGTGCCCGCCGATCGGCTTGATCACGGGAATGCCCAGGCGGTCAAGGTGTTCGCCCAGGTAGGCGGTCGACCGGGTCCGGTAACGCAGATAGTCCTCGTTGAAGATTTCCTCGAGCCCGATCGCGATCGCCTCCATGTCGCGCCCGGAAAGGCCGCCGTAGGTCGTGTAGCCCTCCGTGATGATCAGCACGCTCGTGCAGTGCTCGGCCAGTTCGGCGTCGTTGAGCGCCAGGAAGCCGCCCATGTTGACCAAGGCATCCTTCTTGGCGCTGAACACGCAGCCGTCGGCCAGGGCGAACATCTCGCTGGCGATCTCGCGGCAGGACCTGGAGCCGTAGCCTTCTTCGTCCTGCTTGATGAACCAGGCGTTCTCGGCAATGCGGCAGGCATCCAGAATGAAAAGAAGGCCGTGCTTGCGGCAGAGGTCGCGCACCGCCCGCGCGTTGGCCATGCTCACCGCCTGCCCCCCTCCGGAATTGTTGGTCACCGTCAGAATGATGGCGCCGATATTGCCCGCGCCGCGTTCGGCCACGATCTCGGCCATGCGGTCGACGTCGGCATTGCCCTTGAACGGAAAGTCACTGTCCGCCTTCGACGCCTCGGGGGTGACGCAATCGATGGCTTCGGCACCGCTGAACTCGACATTGGCACGGGTCGTGTCGAAGTGGGTATTGCTCAGGAAGGTCCTCCCCTCACCGCCGAGGTGGCTATAGAGAATGCGCTCGGCCGCACGCCCCTGGTGCGTGGGCAGGATGTGCGGATAGCCGGTGAGGTCCCGCACCACCGCCTCGAGCCGCTGCCAGCTGATCGATCCCGCATACGACTCGTCGCCACGCATCATCCCGGCCCACTGCTCTGCACTCATCGCTGAAGTGCCGCTGTCGGTCAGCAGGTCGATGATGACCTGCTCGGACTTGAGCTTGAACGGGTTGAAATTGGCCGCTCTCAGGAAGTTCTCACGCTCATTCCGGGACGTCATGGCGATCGGCTCGACCGCCTTGATGCGGAACGGCTCGATGACCGTGCGGAACTGGTCTGACATGGATAGGGGCTCGCATTTTGAAATCAGCGGGGATGATAGCCGCTGGCAGCAATGACGTCACCCGCAGGCGCCGCGTAGTACGAACAAAATCGTGAAGAAATCGTGACGAAGTCGCAACTTTCT
>JAZBPT010000179.1:0-2726 GCA_036351755.1 Wenzhouxiangella sp. | reverse complement strand
GGCGGTCGATGCCGGCGCCCTTTTTCTGGGCGTGACTGCCCCAGAGCAGGAAGACCACGTTGTCGCGCTGCTCGTTGACCGCGCGCACCGCCGCGTCGGTGAACTGTTCCCAGCCCTTGCCCTGGTGCGACCCCGCGTTGCCTTTCTCGACGGTGAGTACGGCGTTGAGCAGCAGCACGCCGCGATCGGCCCAGGCCTGCAGGCAGCCGTGCGCCGGCGGCCGGTAGCCGAGGTCGGACTCGATTTCCTTGAAGATATTGACCAGCGAGGGCGGCGGGCGCACGCCCTTCTGCACCGAAAAACACAACCCGTGCGCCTGGCCCGGCCCGTGGTAGGGATCCTGGCCGAGGATCACCGCCTTGACCTTCGACAGGGGCGTGGAATTCAGCGCATTGAAGATCTGCGAACCCGGCGGGTAGATGGTGGCCCCGGCCTGCTTGCGCTCCACCAGAAAGCGCTTCAGGCGGCGCATGTAATCCTTCTCGAATTCCCCGCCGATGGCCTCGAGCCACTCCGGGTGAAGTTGTATGTCGCGTTGCTCTTGCATGCGGTTCGCTGGTTGGCTTGTTGGCTAGTTGGCTGGTTGTGGTTTCAACTAGCGAACCAGCCAACACGACTGGGCGGTTATCATAAGGGAACGCGTTGCCAAACTCACACTAGCGTATCCGGAGTTCCCAATGCCTATCCAGACCGATGCGGTCATCGTCGGCGCAGGTCCCGTGGGCCTGTTCCAGGTTTTCGAACTCGGGCTGCTGGGCCTGAAGGCCGAGTTGATCGACAGCCTGCCGCAGGTGGGCGGCCAGTGCGCCGAACTCTATCCCGAAAAGCCCATCTACGACATCCCGGCCTGGCCGGTCATCGGCGCGCAGGAGCTGATCGACAAGCTGATGCAGCAGATCAAGCCCTTCCACGCCGGCATCCATCTCGGGCAGCGCGTCGAGAAGTTCGAAAAGCGCGAGGACGGTCGCTTCACCGTCGTGACCTCGGCCGGAAACGAGTTCGACGCCGGCGCGGTGATCATCGCCGCCGGCCTGGGGGCGTTCCAGGCGCGGAAGCTCAAGGCCAAGGGCATCGACGAGGTCACCAGCGACCAGATTCACTACAAGGTGACCAACCGGGAACAATTCCGCGGCAAGCGCCTGTTGATCCTCGGCGGCGGCGATTCGGCGCTGGACTGGACCATGGACCTGGCCGAGATCGCCGAGTCGGTCGAGTTGATCCACCGCCGCAACGAATACCGGGGCGCGGCCGCCTCGGTGGAGAAGGTGCGCGCGCTGGCCGCCGAGGGCAAGGTGCGCGAGCGCCAGGGCATCATCACCCAGGTGCACAGCGAGGACGGCCGCTTCAAAGGCTTCGACCTGATGGATCTCGAGCGCAACAAGTCGAGCGTCGAGGGCGACGAAGTGCTGGTCTTCTGGGGCCTGTCGCCGGACCTGGGGCCGATCGCGGACTGGGGACTGGACCTGGAGAAGAAGCAGATCCCGGTCGATACCGAGAAATTCCAGACCTCGGTCGAGGGCGTGTTCGCCATCGGCGACGTCAACACCTATCCCGGCAAGAAGAAGTTCATCCTCTCGGGCTTCCACGAGGCCGCCCTGGCGGCCTTCGGCGTGCAGAAGTACGTCTACCCCGACGCGCGCCAGTTCGTGCAGTACACGACAACCTCGCCGATCATGCACAAGCGGCTCGGGGTGGCGGACGAATAAGGCGGCAGCTTGCGTGCATGCGCCCGTAGCGACGCGTGTTCAGCGCTGATCGGCCGTCTGTCTCACGCCAAGGCGCAAAGGCGCCAAGGGCGCGGAGAAAGACAAAGATAGATAGAGAAGCAATGTCCGCGTCTCTATCTTGCTTGGCGAACTTTGCGCCTTGGCGCCTTGGCGTGAACCCGACGAGACTTCGGAAGCCACCTCACGGCGCTACGGCCGCCCCAAGCTGAACTACCCCTTCGAATAGGGCTGCAGCTGCAGCTCGAACTCGAGGTCGACGCGGTTGCGGATGAAGTCGGTGTCCTCGAAGTCCTCGCCGATGCCGACATCCCAGTTCAGGCGCATGATTTCCGCACTGCCGCTGAGCACCGGCGGATTGTCTCCGGAAATCTGCAGCTGCACCGGCTGATCGGCCTCGATGCCGCGCAGCTCGAGTTTGCCTTGTGCGACGAATGCCTCGCCGTCTGCGCGGATTTCGCCGCTCTGCCAGGTGGCCTCGGGATATTCCTCGGCATGGAAGAAGTTCTCACCGAGCAGCTCGCTGTCGCGGTCTTCGTTGCCGGTGTCGGCCGAGGCGGTCTGGATGACGACCTCGATGCCCGCGGTCGCCAGGTTGCGCTCGTCCATGCAGAGCGAGACGGTGAACTCGCCGAACTCGCCGGTGAAACGGCTGCCCTCGGCCACGCCGGTGAACTCGATCCGACCGTCGTCCTGGTCGGCCCGAAAGCAGTCGGCCAGGGCCAGGCCCGGCGCCATCAGCAGCGCCAGGGCCGCGATTTTCAGTTCTTTAGCCATGTCGGCAGCATCCTCTTGAGTACGTCGTCCTTGAGCCAGAAGTGGTGTCGCAACGCGGCCAGCGCGTGGCCGATGGCGACGAAGGCCAGGGCCGTGGTCAACCACTCATGCAGTTCGTGAAACAGGTCCTCGAGATCCTCGCTTTTGGGCGCGATGCTCGGGAAATCGACCGGACCCCACCAGTAGTCGCCATAGCCCGCGGCCGAGGAGTACGCCCAGCCCGAT
>JAZBPT010000178.1:0-5183 GCA_036351755.1 Wenzhouxiangella sp. | reverse complement strand
AGGCAGATGGAATGGCCGCCCGGTTGAGGCTGAGAGCACGCGTAGCTCGGACGCGCGCCGTCAGCCCTGCTGAGTCTCGGGTAGTCGGCTGCTGAGAAAGGCGCCAGCCAGGCCCATGCCGGCGAGGATCAGGATGATGCCCGATGTCGGCAGGACGGTGGTCAGGGCGCCGACACTGCCCGCGAGCAACAGGACGATGCCGATCACCGTGTTGCTGACGGCCACATAGTCGGTGCGCTTGTTGCCGCCGGCCAGGTCGACGATGTAGGTCTTGCGGCCCAGCCGGACCCCGGAATGGGCGATCGCCAGCAGAAAGAAGAACAGGGGATAGAGCCAGGCGCTGTCCGCCAGTATCGGCAGACCGTGAACCACGCCGACCAGCAGGATTCCGACGAGGGCGGCGCCGGCGCCGGCCAGGATCATCACCCGCCGGCTCGATGCATCGGCAAAGCGACCCCAGAACGGTGCGGACACGAGGCTGGCGATGCCGTCGGCGATCACGAACAGGCCCAGTACCAGCAGTGCGCCTTCCGTGCGCTCGTGAGCCAGCATGATGAAAAACGGCGCGCTCAGCGAGGAACACAACAGCAGCGATCTGGCGATCACGAAGCGGCGGAAATCGGGATCGGTCCGGAGCAGGTCGAGACGCTTGATCGCTTCGGTCAGCGCGTTGCCGCCGCCTTCGGTGGCGCCCGGGAACTCGCGGATCATGGCATAGCTTGCCGAGGCGACCAGCCACAGTCCGGCGGCGATGGCGAGCAGCACCAGGTAGACGCCGCGGTCGCCGCCTCCGTTGCCGTCGAAGAGCAGCACCACGCCGACGCCGATCGTGATCGACCCTGCGAGGAACTCCGACCAGCCGCTGACGCGCCCCCTGCGGGTCTTGGGCACGGTCTTGCCGAGCACGTCCTTGGACGCCACCGAGCAGAGTCCCCGCGAGAGGCTGAACAGCACCAGCGCGGACAAGAGTCCGAAGCCCGCGGCAGTGCCGGTCAGGGTGACGGCCACCAGGGCCATGGCCAGCACGGCCGCGGCCTGGAGCACACTGCCGAGGACGAAGGTCCACTTCCTCACCGCCTGGCGCCTGACGAAGCTGGCGATGACCAGTTGCGGAATCAGCGAACCGGATTCGCGAACCGGAACCAGGAAGGCGGTGAAGATGCCGGGCGCGGCCAGCGCGGCGAGCAGCCAGGCCAGGATGGTCTTGGGATTGGCGATTGAGTCGCCCAGCTTGGTGAAGAACTGGGTAATCACCTGGAGGAAGAAGTTGCCCGGAACCACCCGGCAGGCGTCGTCGTCGATGTCCTTGCAGACGCGGGCGTCTTCCTCGTTGACCAGCTTCTGGTAGACGCCCTCCAGCCGGGTGCTGGCGAAAAGACGGTCCCTCATGGCGACTCGGCCGGGGAGTCGCCTCCTCCGGGAGGCTCTTCGACCGGTTCTTCGGGTTCGTATGGTGTAACGCGGAGGATCACGCCCAGCCATTCTGAATCGAAGTATTCGAAGCGTCCGGGCCTGATCGTTCGGCTCTGCTGGAGCCGGTGGACTGCCAGTTCCGGTTCGGTCGAGGGGATCGGCCAGGGCGGCCAGGACGATGGGCCGATTCGCTCCGGTACACGCCAGTCGAGGGTCAGGTCGGCATGCATGAACTGGCGCTGACGCAGGCGGATGGTGCCGTCGAGCCGATAGTGGAAGATTGGGTTCAGGTCCTCGACCACGCGCACCGGTTCGCCCCCTCGCAGCAATCGTCCGGAAGGCGTCAGGGTGATCCATTCCACGGTAACCGGGATGTCATCGTGGATCCGGACCGCTTTCGTTGCGCTCGATTCCTCGAGCGGCTGGTGCCAGGCGAGTCGGGCGCGAACCTGGAACGCCCCGGACTGCTCGAGCCGGGAACTGGCCCGGGCCATCGGGTCGGACAATGACTCCAGCGCCAGCCAGGGCTCGGGGTACAGGAGCGCCTCGGTCAGAGTTTCCTCGCCGCTTTCCAGGCTGGCGATCGTCTCGACCACGCTCAGCGCCGCTTCGAGCTCCGTCTCCGCAGAGGGCTCTTCGTCTTCCGCCCGACTGAGCTTCTGCTCGCGGGCAAACGCTTTCCAGGCCGGGTCGAGCGCGTCGGCGTGGTCGGGGGGCGCCGGCGCCGGCCAGTCATCCGGCTGGCCGCCTGCATGGGTGAAGACGATCGCCTCGACCCGGTAGAAGGCACGTTCCGGGGCCTCTTGTTGGGCTTGCGCGGGAAAAGCCGCGGCCGCGCAGGCCAGGGCGGTGAGCAGTATCGACAGCGACGGTTTCATGGCGCAAGAGTGTAACCGAGACTTGCGCACATCGGCATGTCGGCCGTCTGTTATCTTCTATCGCTCTTTCAAGTCAATTCGGACACCGTCATGATTCGAACTCGAACCATCCTTTCATCACTGCTGCTGCTGGGTGCCTTGCTTGCGCCGCCCGCGTTCGCCGAAGGCATGAGCCTCGAACAGATCGCCCGCCTCAACGAAGTGCAGGAAGTGGCCTTGAGTCCCGATGGGCGCCGGATCGCCTTTACGCGTGCGGTGCCGCGAGACCTGGCCGACCAGGAAGACGGCCCCGCCTGGCGGGAACTCCACCTGATCGACGCCGAGGGCGAGGTGCGCGGCTTCATCACCGGAGAAGTGAATGTCGGCAGTATCGGCTGGACGCCCGACGGCACCGCCATCACCTTCGTCGACAAGCGCGAGGGCGACGAGCATGCGGCCCTGTACGGCATTCCGGTCGACGGCGGCGAGGCCCGGCGCATTGCCGGCGCCGGCGACGGCGTGGTCGACTACAGCTTCGCGCCCGACGGTAGCGCGGTGGCCCTGGTGGCCGGCGAGCCCGAATCGTCGGACAGGGAATCGCTTCGTGAGAAGGGCTTCGACGCCGTCGTCTTCGAGGAGGAGATGAGACCGCGCCACCTCTGGATTCACGATCTGGCGAGCGACAGCGAGCCTCGCCGCATCGAGGTGGACGGGTCGGTTCAGGCGGTGGACTGGTCGCCGGCCGGGGACCGGCTGGCCCTGCGGGTAACGCCCCGCCAGCTCGTAGACGATACGCTCATGTTCCAGCGCGTCCGGATCGTGACGCCGCAAGGCGAGGAGCTGGGCCGGGTGGAGAACCCGGGCAAGCTCGCCGACGTCGCCTGGAGCGACGACGGTCGCCACCTGGCGCTGATCGGCACCGAGACCATCAAGGACACCCGGGCCGGCAGGCTGCTGGTCACCGACGACGGCGGCGGCGAATGGACGCACTTGATGGAAGGCCTGGAAGGTCACGTCATCGATGTCGATTGGGAGGGCGAGCGGATCGTCTTCCTCAGCCACGAGGGCGTGTCGTCCCGCATCGGGCGCATCGCCGCCGACGGCAGCGGCGAGGAGACATTGCTGTCGGGCGACGACCTGATCGCGACGTCGATCGACGCAAGCGGCGAACGGATCGCGTTTGCGGCCTCGTCGCCGGAGTATCCCCGCGAAGTGCACGACCTGGCCGGTGACGAAGCCAGGCGATTGACCAACGGCAATCCCTGGCTCGAGCAGTTGGAACTGGCGCGACAGCAGGTCGTCGAGTACGAGGCCCGCGACGGACTGACGATCCAGGGCCTGCTGGTCTGGCCGCTGGATTACGAGGAGGGCAATCGTTACCCGCTGATTCTCGCCGTCCACGGCGGGCCGGAAAGTCACTACTCCAATGGCTGGTTGACCAGCTACAACCTGCCGGCGCAGCACGCAGCCTCGGAAGGCTACTTCATGTTCTATCCCAATTACCGGGGCAGCACCGGACGCGGGGTGGAGTTCGCGCTGCGTTCGCAGGGCCGTCCGGCCCAGGAGGAGTTCGACGACCTGGTCGACGGCGTCGACCATCTCATCGAGCGCGGCTGGGTCGACGGCGAGCGCGTGGGCATCACCGGCGGTTCCTACGGTGGTTACGCCACGGCCTGGGGCGCGACCTACTACTCGGAGCGTTTTGCCGCAGCGGTCATGAACGTGGGCCTGTCGGACAAGATCGCCATGCTTGGCACCTCGGACATCCCGCAGGAACTCTACGAGGTTCACTACCGTACCTGGCCCTGGGAGGACTGGGACCTGTACCGGGAAGCGAGCCCCATCTACTACGTGGAGCGGGCGCAGACGCCCATCCTGATCCTGCATGGCGCGGCGGATCCCCGCGTCGATCCAACGCAGTCGCGCATCCTGTATCGCTACCTGAAACTGCAGGACGATCCGCCGCCGGTTCGGCTGGTGCTTTACCCGGGAGAGGGGCACGGCAACCGCCGGGCCGCAAGCCGCTGGGACTACAGCCTGCGCCTGATGCGTTGGATGAACCACTACCTCAAGGGCGAAGGCGGTGATCCCCCGCCGCGAGACCTTGATTACGCCCCTTTCGAGTAGCGGGCTGCAAGGCAAGGCGGGCACCGGCCCGCCTTGCCGCTCGATGCGGGGGGCGATCAGTCGAGAGGATCGACCGATACGCGCACCCGGATGGCGTCTCCCGGACGGTAGTCCATCGTGGTTCGATGCAGCCGTCCGCCGTATTCGTAGGTGACGCGGTAGCCGCGGTTCACGGTGCGCTCGCGCCAGTCTCGTTCGATTTCGCAGCGTTCGCGCACCACCGGGTACCGACGCCCGTCACGGACCTTCGAAGCGTCGTGTCCGATGGCGCCGCCGAGCAGGGCGCCCGCGGCCGTGGCGGCATCCCGGCCGCTGCCGCTGCCGAACTGGTTGCCGATCACCCCGCCGATGATCGCACCGACGACCGTCGGCGCATGCGAGTGACGACGTTCCCTGACGTAGGCGGTTTCGGGCCTGCAGACTTCGCGATCGACCGGCAAGCGATGAACTTCCCGGATCGGCTCCACGTCCACGACCCGCGCCCATTCGTAGTCACTGCTGTCGGCCAGGGCCAGGCTGCTCACCGCCAGGGCGGCGCTCATGATCAGGAATTTCGTCTTCATCGTGCGTTCTCCATCGGCTGGAATGAGGCTGTCGTCAAGCGTTGGGGAAAGCCTAGTCGCCCATCGCTGAATCGCTTCTGAACCCCTGCCGCGCCGACTGACGCTGGCGGCCATTTGCCGATTCCCTTGCCGCTGGATTACGATGCATCCATGGCTGCCGCTCGAGGAGGCAAGCATGGCGGAGCACGAAACCGGCGCGATACGCAACGTGGCCCTGCTGGGT
>JAZBPT010000177.1:0-4569 GCA_036351755.1 Wenzhouxiangella sp. | reverse complement strand
GCCGGCTCGATGTAGATGTACTCGCGCTCGCGAACCACCTTCACGCGGTCGTTGCTGCGCAGGTGGCCCTGCGAATAAGCCTCCGAGCGCAGGTACTGGATCGAGGCGACCACCTCCTCTTCCTGCAGCAGGAACGCGTCGCCGAGATCCTGCGTCCACTGCAGGTCCTCGTCCATGCGTTGCAGGAGCTCCGGGAAGGCCACCAGCGCCTTCACGCTGGCATCCCAGTTCTGGTATTCCACCGCGGCCACGGCGTCCTCGCCGCGCAGGCCGGGATGCTCGCGCGACCAGCGCGCCGCCTGGATCACCTCCAGCGGATAGGTCGCGGCGATCAGCACGTGCGAAAGCACGCTGTCGGGATACAGCGCGACCGGTGCCAGCATCGAGTCCAGCTCGGCCTGGCTGAAGTAGTCGTCGTCGGCCCGCACCTGCCCGGTGGCACCACAGCCGACCGTCAGCAGAAGGGCGAGAACCAGCGTCGTGAACGTTTTCATGTCATTTCCTCCTTGCGGCATTCCGCGCCGCGTGGAGCCTTTGTACCGCGACCTGCCTGAAGTCAGGCTGAACGAGTTCTTCAGGTTTCAGGGTTCAGGCGGCGTGTTGGGGATGTGGAGGGCGGCTTCGCCGCGTTGTGCCGTGCCGCCCTCCTGCCAAACCGAGGCGTCGTCCCGGCTGTAGCGAAGCGGAAAGCCGGGACCTCCCATCCGAAGGCACCAGCCGATGGAAGGACCCGGGTCAAGCCCGGGGCGACGAGCCATCACGCTTTTCCTGAAACCTGAAACCCAAGAACCAAGAACCAAATGTCACATTCCCCACCCCCTTTCCGACTAACCCGTTAACCGCCCAACATGCGAAAAACGAACATGACAACCAAAACCTCGCTTCGCGCCCTCGCGCTTTGCCTTGCCCTGCTGGCCGCGCCGGCCTGGTCGGCCACCTTCTGGGTCGGTTCCTCGACCGCCTGCACCGGCTCCAACGTGCACCCCAACCTGTCATCCGCCCTGCTGTCGGCCGCATTCAACGGCACCCAGTCCGACGAGATCCGCTTGACCAGCACGGTCTCCTACACCGGCGCCAACGGCGACGTCACCCTGACCGACTGGTCGCCGTCATCGGCCGGCAGCCTGACACTGTCCGGCGGCTATCCCGACTGCTTCACCAGCCCATCGGGCCGAACCATCTTCGGCAACACCTCGGGGGTGGCGGTGACGGTGCAGACCAGCTCGCAGTCGCAGTCCAACGTCACCCTGCGCCGTCTCGACATCCGCGGCGCCGACACCGGCCTGTCGGCTACCGGCGGCGCCTCGGTCGTCCTCGACGACACCCGCATCGGCGGCCACGACGAGCGCGGCGTCTACGTCGCCGGCGGTGCCTACGTGGACATCCAGGCCGATTCCATCGTCGAGGACAACGGCGACCGCTACGCCACCGGCAATAGCTGGGGCGGCGGCGTGTACTGCAATGGAACGGGCTCTGAAGTAACCCTCCGCGGCCAGCTTCACCGCAATTCGGCCAACTTCGGCGGCAACGCCTACCTGTCCAACGGCTGTTTCATGATGGCAATGGGCGGCTCGACGATCAGTTCCGAAGGCATTGCCAGCCCGGGCGCCGACGACGGCGGCGGGGTCTACATCGACGGGGGCGGCGAGTTCTACGCCAACGGCGGCAGCCAGCGCGTGACGCTGACCGGCAACTTCGCCAACAACGGCGCCGGCATTTACGTCAAGGGAACGGGACGGGTGACGCTGGTCAACACCTACCTGCAGAACAACGTCGCCTATGTGGGCGCGGCGATCTACGCCATCGACGGCGGCACGGGCGGCAGCCCGCAGCTCACCATGGATCGCGCCACGAGCTGCCCCTTCCTGATCAGCTGCTCGGAGATGGAAGGCAACCGCACGGAATCGAGCGTGGTCTACGTCGACAATTCCTTCGTGCGGATTACGAGCACCCTGATCGAAACGACCTGGACCTGGACCATCATCCCGGACTTCCAGTCCATCTTCCACGGCACCAACGGCGCGCTCATCCGCCTGGGCCACGTCGGCATATACAACAACAACGCCACCGACGCCGTGATCTGGAACGAGGGCGCGCAGTTCGAGATCCTGCACGCCACCATCGCCCGCAACCAGACCTACGTCGACGGCGGCACGCCGCAGCCCTCGCGCGCCCTGCTCTCCCAGGGCAGCGGCAGCGCCAACTACCTGCACAACTCGATCATCGCCGACTCCACCGGCGTCGACCTGCAGGGCGGATCGGTCCAGTCCGCCTGCAACCTCGTCGACAGCGCCCCCGGCGACTTGCCGGCAGGCACCTACTACATCGACACGCCGCAGTTCATCAATATCGCCGGCGGCGACGCTCGCCAGACCTCGGCCTCCCCCGGCGTCGACATGTGCCTGTCCAATCCCCTGTTCTGGTCGTCCGACCGCGACATCGAAAGACAGACCACCGGCGTCAACAACGCCGTCAACGACCAGGGCTCGCCGGGCGAGTCGGGCGGCTATTTCGACGCCGGCTTCGACGAGAACCACCTCGACGTGGGCGACGACTACTTCACCCTGACAGCCGCGAAAAGCGGCGACGGCAGCGGCTCGATCGTCAGCGTCCCGCTGGGCATCGCCTGCGGCAGCGACTGCGAGGAAGACTTCTTCAACGGCACCCTCGTCGAGCTCTACGCCAACGGCAGCGGCGGAAGCATCTTCGACGGCTGGCTCGGCTGCCCCCTGCCCAGCGGCAACGTCTGCTACATCGCCGTCACCGAAGACGCCACCGTCACCGCCACCTTCACCAACGCCGGCGACGAAATCTTCTCGGATCGATTTGAAACCGCGCCGTAGAGAATGCCGCTGGCGCGGCGTTTTTTGGTGTTTTGGTGTTTTGGTGTTTTGGTGCGGCAACCGATAAATGTGGCGGGTGGCTCCGCCACGCAAGGCCGTAGTGTGCGTGGCGCGAACAGCAACGAATTGTGCGATTTGCCACAGCAAGCCTTCATTGCCGCCTCGGAGATTCAAGAGTGTCCCAGGCTGTTTTCTCCTCTGCGAACTTTGCGCCTTAGCGTCTTTGCGTGAGGCTATCCCAGAGCACCTCCGAATCACCCAAGCCTATGCGGCGAAGCCGCCCCGCAACCCTCACAGCGCCGAACCAAAACACCAAAAAACGCCGCGCCAGCGGCCGATCTAGGGCTGCAACTCAACCTGCCCAATCTCCTCCCGCCAGACCTCTTCGCCGTCGCTGTCATGCAAGGTCAACGTCAGCACCCGCTCGTTGCGCGGGCCGGTGACTTCGATCATGCCGAAGTTGCGCTCGGTGTAGAGGCTGCCGTCGACGTCGTACTGCATCGCCTCGTCGCGCGGGTCGTGCGCGCCGGCGGTCAGGGGTGACACGGTCCATTCGTAGAGTGGGTAGTTGCGGTAGCGGTCCATCTTGAGCAGCACCGAGTGGTGCCGATCGCCGGACAGGAAGATCACGCCCGGAATGCGCTCGGCCTCGATGCGGTCGAGGATCTCGCGGCGCTCGCCCGGGGCGAGGTTGATGTAGGTCTCGCTGTTTTCGGCGGAGTTCAGGAACTGCCCGCCCATGGCCACGAACTTGAAGCTGGCGTTGCTCGACTTGAGCGCATCGATCAGCCAGTCGATCTGTTCCTCGCCCAGGATCGTGCGCTCGCCGGTCACCCGGTAGTTGGCCGAACGAAAATAGCGGTTGTCGAGCAGGAAGAAGCCCACGTCGTGCCACTCGAAATAGTTGGTCACCCCGCCGGTGCCGGCCGCCGAGAAATCCGGGTTGGGCCAGAAGGCATCGAACACTTCCAGCGCCGTCTCGCGCATGGCGTAGCCGCGGTCGGCATTGTTCGGGCCGTAATCGTGGTCGTCCCAGGTGGCGTAGTGATGCGTACCGGTGACCAGCTTCGAAAGCGCCTTGTGCCCGCGGGTGTGGCTGAATCGCGCGTACATACCCGACTCCGAGTTCCAGTCGGCCTCGCGGTAGTACACGTTGTCGCCCAGCCAGAGCATGAAGGCCGGCTCGGCCTCGGCGATCGCATCGTAGATTCGGTAGTCGCCGCCGTAGGGCGTGCCGGGGCGATCGTATTCCGGCTGGTTGATGTAGGCACAGGAACCCATCGCGAAACGGAAATCCGGCGGATCCTCGCGCCACTGCCACAAGGGCTGGGTCACGAAACGCTGCTCGTGCTCGGCCGGCTGCACGGCTTCGTCGAGCAGCACCTCGTAGGCATACGTCAGGCCCGGCTCCAGCCCGGTCGCCAGCAAGGTCGCCGTATTGGCTTTCGTGGAGTCAGCGGCCTCGGGCTCGCTGTACTGCCAGTCCTCGCCGTCGTCGGCCCGGTACCGAATCTGCACCACCGCCGGCTCGTCGGTCTGCACCCAGACCTTCACCTGGCGCATCGTCGAATGCCCCGGCATCGGCCCGGCCACGATCTCGGCGGCCGCCGCGGAAACCGACAGCGCCATCAGCACAACAGCAAAAACCACACGCATGGCAAATCCCTTGTTCAAATCCTGCGCAGACTATACCGATTCCACGCCACGACGGCATGACAACGGCGCT
>JAZBPT010000176.1:0-16881 GCA_036351755.1 Wenzhouxiangella sp. | reverse complement strand
CGGAAGCCGATGACCAGCAGGGCGGCAAAGGTCAGCGCGGACGGCGGATACCAGACGCTGGCGTGAGCCGTGAATTCGGCCAGGTGCCCGAGCCCCCACACCGCCAGCCACGCAACGGAAAGCGCGGTGCCGCTGAGAACGCGATGCGTCTGGGTAAGATGGTTCACGGCTCTCTTGGCCCCCTTGTTCCTTGGGATCAGGTCTCCACGCTGACGCCGGCCCGGATGCCGGCTGGCTCCGTCCGGGAGGCGGCCTTCGAGATCATGGCTGTTCCAGCGCGGCGGGCTCGGTCGTTCTAGATTATCACCATGCTGCCAGCCCGGGGTCGGCCTTCGAGGCCGGCGGTGTTCGAGGCTCAACGGGGTGCATCCGGCGGCCATTCTGATCTGGCTTTCAATGGCCTATCAAGGCAGGTATGCTGGGTAGCGACGAAGGGAAGAAGGGAATGCCCGGCTGAAAGGCTGGGCTTTGCCAAGTGCACTTCACGGGTCGGAATATCGTCCGGCTCTCAGAAAACGAGGGATTCTATGGATATCGGTGTCTGGATCAGTCTCATTGGGTACTTTGTCCTGATGATCGCCATCGGCATCTACGCGATGCGCACATCCACGTCTTCGTCCGAGGACTACATGCTGGGTGGCCGATCGCTCAGCCCGAAGGTGGCCGCGCTGTCTGCCGGCGCTTCGGACATGAGCGGCTGGCTGCTTCTGGGGCTGCCCGGCGCCGTTTATGCATCCGGCCTGGGGGCGGCCTGGATCGGGATCGGGCTTCTGGTCGGCGCGTTGTTCAACTGGATTCTGGTTGCGCCCCGCCTTCGTGAACAGACAGTTCACTACGGCAATGCCATCACCATCCCCGCTTTCCTTGCCAATCGCTTCCCGACTAGGGCGCTTTCCCTGCGCACCGTATCTGCCATCGTGATCGTGGTCTTTTTTGCGGTTTACACAGCTTCCGGCCTGGTTGCCGGCGGCAAGCTTTTCGAAAGTGCGTTTGCCGGGATCTTCAACTTCGGCGGGCTGAGTGATTACTCCACGGGGATCATCATCACGCTCGGCGTCGTGCTGATCTATACGGTCGTCGGCGGCTTCCTGGCCGTTAGCATGACCGACTTCGTTCAGGGCTGCATCATGATGCTGGCGCTGGTGATCATGCCGGCCGTTGTTCTATGGGGCGAAGGCGGCGGAGGCTACCAGCAGGCTTCGCAAACGCTCAATGAAGTCGATGCCTCCTTGTTGTCCTGGACACAGGGGCTGACATTCATCGGCTGGCTGTCTGCCGTGACCTGGGGGCTGGGCTACTTCGGGCAGCCGCATATCATTGTCCGCTTCATGGCGATTCGGACCGTGAAGGATGTTCCCACAGCGCGAAACATCGGGATGGGATGGATGACGATCGCGCTGATCGGTGCGATTTCCCTGGGGATCTTCGGTCATGCCTACGTTGTTCGTAACGGCATGACACTGGAAGATCCGGAGACCATCTTCATTATCCTTTCCGACCTGCTGTTCCACCCGTTAGTGACCGGTTTCCTCTACGCCGCACTGCTTGCCGCCGTGATGAGCACGATCTCGAGTCAGCTGCTGGTTTCGTCCTCGTCGCTTACGGAAGATTTCTATCGGCTGTTCCTCCGCAGGGAGGCGTCGGAGGCCGAATGCGTCCTCGTCGGTCGTATCTGTGTCGCGCTCGTCGGCCTGGTCGCGCTGGCGATTGCCTCCGACCCGGATTCCCAGGTGCTGGCGCTGGTCAGCAATGCCTGGGCAGGATTCGGCGCCGCCTTCGGGCCGCTGATCATCTTGTCGTTGATGTGGCCGCGAACAAATGGTGCCGGGGCCATTGCCGGCATGGCGGTGGGGGCGCTGACCGTCATGGTCTGGATTGCCATGGGCTGGAACAGCTCGTTCCTGGGTGGTCCGGGCGTCTACGAGATCATCCCCGGCTTCATCCTTTCCTGGGTTGCCATCATGGTGGTGAGCCTGGCCACCCGAGATGCCGGAGAGTATCAGCACATCGAACGCTGAGACGTAAAGCTGCCCCCTGGTTCTCGTGAGCCGGGGGGGCGGCGATTCACCGGGCGTAATGGAGCGCGCGAAATGTGTGAGTTGCAGCAGAAAGCTGACCTTCCTCGTTGCTCCCGCTTCAACCAGAGATGTTCGTGATTGTCGTGCCCCTGGATGGGCGGCATTAGGCTGGATGGATTCGATCTGATTTCATGCGTAAACTACTGATCGCGCTGATCGTTCTGGTCGTTGTCGGCCTCGCGGTGTTTCTCGCCTCGCCGCTCAACCGCGTCTACCTGCCCACGGCCACGGGGATCAGCGCCAAGCAGGCTTGTTCGCTTCATTTTGTTTCCGGACTCTCGCTGGAGAGGGCGCGGTCGCTTTATATCGACCCGCTGCTCGAACCGGCCCTGCCCGTGTTGAGGGTCTCGATCGACGAGGATCGACGCCAGGCCAGCGCCAGCCTGCTCGGTTTGTACCGGCAGACGGCCGTTTTCCGGCAGGGACTGGGCTGCACGCTGGTGCATGATGAATCGCGATTCGACCGATCACTGGCAGTGCCCGGGTCCGGTGGCTTCGAGCCGCTTAACGAGGATTCGGCGCACCGGTCAGCCTGGTTCGAGCCGGGTGCACTGGACGCAGCGCTTGATTCGGCATTCGAGGAGCCGGCCGGCGGTGGCCGCAACACCCTGGCCGTGGTCGTTCTGCATCGTGGGCGGTTGGTCGCTCAGCGCTATGCCGACGGAATCGGGCCCGATACGCCGCTGCACGGCTGGTCGATGACCAAGAGCGTGATCGCGGCGCTGGCCGGCGCAATGGACGAACGCGGCCACATCCGGCTGCAAGAACCGGGGATACCGGATTCGCCGCGATTGGGTGATGTCACGCTCGAGCACCTGCTGCGCATGACCTCGGGGCTGGCCATGGAAGAACGCGCCGACGGCTTCGATCCCAATTCGGACATGTTGTTCACCGAAGGGGACATGGCCGGGTGGGCTGCCCGGCGCGAGCAGGCGCACGCGCCCGGCACTCACTGGCAATACATGAGCGGCAACACGATCCTGGCCGCGCGCCGGCTGCAGGACGAACTGGGTGATTCCTTGCCCGAGCAGGTTCGCGGCCTGAGGTCGTTGTTGTTCGAGCCGATCGGGATTCAAACGGCGGTGATGGAGGTCGACCAGCGCGGCACCTTCCAGGGCTCGTCCTACCTCTATGCCACCGCGCATGACTGGGCGAGGCTTGCGCAACTGTTTTTGCAGGACGGGGTTTGGGGCTCCCGGAGAGTCCTTGCCGAGGGTTGGGTCGATCGGGTCAGCCGCTCGACGGACGGGGCGAGGGAGGATGCCTACGGCCTGGGGTTCTGGCTGGGTCATCCCGATGAGGCTGCGCCCGCGGGTATCTTCTACATGAACGGCTTTCAGGGGCAGTACGCGTTCATCGTGCCTTCCCACGATCTGGTCATCGTTCGCCTCGGAGCAACAAATCGCACTGGCACAGGTGTGTTCGAGCTCGTGATGGCCGTCATCGAGGCCCTGAAGGAGGCCGGGGGAGAAGTCCCCGATTGGCGCCCGGTTCAATCAAACTGATCCCGGAAAATCCGGTCGATCTTTTCCAGGGACAGGGTCAAGACGCCGTATCTCGAAACGAGGATCAGCTGACCTGAATCCGTAATGTGTTCGTCAAGAAGCGGGAATGGGCCGATCTCCCACGGCTCGAAGGCTCCTTTCAGTGGAACCAGGCTGATCTCGCAATTCGGACGCGCTCCCACGCCGATCAATGCGACGGCGCCGTCCCGGGATGCCTCCAGGATGCTGACATTTTCGGTGGTTTCGTATAGAAGCCGTGAAATCGAGTAATCCGAAGTATCGATCAAGCCAACACCCACGCCGGCTCTTGCGGCAAGCAAGCCTTCACCGGTCGCCTCAATTGCCGTGATGGGGCTCTGCAGGTTTGTTTCAATCGTATCGCCGGTTCCGGCGTCCAGCCGCACCAGAACTCCGTCAGCCGTGACAATCCAGATTTCACTGCCAACCTTTGCCACGCCGTCGAATCCGATGTCGATGCTTCCTTCCAGAGCCTTTAGTTGCGGCGACTGCCAGCCCAGGAAGCCGGTCGTGATGTCGTATGTGCGAACGATTCCCGATTCGGTGAGAATCAGAAGTTCGTTTGTGCCGTTGCCGTCGAAATCGTCGATCGATGCGAAGATCGAGTCGCCGCCGTCCTTTGCACGGCCCCAAATGAGCTCATAGGTTTCGCTGTCGAAACACTTAACGCTCCATGAGCCGGAAAAGCAGATTGTCCCCGTGCCGTCGGCCTCATTGGTCAGGGAGGCGGCGATAGACCAACCACTCGATATCGGTTCGTCGGCGCTGCTTTCCAGGTCCGTCATGATTTCTCCGGTCGAAAGAGAAAAGATCCTGGCTCCTCCTTCCAGAACGAAGTCGTCCTTTGACTGAACGGTCATCGCCAGCCGGCCGGAACCGACCGGCTCGACTTGCATGGGGCCTTCGATATCCGGTGTCTTCCAGTCGAACGAGCTGCTGGTCAGACTTTGCCCATAGAGGTGGTCGTCGAACGTGCCGCCCTGACGGGTTCCCATGAGGAGCTGTGGAGCTCCACCCGGGATTTCCATGACCGCAAAATTGGTGATCCCTTCCTGCGGAGATGGCATGGAGTGCTCGACTACTCCCTGGCCGTTGATGAAGCCAACTTCGCCCGGCCAGCCGTCATCGGCATAGACAATCTCGTCAAGTCCGTCCCGATCGGGATCCAGCACCCTGATCTCGGATAGCCGTTCGAGCTGTCTCTCGAAGATCGGTTGCTCCTCATTCAGGGTAAAGACCGTGAATGAGTTTCGCCACCGTCGCTTGGCCACGATTTCCCCGCTGCCCCCGGCGATGAGGTTTCCAACCTCAATATCGGTATAGTCATCGTCCGGAAACGTATCGAGGACGTTGCCACTTGCGCCCGATATAACCCGAATGCTGTTGCCGAGAACAACGATGTCGTCATGGGACGTGGCCGACAGTCTGCCGCTTGCGAGTTCAATTCCGCCAAGGCCGGAAAGCAGTATTGGGCTGGAAAGCTCATTCAAAGGCGCCAGATAGAGGTCCTGGCCATCGGAGTAAGCAATGCCCAAGCCATCGGTTAGCGGGAAGTCACCAACATTTACCGATTGCAGGTCCGCCGGAAGATAGTCGTGTTGCAATACTTCGCAACGTGTCAGATTCACCCGGTAGACGCGGTCCAGGCTCGCGATGACCATTTCGGCGTCATCTCCCGGGCTTTCCCGGCGCAGGCGGCTTGACCTGATTCGCTCCGACGGTAGCGGCAGGATACAGCTCGCCTTTGTCGCGTCGGCGTTGAGGACATAAAGATGGCTCGAACGGTTGTAGCTGCCGGAAATTTCAGCGGCTGCAACGACGATTTCCTGGCCGGGTTTCCCGTCTACATCGGTAACTTCCAGGAGTTCGTTGCCGATTCCCTTCCCCAGCTCGGGCCAGCCCCAGTGAACTTCTCCGGGATAAGCAAGCGTATGGAAATCGTTGGTGCTCTGTGCCCCGTGAGCGCGCGGCGCGCCATCGGTAGCTCGAGCTTCTCCAGCCGAGACCAGGCACAGCAAGCTTCCGAGAATCAGGGCCTGGAAAAATTCACCGGCGCGAAATCCGTTGCGCCTGAACCGATTGCGGTGCAGCGAACACGTGGCGCCATGGTGGGAGGAACCAGGGCTGCGTGTGTTGTTTTCGCGGACTTCACGACACACCAACTTGCTCTGATGTCTACCGGCTTGTGCGGACTGTGCTTGCTTCATGATCAGGCGCTACTGCGGTTCGAAACGGTCTCTGTGTATCCAGTCAAGAGCAGATGCGCTCATGCGCAAGGCACCGTTGTCTGTCGCCAGGAGGATTTCGTTCGTTCCCAGAATGGCCTCATCCCAGCTTGTGTGGCTGCCGAGCGATACAGGTGAGAATACATTGTGGGTGGAAACGAGCACGAAATCGAGAACCGGGCGCGTGCCGGTTGCGACAAGCAGGAGGCGGCCGTCAGGAGATGCGCGCAGAGAGGCTACTTCTGCGGTTGTTTCGAATAGAGTCTCCGACAGGTTCAGCGTCAGTGGATCGATCGTTCCAACGCCTTCGCCGGCGCGGCTGCCGAAAACCGTTCCATCGGCAACGGTGATACGAGTCAGGCCGGTGTCGGTCGTTCGTGAAATCAGGTCTCCAGTGTTCGGATCATACTTTCTGAGTTCGCCGAACGGTTCGACGAGCCACAATTCGTTGCCGACGAGCCCGATACTTTCAAAGCCCCAGTCTATGCTGGAATTACCGGTTTCAGGAGGATTCGATTGCCACTCAAGGATTCCCGAGGCGGCATCATATGCTCTCAGCACACCGAGGCTATCAGCCGTGAGGACTTCTTCGGAATCGTCGTTGTCCAGGTCGAGGATAGAAAGGTGATGAACGCTTTCGGCGTCGATCGCTCTCTGCATGGAGACAGATTGTGTCTGACTCTCGTGGCACTGAATGAACTCGGCGCCCGCAAAGCAGTAGAGGCCGTCGTCTGGATTGTCGGGCCTGTTCGAGCCTGCCGCTGTCCATGCTCTGCTGTCATTGGGAAGGTCGTCGATTGCCGTGATTTCACTCTCCACCATGCCTTCCTTGCGGTTCAGGAGGTAGGCGCCGCCCGGCCGGAAGTCGCCGGACCCGACGTAGCTCAGGGCGGCCAGGCGTGGGCCGGCCGCCGCGATCTGGTGCGGGCCGTATCCCCGGTAGCTCTGCCAGATAATTTCTTCGGCGTCCAGGTCCCCGACGTACAGGCCTCCGCTGGTCCATAGAATCTCTTGTGGCCCGCTCCCGTTGAGGTCCGCGGCAGCGACGCTGCTGATCCCCGGGTTGGGCTTTGGAATCTCCAGTATTCGCTCGCCTTCACCGTTGATTACATGAACTGATCCAAACTGTCTGTCGCCGTAGATGATTTCCTCCACCCCATCGCCGTTGACGTCGGAGGTTTCAAGCTGTTCGAAATTGAAAACAGGGAAATCGAGCACTTCCGAATTGTCGACGACGCTGTATGCGCGGATTCCGACATCCCATGTCTCCCAGACAATGATTTCGTCGAAAGCATCACCGTTGATCTGGCCGGTATCAACGAAATCCCAGTAATTATTGGGTATTTCGGTGATTGTTGTCAGGTCGGAGCCGTTCATGACGTAGATCACGTCGGCTACGGAGACGATATCTTCGCCGGCTTGCGTGTCGAGGTTGCCTGTTGCAAGCATGCTTCCGCCGACGCCCCTTCGCTCGACCGGATTCGCGAAATCCTCCCAGCCGGATACATAAACGTCCGTGCCGTCCGAGTAGGCGATCTCGAAGCTGTCATCGCCATCGAAATCGCCGAAGACCGCGCTCATGACCGTTTGGGGCAGTTGCACAAGATCCTGAAGTCGGCAGGTCGATCCGTCGATCAGGTAGACTCGCGCGTCGGTGGCTATCAGGATCTCCAGCTGGGGATCGCCATCATACTGCTGCAGTGCGGTGTCGAAAATCGTTCCTTCAACGTTCAGGAAGCGGCATGCAGCCGTTCCCAGATCGGAATGTACGACGAACACACTGCTCGCCGATTCCCCGATCGTAACGCTGGATTCGATGCTGAATACGATCTCGTCCGCCTGGTCTCCGAGAATATCGCCGGTCGCGAGGATGGCGTTGCCATAGGATCCGCGAAGGGTGCTCCATACCCACTCGACCTCAGGTACGAATCCCGTGTTGTTCGATTGAGTGCCGTGAGGAGCTGCAATCGATCCCGTCAATGGGGTTATCGAGAGCGCCCAGAATAGCGCACGAAAGTACATCCGAAATTCCTCGCAGTATCCGGTAGTGAGGGTTTCAGGGCTTTGTCAATCCGAGACCGGAATCATCCCGCTCCAGCTTGCCCGTGGATGCTGCGAGGAATGAATCGCCCGAAGATCCATGCAAGAAATCTTGCCCGGGAAGGTGTCTTGAGATTCTGATCAACGCCGCTACAGCCTTCTCGAATCTATCTTCCGGGCTTTCACTTGTCAATTTTTGGTAGGCTTCAAAACGAGGGGGCAAAACATGAAAAAAGTCTAATCAAGGAGCAGGTCATGATGCGTCTCTTCTTCGTGTTGGCTGGCGCAGTACTGGTGGCACTGGTCGGCACGGCCGCAGCCGAGGATCGGCCGGCAGCCACTGAATGGCAGAAGCCGGCCGAGGACATCCTCGATGTGCTTCACGCACCGCAGCTGCCCTGGGTGATGAGCGCCCCTTCCGGCGAGCACTTCATTCTTAGCGATCCGGTGATCTACCCCCGCCTTGCCGAGCTGGCGGCTCCCATGCACAAATTGGCAGGAATTCGTGTCAATCCTGTGCTCAACGCTGTGCATGGCCGGCGCGGCGGCACCTCGCCGCGCCTGGTTCGCGTCGAGGACGGATCCGTGAGGCCGCTGGCACTGCCTGACGGCGCCGAGGTTCACGATGTCGAATGGTCTGCCGACGGTGATCGCTTCGCGATCACCGCGGCGCTTGCCGATCATCTGGCGTTGTGGGTCGGTTCGGTGGATGGCGGGCTTGTGAAAGTGGACGGGGTTGCGCTCAACCCGTTGCTGGGGCCCGCAGTCCGCTGGCTGCCCGACCAGGAGCGGCTGCTCGTGCGTCGTATACCCGCGCGGGGCGCTCCGCCCGAAGCACCGAAGATCCCGGTCGGGCCGGAGGTGCTGGAGGGCGAGGGTGCGGACGCGCGCTCGACCTACGAGGCCCGCAACTTGCTCGAGACTGCGCACGACGATGCGCTGTTCGAGTACTACATGACTTCCGAGCTGGCCATCATCGATCCCGAAAGCGGTGAGATGAGTGTTATCGGTGAACCGGCGCCGTATTCCACGGCCCGCTTTTCACCCGACGGCGCGTACCTGCTCGTCGAGTACCTTGTCGGGCCCTGGTCGCACGAAGTCGCCTGGTGGCGCTTTGCCCACGCTGTCGAGGTCTGGGATGCGGCCGGCGAGAAGGTCGCGACCGTCGCGACGCTGCCGGTGGCTGACGAAGTGCCGACGCATGGTGTACCTGAAGGGCCTCGAGAAGTCGAGTGGCGGTCCACTGCGCCGCACACGCTTTACTGGCTCGAAGCCCTCGACGGCGGCGATCCCATGGCCGAAGTCGACCACCGGGACAAGCTCATGCGCCTGGACGCACCGTTCGACGGTGAGGCCGAGGAGGCCTACCGCGCAGAGCACCGCATCGTGGCCAGCGGCTGGGGTGCCGTGGACGGCACCCTCATGCTCGCACAATATGAACGCATGGAGCGCTGGGTCTATGTCTGGCTGCTGGATGTCGAAGACGACAGTGCGCGCCTCTGGTACGACCGCGATATCGCTGATCGATACAATGACCCGGGCTTTCCGGTTTTCCGTCCGCTGCCCAACGGGCATTGGGTGATGCACCAGGAGGGTGACCAGGTTTTCGTTCGCGCTGATGGTGCAACCGAGGACGGCGATCGCCCCTTCCTGGATCGACGAAATATCCACACTGGCGAGACCGAGCGCCTATTTCGCAGCGATCCCGACCGCTACGAGATGTTCATCGCTTTCTCCGGCAGACCGGATCAGTTCATCATCCGTTCGGAGTCTCCCGAGGACGTGCCCAATTACTACCTGGCAACCCTGGACGAACGCATCGATGCGGAGGAGGGCGAACCGGACTGGACCCATACCCGCGAGGCGATCACTGATTTCACCGATCCCACCCCGAAGCTGCGCCAGATCGAGAAACGCATCGTGCAGTACGAGCGCGAGGACGGTGTGCCGCTCAGCTTCCACCTGCATCTCCCGCCCGGCTATGAGGAGGGTGAGGCGTTGCCGACGGTGGTCTATGCCTATCCGCAGGAGTACTCGGGTGCGTCGACCGCGGGCCAGGTGCGCGGTTCGGCCCAGCGCTTCAGCCGGTTCTGGGGCGCTTCGCACATGTACTTCCTGCTGCGCGGCTATGCCGTGCTCGACAACACTGCCATGCCGATGATCGGCGACCCCGAGACCGTCTACGATACCTTCGTCGAGCAGCTGGTCGACGACGCTGAAGCCGCCGTGGCCAAGGCAGTGGACATGGGTATCGCCGATCCCGGGCGCATCGGTGTCATCGGTCACAGTCACGGCGGTCTGATGGTGGCCAACCTGCTCGCGCACAGCGACCTTTTCCGGGCGGGTATTGCGCGCAGCGGTTCCTACAACAAGACCAACCAGCCTTTCGGATTCCAAGCCGAACGCCGATCGCTTTTCGAAGCTCGCGAAGCCTACATCAAGCTCTCGCCCACCTTCTTCGCCGACCACGTCAACGAACCGGTGCTGATCATTCACGGCAAGGACGACTCCAACCCCGGTACGCTCACCAATCAGAGCGAAGTTTTCTTCGAGGCGGTCCGTGGATCCGGCGGCACGGCCCGGCTGGTCCTGCTGCCCCACGAGGATCACGGCTATCGCGCCATCGAAAGCATCGAGCACGTGCTTTGGGAGCAGCTGAGATGGTTCGACGAGCACGTCAAGGACGCGCAGTAGGTGCAATGCACCATCAGCCATCGGCGATAGTTTGCAGGCTCATTTGACAGACGACAGGAGAATCCAACCAGTGGATGCCGCGATCAAGGTGATTCAGGGTGTGGCTTTCGGCCAGATCGAGTTGCTTCGGGAAGCGCACGAGGAGGGTGTCGATCTCGATGCCGTACTGCCGGACTCCGAAGGCCGCACGCCGATGACCGAAGCGATTCTGGGAGGAATGGGCGAGCCGGACGCGGTTCGTGCCCTGATCGAGTTCGGTGCCGATCCCAGCCGGCCGGATGGCCGCGGCTGTACGCCATGGCTGGCGTGCATTTCGCGAGCCGACGATCGCGTCGTGGCCGAGGAGATGGCCGAGATCCGGGAGATCCTGGAGCAGGCCGGGGCATCGACGGCGCAACAGGGCGTGTTCGACCTCTGGGATCGGGCGCGTCGGGGCGATATCAATGGCGTTCGAGCCATGCTGGATGCCGGCCAGAGTCCCGTCTCCCGTGAGCTCTGTCCGCTGGGGGCGGCCGTGGGAATGGGGCATGTCGAGGTCGCTGAGCTGCTTCTCGAACACGGCGCGCCGCCCGACGGCGCGGCTGTGGAGGATCACGGCACGAGTTGCCTCATGTCTGCCGCCGACAAGGGCCGGTTCGACCTGGTGCAACTACTGGTGCGTCACGGCGCCGATCTCGACCGCACGCAACCGCCGGATCCCGACTGGACGGCCGCTCGCATCGCTCGCGATGCCGGCCACGACGAGATTGCCGAATGGCTGGTCGAGCAGGGCGCCGGGCCGGTCACGGGCGGCATTCCGGCCGACGCGCGCGAAGGTGGCCCGAAGGCCAAATATCTGCCCCTCTACCAGTGCGGCGTCGGTGCCGCCAACGACGATCTCGATACCGATGCCATCGTCGAGCGGCTGATGCAGTGGGATGAGAGATTCGGCATCAACCTGGCGGACGTTCGGTCGGACGGGAGCTTTACCGTGCAGTTCGATCGCCTGGACGATGATGTCGAAGCCTTCGCGCGCGAGATCTACGCGTTCTGCCCCGACATCGTCGACCAGGGTTTCGGGGAGATGACCGAAGCGGCCGAACAGTTCGAAGAAACCGGTCGCGGCCTGCCGGACGACATGAAGCAATTGCTCGACGGGCTCGATCCCGATGACGAGGACTTCGGCCTGCAGGTGCTGGGTCGCTGGCTCCGGACGCACCGTGCCGTGGGACTCTGGTGGGACTGAGGCATCCCGGTCTCAGGACCGACCGAGCACTTCCACTTCCCGGATTTCCTCGAGAGCGAGCGGGCGGATGTAGAAGCCGCCGACGCCTTCGACGCGGATGTGAGCGTTGTCGTCATCGACTCTTTCCAGCCGGCCGGCGTAGCTGTCGCCGGAGCGCATCCGGATACGCACGCGATCGTTGCGGTAGGCGTCGAGTTCCGCGGGCTCGACCTTGACCCAGTGCGAGGTCGATTCGGCCGTTGCTTCTTCCGGCGTGGCGGTGTCGTTGCTTTCGGCCGGTGCAGCCGCCGTCTCGGACTCAGGTTCCGGCGCCGCGGCCGTGGATTCCGTTTCGGCCGGTGCTTCAGCGGAGGCCGGTTTCGGATCCGAGGCCGGTGTTGGAGCGGAGGCGATGCGTTGGCGTGGTGACTCGGGCGCCTTGATGTCCAGCGGCTGCGGGTCGCCGTAGTTCACCACAAGCCGTACGTTCATGCGCTCGAGCAGGCCGGACATGGTGTAGTTTTCGATGCCGTCGAAGGACACGCTGGTTTCGGCATCGCTTCTCACGCTGATCTGTTTCGGATCGTTCAGGAAGGATTCGTAGGCAGCGACCAGGTCCGGGCCGGCTTCTGCATTGAAGCGTGCCCACGCTTGCTTCCAGGTATCGAGGTGATGGGCAAGGTACTCTGATCGGCTCATGTCCATTTCTTCGGCGCAGAAGGCCAGCATGCGTTGGTAGTAGCCGAGGTCCTCGTATTCCAGCGAAAACGAGCTCAGTCGTGCGTTTTCCATTGAGCGCGCCAAGTCCAGAGTCGACAGCGAGCCCGCCGCCAGGTCGATCGTGGCGTCCAGGTGGATTGCGCTGGCGTCGTAGGTGCGCGCGCTGGCGTAGATTCGCAGGCGGTTGCCGTCATCGATCAGCTGGTAGTGGGTCTCGACGTCGGCGCGGATGTCGAAATAGTCCATGTGCATCAGATCGTTCGCGCTGAACTGAGTGCGCCCGTCGCAGCCGGCAGCGTCGAACGGCACGCCCGAGGCGAATGCCGGCGATGTGCCTCCCGGCATCTGGCGCGACATGCTCGCGAGCGCGCCGTCGAGCGGAAACCGGACATCCTTGACGCTTACTCCCAGGGACTCCGGAAGCCGGCCGCTTTCGAGCTTGCCCTCGAGGGTGAACAGGGCCAGCAGGTTGGCGGTCTGCAGCGAGATACGCCCGACGTCGATGCCGCCGCGGCCCTGGTGCAGCTGAAACGAGAGGTCGTTGATGTTGACAGCGCCTCCCGGCGACAGGCGGACGTTGTCGTAGGACAATGTGCCGAACATGCTGACCGCATTGGCCATTTGATCGAGCTGGTCCCGCACCTGGCGGGTGTAGTACCAATTGACGCCGACGGCCACCACGACCAGACCAACGACGATGAGCAACAGCAACCTCTTCATGAATCTCCCCAGGCCATGCTTCTACGGGCGGATTGACCGAGGATAGCGGAGATTCGCGCTGGAAAAAACCGGGACCGGACCGCTATCGCGCCTCTGCTCCCTCTTCCTGCTGGAGGAGCCTCTGAAAAACTCTGCGCGGAGCGCGCAACCGAAGATCACCTGGAGTTTCCGGCAGACCCGGACCAATCCGGGGTCGCATGGGGTCCCGTGACCTTCCGGGTTCGCCGGCCGGGCATTTTAGCGTGCTCGGTGACCTGCTCGAAGGATCGCGTTGGTGTGGCCCGCAATGACGCCGGTAGTCGAGTGTCTTGTCTCCGAGGAGTGCAAGTATTCAGCGACCGCGGTGCTTCCAGCGGTTGTGATACCAGAAGTACTGTTCGGGACAATCCCGAATCGCCTCGCCCAGCGCCCGGTTCATTCGCTGGGCCACATGCACGCGCATTTCTTCCCGGTCATGGATCTCTTCGAGAGGAATCGGCGTGATGTCGACGACATGCCGGCCGCCGTCGATGCGTCGGCCGGTCATCCGGAACAGCGCCAGTCCGTGCTTTTCGACCAGGGCGCCGGGCAGGGGCAGTGTGTAGGCGGGCTTGCCCATGAAATCGACACGCACTTTCTGGTCGGAGGAATAGTGGTCGGCGACCATGACCATCAGGCGGCCAGAGCGGATCGCCTCGAGCATGTGGCGCGGTGCCGAGCGCCCCTTGGAAATGAAGGTGACCGCGTTGCCCGGAAGCTCGAGGATGAGCTGGTCGACGCCGGGGTTGGTCTGCTTGCCGACCAGCAGTGCCGGTCGCACGCCGGCGGAGGCGAGGGCGGCGACGTACAGGGCCCAGGCCCCGAGATGGGCGGTGACGAGTGCGGCGCTTTTGCCTTCGTCCTCGAGTCGAAGCAGGGCTTCGAGGCCGCGGATCTCCACGAACTCGCCGACAGCAGCCCGGTCGCCGCCCGGAAATCGAAGAAACTCCGCGACGGTCCGACCGAAATTCCGTGCCGATGCCTGACCAATCCGCTTCCTCTCGTTTTCGTCGGATTCGGGGAAGGCAATCGCCAGATTGTCCATGACCCGCCGGCGGCGCACCCGAAGCGCCCAGGCCGCGCGGCCGATCCATCCGCCGAGTGCCAGGGCGACCGAGCGCGGAGCGGCGTGAAGCACCACCGAGAGCGCGCGCAGCGCTCCCAGTTCCAGGGCGTGGCGGCCCCGGGCAAGAATCGAACGCTCCGCGGCGTTGCTCATTGCCGATCTGGCTCCATTCGATGGCGACTGCATCGAAACTTATCATGTCGCCGCCGTGTCTGGACAACGGGTGCGAGACCGGTCGCCCGCTCCCGGCCGGACAAGCGCCCGTCGACAGGGATTCAGCAGCGTGCGACGATGAGACTCCGAGTACTGAACGTTTGCCCCATGCGAGACCTGGTCAAAACCCGGATTCTCTTCCGGTCCAAACGCATCAACATCTACCTGGTTCGCTATTCGGCGGGCCACCGCATTGTGCGGCATGTCGACATGGTCGCCGAAGGCAAGCTCTACAAGTTCAACTGGGTAATCGTCAAGCCGAAGGCCGGGGGGCGGTTTATCTGCGACAGGAGCATCTTCAATCTCTTCGGCCGGTTCATCCTGTTTCGGCCGGACCTGTACGAGCATGAGGTCTCGCGGATCGAGCGCGGAAATCGCTGGCTGCTCAGTTTTGCGTTGAACCAGGCGGGCTGACTCCACGGCAGTCCGAAAGTCGGGTGCCGCGCCCAGATCGCCGCTTCTGGTATACGGGGCGGTCAACGCCGTGCCCCTCAACGTTCCCGAGGGCGATCTTTACGTTATTCGGGTTGCCCGTTCCGGGACCTACAACGGCGTGACGGTTGAAGCCTTCGAGAAAGAGTTCCTGATGGAGGGCGGATACGCCGATTGCGGTTCGGCGCTTCCGGACACCAACAACGATACCGTAATCGATGGTGGCGGGGCGAATACCCAGGTTGTCGATGTTCGCAACACCATCGAACGCAAGCGCGTCACCCTGGCCAATCTCACGATACAGAATTCATCCCGGCTGACGGCTTCGGGGCTCTATGTGTCCGGCACGGACATCAACCTGCGAAACGTGACCATCCAGAATGTAACCGGTCCAACAACGAGGCCTCGCAGGGCGGCGGCATCACCTGCCGGACCGTTCGACCCCGGAGCGTTCGAAGGTAATGATCGCTTGTTCAGGGACGCGTTCGACGCATTCTAGCCTTGGTTTCACGGCATAATCCCCAATAGTTGAGACTTGGGACATATTTCTCATCGGGATTCTGTGATTTGTTTCGCAGTCAGCAGGCGGATCTCGAGCCCGCCGGGTTCGGACGCCCAATTCAAAAAGAGGGAATCCCAGTGAAAATACTGTCACGGCTTTCTGCAGTTGTACTGCTGTCTCTGGCGTTCAGCGCGCACGGCCAGGTTTCGATCAATTCTGGCGACCTGTACGGCATCGATGTCGATGGCAACCAGCTCATTCGGTATGACCCCTCGACGGGCACTGTGCTGGAATCAGTCGGCTTGCCTTCGCGCACGTATGTAGGCCTGACCATCACGGATGGCAGGGTGTTCGCCGCTGTAGTCAACGGCGAAATTTACGAGGTTGATCCACAAACCGGTTCTACGATCCTTTTGTTTTCCAGTTCGGCGAGTGAAAACCTGGGTCGCTACGGTAGCAATCTCATCTTCGTGAATTTCGGAAGTGGTGTATTTACCGAGACGCAAACTGACGGAACGACGGTTAGAACGGGCTCCCCGGAAACCGACACATTCACCCGCACGATTTGCCTGGATTCGCCAAATTATGGGGTATGTGATAGCGCAACGGCTTCGATCTCCGTAGTCCCCGCTGGACCGACAATCCTCGCTCCCAACCCGAGGAGATTTCCCGGGTTGCATAGGTGACGGAACCGAGTTCGATCCGACGACCGAAAGGATCTAGGGTGAGTGCTCTAAAATGCGCGGCTAGCGTAAATCGGAAATCCATGCCCAGGGGAGTTCCGAGATGGCTCGATCATTCACGCCGCTTTTCATAGTCGCCATCCTTTCGTCGCTTTCCCATGTGGGCGCAGTCCAGGGGAGCGACGAGCAGGCCTTTCGCGTTCCCGAAGAATCGATCGGAATCGACGATCTGGGGCTGGAAAGCCAGTTGCCGTCGGCACTCGAACTGGTCGGTGCCGACGAGGGCTCGGCCGGCGCCAATCGGGCGGCGCTTGCCCATCGTCTGCAGTGCTGGATCGATGGCCGCGAGAGTTGCTCACCCTCCGATCGGAACGACCCGCGGGTACGCGCGATTCGTCGCTTCCTGGCGACGGGGCCGAAAGACCGGGACGGCGCCGTCTTCATCCACTTTCCCGACGAGACGCGCATCCAGGTGCAGCTCAAGCGCGTTGTGGAAAACGCTCCCCGGGACTGGGATCAGAGGGTCTACGAGACGATCGTCCTCCCGGAGACTGCCCGCGCCCCCTGAGGTCCGGCGCGAGCCACGGCCCGCGCGTGCATGCGTTTCCCTCTTCGAGTTCGTGGCCGACGTGACGAAGATCACGCCGATCATAAGAGTTGGCTAATGCTCTTGGGTTATGCTCCCGGAGTGCAGGGCCGACACGCCCGATCGCTTTCAACTCCCCTATTCGAGAAGACGTATGTACCAGCGTTTGTTTGCGTT